>CAYUXM010000172.1:0-6809 GCA_964448765.1 uncultured Rhodobacterales bacterium
GCGCCGACCGGGAAATCCGGCTGGAGCTTGACCCGGCGCGGCTGGACAGTTTCGGGATCACCGCCGCCGCGGTCAGCCAGCAGCTTTTCGCCACCAATGCCGATCTGGGCGCCGGGCGCGCGAAGGTGGCGGGCGGTGAACAGGCGATCCGCACGCTGGGCGACGCGGCCACCGCGGCGGGGCTGGCCGAAACCCCGATCTCGCTGCCCGGCGGGCGGTTCGTGACGCTGGGCGAGCTGGGCGCGGTGATCGACACCTACGAGGAGCCGCGCTCGTTCAGCCGGTTCAACGGCGAACCGGTGGTCACGTTCTCGGTGTTCCGGGCCAAGGGTGCATCGGAGGTCAGCGTCGCCGAGGTGGTGAACGAGGTGCTGGCCGGGGTCCGCGCCGAGGCCCCCGAGATCGCCATCGACCCGGTCGACGACACGGTGTTCTACACCTATGGCAACTACGAAAGCGCGCTGCACACGCTGATGGAGGGCGCGCTCTTGGCGGTGCTGGTGGTGCTGGCGTTCCTCAGGAACTGGCGCGCGACGCTGATCGCCGCCGTCGCGCTGCCCTTGTCGGCGGTGCCGACCTTCTGGGTGATGGACCTGCTGGGCTTCTCGCTCAACCTCGTGTCGTTCCTGGCGATCACGCTGGCGACCGGCATCCTCGTCGACGACGCGATCGTCGAGATCGAGAACATCGCGCGGCACATCCGGATGGGCAAGTCGCCGTTCCGCGCGGCGATGGACGCGGCCGACGAGATCGGGCTGGCGGTGATCGCGACCTCGGCGACGATCGTGGCGGTCTTCGTGCCGGTGTCGTTCATGCCCGGGATTCCGGGGCAGTATTTCAGCCAGTTCGGCCTGACGGTGGCGATCGCCGTGATCTTTTCGCTGATCGTGGCGCGGCTGATCACGCCGATGATGGCGGCCTATCTGATGCGCGCGAAGGATGCCGGCCATGACGAGGGCGGCGACGGCCGGATCATGCGCGGCTACACCTGGCTGGCGCGGGCGACGATGCGGCTGCGCTATCTCACGCTTCTGGCGGCCTTCGGGGTTCTGGGCGTGTCGCTTTACTTCATGGCGCAGGTGCCGGGCAGCTTCATCCCGCCCGAGGATGTCAGCCGGATCCCGATCAACGTGGAACTGCCGCCCGGGTCGACGCTGGAAGAGACCGACCGCACGACCGAGGCGATGCGGCTGGCGATCGCCGATGTCGAGGGGGTGCGCGACGTCTTCGTGCTGGGCGGCGCCTCGCCCACCGGCGACCGCGACATCCGCCGCGCCTCGTTCACCGTGCTTCTCGACCGGCTGGACCATTCGCTGCTGCTGAAGCTGTCGCAGATCGGACGGGCGCTGCCGGTTCTGGGCGACCTCGTGCCCGTGGCGGAAAACACCGGCCGCACCATCCCGCAATGGGACGTGGAGGCGGAAATCTTCGCGCGATTGGCCGCGGTTCCCGATATCCGGGCCTACAAGCTGAACGACCGGGGCGAGCGCGACATCTCGTTCTCGATCCTGTCCGACGACGAGGCGGCGCTGAACGAGGGCGTGGCGCGGCTGGAAGCGGCGCTGCGCGGCGAGCCGCTGCTGGCCAATGTCGCGACCGAGGGCGCGCTGCCGCGGCCCGAGGTCCAGATCACCCCGATGATGGCCGAGGCGGCGCGGCTGGGCGTGACGACGCGGGCGATCGCCGACACCGTGCGCGTGGCCACGATCGGGGATTACGACGCGGCGCTTGCCAAGGTGTCCGTCGACGACCGGCTGGTGCCGGTGCGGGTGCAGCTGGCCGGTGAGACCCGCGCCGATCTGGCGCGGCTGGGCGCGGTGCGGGTGCCGACGGCCACGGGCGCGACGGTGCCGCTGTCGGCGGTCGCGCGGATCGGGGTCGCCGAGGGGCCGAGCGCGGTGGAGCGGCTGAACCGCGAGCGGCTGGCCAGCATCGGCGCAAACCTGCCGCCGGGCGTGGCGCTGGGCACCGCGACCGCGCGGTTCAACGAGATCGTCGCCGGCGTCGATCTGCCGGCCGGCGTGCGGATCGCGGAATCGGGCGATGCCGAGGTGCAGCAGGAACTGGTGGCAAGCTTCGGCAACGCGATGGTGATGGGGCTGATGCTGGTGCTGACCGTGCTGATCTTGCTGTTCCGCAGCGTGATCCAGCCCTTCACCATCCTGTTCTCGCTGCCGCTGGCGATCGGCGGGGTGGCGGGCGCGCTGATCCTGACCTCCTCGCCGGTGTCGATGCCGGTGCTGATCGGGATCCTGATGCTGATGGGGATCGTGACCAAGAACGCGATCCTGCTGGTGGATTTCGCCATCGAGATGCGGGCGCGCGGCCTCGACCGGCTGGAGGCGATGGTCGAGGCCGGCCGCAAGCGCGCGCGCCCGATCATCATGACCTCGATCGCGATGTCGGCGGGGATGCTGCCCTCGGCGCTGGGCGTGGGCGAGGGCGGCACGTTCCGCGCGCCGATGGCCACCGCGGTGATCGGCGGGATCATCGTCTCGACCGTGCTGAGCCTGCTGATCGTGCCGTCGTTCTACCTGATCATGGACGATTTCAGCCGGCTGATGGCCTGGGCCTTCGGCCGTTTCGTCGGCGCGAAGGAGGCCGAGGCGGAGCCCCCGGCGCCGGAGCAGCTGGCCGCCGACCTGATGCTGGTGCGCGCCGATCTGGCCGAGTTGCGCCGCCGCGTCGGCGATGGGCCGCCCGCGCGGCCGCGCCACGCGGCCGAATAGCGCGCCCGGCCGGGCTCAGGCGGCGGGCGGCTCGGCCTCACGGCCCGGTGCGAGTTCGGGAATCAGGCCCTGCCGGATGGCGCGGGTCAGAAGCTGGGTGCGGTTGCCGACGCCCATCTTCTTGCCCAGATGCGCGAGGTGCATCTTCACCGTCGGTTCGGAAATCCCCAGGCTGAAGGCGATCATCTTGTTGGTCTTGCCGCGCGCCAGTTCGCACAGCACGTCATGTTCGCGCCGGGTGAGCGCGTTGCCGTTCTTCGTGGCCTGTTGCGGCGGACCAAGCGCCATCGTCTCTTCGAGATAGGGCATCCACAGCGACGAGGGGAAGAAGTAGTCGCCCGACAGCGCGAAGGCGACGGCGTTGAGGAACAGCGGCTTTTCGTAGCTCGTCGGCACGATCGCCATGCCACCGACGGCCAGAAGCCGGCGCACCGTCGTCCGGTCGAGCTGGCCGGTGACAAGGATCAGGGGCCCGCCGAACCCCTCCGGCCCGAGGTCGCGTTCGATCTGGTCGAAGGCGCGCTGGTCGGTGGCGAGGCCGGTATCGGCCTCCATCCGGGCCAGTCGCGCCGCGCTCAGCCGGACCGGGACGGTATCGACGCCGATGCCAAGCCCCGGACCGACGGTTTCGGTGAAGAACTCCGTCAGGATCGTGTCGTCGCTGACCAGGACAAGCCGGTTGCACCGGCGCGGGGGGTGGGACGTCGTGTTCATCTTGACCTCGTGACTCGTCACTGCATTCGCCCTGACCTCTCAGTTACAACCGGATGGCGAGAGGGGCCAGTCCATAGGGATAGGGTAGGGGATGGTGCGCGCAGCGTCCGCACCCATTCACGACGGTTTTCCCGATTCCGCGCCCGTTCCGGCTGGCCCGCACCCGGTCAGGGCGGCAGGCGGAACACGAGATTCGCCCAGAGCGTTTCCCAGTCCGCGCCGGTCCCGGCCGCCATGTCGGCGGCCGGCGCGCGCAGGATCACCGCATCGGCCATGTAGTCATGCCCGGCGCGGGGCCGCAGGGTGACGATCCCCGCGGCATCGGTGCGCAGCCGCGTCACCGTCACCGTGCCGGTCGGCGCGCGGACGAACAGTTCGACCTGCGCATCGCCGCGGGGCCCGTCCGGGCCGAAGAGCTGCAGGCGCATCGGCGCGCCCGGCAGTGGCGGGTCCAGCGCCACGATCTCGGTTTCCAGCCCGAACCGGCGGTCGGTGCCGTCGCCCGTGCCGACGGCGATCAGCGCCTTGGAAAACCGGCGGTAGGTTTCCGTCACCGGCGCGGGCGGCAGGCCGCGCGCCGCGTTCATCGCGGCGATGTCGCCCAGATCCTTGTGCGCGGCGAAGGCGGCGAGCTTGTCGGCTGTCTCGTAACGCAGGGTCGCGGGCCGGGACTGGTAGAGCGCGACATGCAGGCCCGTGCCCAGCGCCGGCATCGACAGTGCCGGCACGTCGCCGATCCGCCCGTCGACGGCGGCGGCGCTGTCGTCCAGATGCAGTTCGAACCGCGCGAACTGGCCGGGCAGGAACGACAGCCGGGTGCCGCGGAACTCCTCGCCATTGACAAGATGGGCCTCGATCCTACCCTCGGCAGCGACGCGCGGCGCGACCGGCTCGATCCATAGCTCGTGGGCGGCCACCGGGAGCGCGGTCACGACGACGGCGAGGATGGCGATGGATCTGCGCAACGATAGCATGGGCGCAAGGGTGATGCGCGGCCTCGCGGCGTCAAGCCTGATCCTGTTCGTGGGCATGTTCGCGACGCTGGCGGCCCGCGCGCACGAGATCGTGCCGGCGATCGGCGATCTGCGGGTGATCGACGGCGGGCTCGACCTCGAGATCCGGCTGGCGGCGGAGGGGCCGCTGGCGGGGATCGACCTGTCGAGCTTCGCCGACACCAACGACGCGCCTCAGGCCGCGGATTACGACCGGTTGCGGGCGCTGGGCCCGGCCGCGCTGGAGGACAGGTTCCGCGCCTTCTGGCCGGAAATGGCCGCCAACATCATCCTGCGGGTGGATGACGTGCCGATCGTGCCGGAGTTCCGCGGCCTTTACGTGCCCGAGACCCGGGACACCGAGGCGGCGCGGATCTCCACCCTCCGGATCGGCGCGCCGCTGCCGCCGGGCTCCGAAAGCCTGCAGATCGGCTGGGCCGCGCGCTACGGCGCGCTGGTGATCCGGCAGATGGACGTGCCGGACCCCTATGACGCCTTCCTGCCCGGCGGCACGCTGAGCGCGCCGATCGCTTTGGCCGGCGGCGGCCAGGTCGGGCCCTGGCAGGCCTTCGTCGATTACGTGCCGGTGGGGTTCGACCATATCGTGCCCAAGGGGCTCGACCATATCCTGTTCGTGCTGGGGCTGTTCTTCCTGTCGACCCGGCTGATGCCGCTGCTGTGGCAGGTCTCGGCCTTCACGCTGGCCCATACCGTGACGCTGGCGGCCGGGGCGCTGGGCTGGGTGTCGGTGCCCGGCGCGATCGTCGAACCGCTGATCGCGGCCTCGATCGTCTTCGTCGCGGTGGAGAACATCCTTTCGCAGGGCATGTCGCCGTGGCGGCCGCTGGTGGTGTTCGTCTTCGGGCTGCTGCACGGGCTGGGCTTCGCCTCGGTGCTGGAGGAATTCGGCATCCCGGAGGCGAATTTCATCCCCGCGCTGCTGGGCTTCAACGTCGGCGTCGAGGTCGGCCAGCTGGCCGTGATCGCGGTGGCCTTCCTTGCCGTCGGCCTGTGGTTTCGCAACCGCGACTGGTACCGGCCCGCGATCGCGATTCCGGCCTCGGTCGCGATCGCCGGGGTCGGCGCGTGGTGGTTCGTCGAGCGGGTGTTCCTGTAGCCGGCGGCCGGGCCAGTCCGGGCCAGTCCGGCCGCCGGCCCCGGCTCAGGCGCCTTCGAGCATCCAGACCGTCAGCGCCGGCGCGCCGACCATCAGGGCTGCGATGAGCAGAAGCGAAATCGTCAGGCCATTGAACATGCGGTTTCCTTTCCTCCGGTTCGCCAGGCTGACATCGGCATGAACCGGGTCGGCGCAACTGCGACCGACGGTCGCAGCCCTAGGGGCCAGGCAGGTCGATCACCAGCGCGGCATGGTCGGAGGCATGCGGCCGGTGCCAGCCGGTGCCGGGCAGGGCGGGCCCCGCTGCCCCGGCCTCGCGGCCAAGGCCGGCGCGCAGCACCTGCGGCCGCGCCGCGGGCCAGCGCCGGGCCAGCGCGGCCGAGGCCAGCATCGCGTCGGGCCGGGCGTGCAGCGCGCCCTCGGGCGTGGCGTAGGTCCAGCGCTCGGTCTCCGGCAGCCGGTTCAGCAGGTCGACCGAGAACGGCGGCAGGATCGGCGCCGCTGCACGGTCGCCGCGCGGTTCCTCGTGCGGTTCGTTCAGGTCGCCGAGGATCAGCCACAGCGCCGCGGCCGGGTCGGCGAAGCGGCCCTCGATCACCCGGCGCAGGGCCAGGGCCTCCTGCCGCCGGGCGGGCCAGGCGGCGGCGGGATCGGGCCAGGGCGCCTTGAGGTGGCAGGCGAAAAGCACGAGATCGCCGATCTCCAGCATCAGCAGGTCGCGCCGGAACACCGGCTGCGCCGGGTCGCGGCCCGGCAGCGGCGCGAGGCCGAAGGCGGCGGCCGGCGCGTCGGCATGGCTGGTCACCCGGTCGAAGCCGTGGCGCGACAGGACGGCGAGGTTGCGCCCGTGCCCGTCATTGCCGCGCATCGCGATCCGGTGCGGATAGGGCGCGAGGCCGGCGGGCAACAGGAAGGCATCGTGGAAATGATCCAGCGTGGCGCGGTCGAAGACCTCCTGCAGCACCACGATATCGGCATCCGCCCGCGCCAGAACCGCCGCCGTCAGCCGCCGGTCGGCGGGGTCGAGCGCCGCGGCCGCCGGACCGTCGTCGCCGGGATCGTCGGCATCGCGCGCACCGTCGAGCCGCGGCCCGTCCGGCCCGGTGCGCAACCTGAGGTTCTGCACGTTGAAGGTGGCGATCCGCATCGCGGCCAGTTTGCCGGGGGACGGGCCGGGGGGCAAACGGGTGATATGTGCGGGTGCGCGCATAGGATCGGCGAAATCGCATGTTTTGTGCGCAACTGTATCGCCTATCT
>CAYUXM010000173.1:0-6776 GCA_964448765.1 uncultured Rhodobacterales bacterium
GACCCTCTGATTACAAATCAGATGCTCTACCAGCTGAGCTATAAGGGCGCCACGCCCTAGATAGACGGCCGGGCGCCGCGGGGCAAGGCGCCCGGCCGGGTCGATCCCGGCGATCGCGCTCGCCGGGTTTGGGCCGGGCCGGCATTCGGATCTCTCGCCGGCCGCGCTTCCGGGCCGGGGCGTCCGGACGCGCCGGGCGGGCGCGGCAGGCCTTGCCCCGTGGCCGGCCGGGCGCCGGGGTCAGGCGTCGGCCGCGGCGGTTTCGCCGGCCGGCTCGGGCCGGGCCGCGACGTTGCGCAGTTCGAAGGGCAGCCGGACCCGGCGCACCGTGTCGTCCTGCGGGTTCCGGACCTGGAGGATGCCGCCGCCGGTGACCAGCCCACCCAGCGCGACATAGGTGTTGAGCGCATCTGTCACGAAATCGCGCAGCTCGCGCTCGCTGTCCATCCTGACGCGGGTTCTGAGCTTCTCGATCACGCCCGCGGGAATAACAAAGCCCTTGTTGTCGGCCATACTCGTCTCCTTCACACGCGGCCACCAATTGCCGCCGCCGAACCCTTGCACGAATTCCTTGCCAAAGGCCGAATGCCTCAGCCCATGCCAAGCGCGGCCTTGTAAAGCTCCAGCACCGCCTCTTCCTCGGCCAGGTCGTTCTGGTCGCGCTTGCGCATCGCCACGATCTTGCGCATCACCCGCGTGTCGTAGCCGCGCGCCTTGGCCTCGGCCATGATCTCCTTCTGGCGATCGGCGATGTCCTTCTTTTCCGCCTCCAGCTGCTCGTATTGCTCGATGAACTGGCGCAGCTCCTCGCCGGTGACGGTCTGGGCGGTCTCGGTCAGCGGATCGGACATCGGGTTCCTCGTGGCATCGGCAGGGGCGTCAGGCCGCCTTGCTAGTCGCTCCGCGCGGGCGCCGCAAGGCTCTTGCGCGACCCGGTTTCAGGGGCTAGGCCCGGCGCATCGAAACGGCGGAGGCGGGCGGTGGACGCACTGGTCTGGATCGGGGCGGCGGTGTCGCTGGGCGGTATCGCGGGGCTCGTTTGGTGCATCGCGGCGGTCATGCGCGCCCGGCGCGCCGGGCTGGACGACGCGGCGCTGCGCGCGCGGTTGCAGCGCATCGTCGCCTGGAACCTCGGCGCGCTGATGGTCTCGGCGATCGGGCTGATGCTGGTGATCCTCGGGATTTTCCTCGGCTGACCGGGTCAGCCGTTGAGATCGGCGAACCGGGTGCCGGTGCGGATCAGTTCGTCCCACAGCGGCGCGGGTTGCCAAAACCACGCATCGTTCAGCGCGGCGTAATCCATCAGCCGCCTGCGCATCAGCACCGGGCCAAGGATGTCGGCGGCATGCATCGGCCCGCCGCGGTGGCGCGGAAAGCCGAACCCGAACAGCATCGCCGCGTCGATGTCGGAGGGCCGCTGCGCGATCCCCTCGGCCAAGAGCCGCGCGCCCTCGTTCGCCATCGCGGCGAGGCAACGGTCGCGGATCTCGTCGTCGCCGACCGGCTGCGCAACGATGCCCTTCGCCTCGCGTTCCGCCGCGATCAGCGCCAGCACCTCCGGGTCTTCCGCACCCTGCCGCGACCCGTCCGGGTAGAGATAGTAGCCGCGGCCGGATTTCTGGCCGATCCACCCGGCCTCGCACAGCCGGTCGCCGATCGCCACGTAGCGCTGCGCGGGGTCGCGGCCGGCGGCCAGCCGCTTGCGCCGGGCCCATGAAATCTCCAGCCCCGCGAGGTCGAGCACCTGGTAGGGGCCCAGGGCGAAGCCGTAGCCGCGCATCGCGCGGTCGACCTGGTAGGGCGTCGCGCCATCTTCCAGCAGGAAATCGGCGGCGCTGCGATAGGCGGTCAGGATCCGGTTGCCGATGAACCCGTCGCAGACCCCGGCGCGCACCGGCACCTTGCCGGCCCGTTTCGCCAGCGCCAGCCCGGTGGCCACCGCCTCGGGCGCGGTGGCGCGGCCGACGACGATCTCGACAAGCCGCATCACCGGCGCGGGCGAGAAGAAATGCAGCCCCAGCACATCGGCCGGCCGGCCCGTCGCCTCGGCCAGCGCATCGACATCGAGGTAGCTGGTGTTGGTGGCGAGGATCGCGCCGGGGCGCAGCACGCCGGCGATATCGGCCATCACCTGCCGCTTCACAGCCGCGTCCTCGAACACCGCCTCGATCGCGAGGTCGCAATCGCCCAGCGCGGCGATCTCCGTCGCGCCGTCGATCCGCGCCCATTCGGCGCTGCGCTCGGCCTCGGTCATCCGGCCGCGCGCCACGGCACGTTCCTGCGCGCTGGCGATCCGGCCAAGCGCGCGGGCCAGCTGGTCGCCGTCGCGTTCCACCAGTGTCACCGCCAGGCCGGCCGACAGCATGACCTGCGCGATCCCCGAGCCCATCAGCCCGCCACCGACGATCCCCACCCGGTCCACCGGCCGCGGCGTCAGCCCGGCCTCGGGAAACCGCGGGGCAAGGCGCTCGGCGAAAAACGCGTGGCGCAGCCCCGCCGCCTCCGGCGAGGCGACAAGTTCCTCGAAGGCGGCGCGTTCGAAGGCCATGCCGGCCTCCGCCGGCAACAGCATCGCGGCCTCGACGCATTCGACGATCCGCACGGGCGCCGGCAGCGGCGAGGCCTCGGCCTCCTTGCGGGCGGCGGCGACGGCGGCGAAATAGGCCGCGCTGTCGGCGAACCCGGCATCGGGCGCGCGGCCCGGCAGCGCCTCGTCCCCGCGCACGAGATAATCGGCGGCCAGCGCCAGCGCGGCCTCGGCCGCCTCGCCCTCCACCGCCGCATCGATCAGGCCGATCCGCTCGGCCTCGGCCGCGTTCACCGGCTTGCCCGACAGCATCATCGCCAGCGCCGCCTCCGCGCCGATCAGGCGCGGCGCGCGCTGGGTGCCGCCGGCGCCGGGCAGCACCCCCAGCCCGACCTCGGGAAAGCCCAGCCGGGTGCCCCGCGCCGCGACCCGGCAGGTCGCCGCCAGCGCCAGTTCCAGCCCGCCGCCCAGCACGGTGCCGTGCAGCGCCGCGATCACCGGCTTGCCGCAGGCGGCGATCCGGTTGTTCAGCTCCGGCAGGATCGGCCGGTCAAGGGGCTTTCCGAATTCACGGATATCGGCCCCCGCGGGCCAGGTCCGGCCCGCGGCGCGCAGCACGATCACCCGCACCGCCGGATCGGCATCGGCGGCTTCGACGGCCTCGAAAAGCGCCTTGCGCAACGCCGCGCCGATCGCGTTGACAGGCGGGCTGTCGATCACGAGTTCGGCGACACCCTCGCCCGTCGCGCTGCGCACCAGTTCCGCCATGCCCCTGCCCGTTCCCGTCGCCCTGTCCCGACACTCTAGGCAAGGCCCCGGTCAATGCAATGGCCGACACTGCACTGGCCGGTGGCCGGCCCGGCCCGGCCCGCGTCAGTGCCGGGCGGCGCAGTCGCGGCAGAACGGGGTCGCCGGCACGACGTCGAGCCGTTCTTGCGAGATCTCCTTGCCGCAGGTCACGCAGAACCCGTATTCGCCCGCCTCGATCCGGCCCATCGCGGCGTCGATCATCCGCAATTCCTGCTGCGCCGACAGGCCGAGGTCTTCGAGCACCTCGTCGGTCTCGCGCTCGGTCGCCAGTTCTTCCCAGTCCTTGCTGTCGTGGGAATCGAGTTCGGCGTCGATCTCCTGCATCCGGCGGTTGAGATCGTCGCGGCGCGCCTCGAGCTGCGCCTTGCGGTCTGCCACGGTAGTCATGCGGGTCTCCTGTTGTTCGCCGATCCACTATGCATCCCGTTGCCGCCCCCTCCTTGATGCAAATCAACCGGATTTCCGGGCCGGTTTACATATTCAAGAGTTGCAATGTTTTCACCCTGCGCTAGATTTATCCGGGACCGCCACGGGAGACGCGCCGCCGGCGCGTGGGCGGAAACAGGGAAGACGACATGGAACAGGACTGGATCTGGGGCCTCGTCGGGGGCCTCATGATCGGGAGTGCGGGGGCGCTGTATCTCCTGGTCAACGGGCGCGTGATGGGCGCAAGCGGCATTCTCGGCGGGCTGGTCGACCGCACCGGCTGGTCGACGGCGGCGGAACGGCTGGCCTTCATCCTCGGGCTGATCGCGATACCGCCGCTGATCGTGCCGCTTTACGAAGTGGTGGACACCCATATCACCGGCAACATGGCGGTGATCGTCGCCGCGGGGCTGCTGGTCGGGATCGGCACGCGGCTTGCCAATGGCTGCACCTCCGGCCACGGGGTCTGCGGCATCTCGCGGCTGTCGCTGCGCGGGCTGGTGGCCACGGTCTTCTACCTGCTGGGCGGCGGGCTCGCGCTCGTGCTGTTCCGGCATGTCCTGGGGGTGGTCTGAGATGCAGCGCGCGATCTTTTCCTTCCTCTCCGGCGCGCTTTTCGGCGCGGGATTGCTGGTGTCGGGCATGGTCGACACGACCAAGGTGCAGGGCTGGCTCGACGTCTTCGGCGACTGGGATCCGACGCTGGCCTTCGTGATGGGCGGCGCGATCATCCCGATGGCGGTCGCCTGGCGCATCGCGAAACGGCGGGAAACCGCGATCCTCGGCACGCCGATCCCGTTCAAGTCCGAGTTGCGGGTCGATCGCGACCTCGTGCTCGGCTCGCTGCTGTTCGGCGCGGGCTGGGGGCTGGCCGGGCTGTGCCCGGGCCCGGCGCTGGCCTCGCTCGGCTTCGGCGGGGCCGGGGGGCTGGTCTTCCTTCTGGCGATGATGGCGGGTATGTTCGCCACGCCGGCGATCCGCACCCGGATCGAACGGCTGGCCGAGACGACCTGAGGCGGAGCGTGCGATGGACATCCGGAACCTGACAGAGCGTTACGCGGTCTCGCCGCAGATCACGCCCGACGACATGGCGGCGCTGAAGGCCGCGGGCTTCGACCGCGTGATCTGCAACCGTCCCGACAGCGAGGTCGGCCCCGATCTCGCCGCCGACGCCGTGCGCGCGGCGGCCGAGGCCGCGGGGCTGGACTGGGTGGACAACCCGGTCAGCGGCGGCGGGATCACGCCCGACAACGTGACTGCCCAGCGCGACGCGGTGGCACCGGGGGCGGGCCGGGTCTTCGCCTATTGCCGGTCGGGCACCCGCAGCAGCATCGTCTGGGCCTTCGCCGTCGCCGGCACGATGCCGGTGGACGATATCCTCGCCGCCGCCGCGCGCGGCGGCTACGATCTCACGCCTTACCGCGCGCAGATCGAGGCGCTGGCTGACGCTGGCTGACGCCTCCCCGGGTCAGAAATTCGCGGCCTTCATCGGCATCGCGCCGAGATCGGACAACTCGTCCTCCGACCCGCCCAGCGGCGGCAGGCCAGCCTCGCCCAGCGGCGGCAGGCCGCCCTCGCCCAATGGCGGCAGTACGCCGTCACCGCCCAGCGGCGGCAACTCGCCCTCACCGCCCAGCGGCGGCAGGCTGCCGGTGTCGCCCAAGGGCGGCAGGCCCGCCATCGGCGCGGGTTCGGCCGCGGCGCCCGGTACCCCGCCGAGATCGAGCGCGAGGGGCGCGGGTTCGGGGATGTCGGCGGCCGGTTTCGGCGGCGCCGGCCGCGGCCGGGCGGCGGCGGGCGTGGGCGGCTGGCCGGCCTCGAACTGCCGGCCGCCGGAGGCCACGGCGGCGCCCGACGCACCGAATGCCTCGGCCTCGCCGGCCTCGATCACCGTCATCCGCACCGCGCGATGCCCGTTGGCCTGCCCCAGCCGTCCCCGCGCCAGCGGCTTGCCGTCGACCCCTTCGAGTTCCAGCTGTTCCAGCGCCGCCATCGGGATCGCCAGTTCCGAGCCGGCCTGCAATGCCATGATCTCGGCGATCGGCAGGTCCATGCGGTAGAGCACGGCGTTGATCTGAACGTCGGCGCTCATCACCGTCTGTTCCAAAAGCCCGGCCCAGTCGCCGTCGCCGGCGACGGCCTCGGGCGCCTCCTCGGGCGCGTCCTGCTTCGGCCGCGGCTTCGGGCCGCGGCCCTTGGCCGGCACGCACAGCAACAGCTGTCCGGTCCGCGCCTCGCCGGTGCCAAGCTGCACGGTCGCCCGGATCACCCGGTAGGTCGTATCCTCGAGGATCAGGCCAAGCGGGCGCGGATCCTCCAGCCACGAGGCGTAGCGAAATCCCGCCGCCCATGTCACGTCCGGCTCCTCGGCGAGGAACTCGCCGAAATCCGCCAAGGTCCGGTCGACGAATTCGGCGCACATCGCCGCGTCGGTGCGGGTCGGCCGCCGGGCCGCGACCTCGCCGCTGCCCAGCCGGCCCATCGTCTGCTTTTCCAGAAGCCCGGCCAGCAGCGGCGGCGCGATGCCGACAAGGCCCAGCCCCTCGCCCGGCCCCTCGAGGATCGCCAGAAGCGCGCGGTCCTCCAGCGTTTCGGGCAGTTCGGCCAGCGACATCCGCGTCTCCGACCAGTCCGACACCGACAGCGGCATTTCCATCAGATCCTGCGCGGCCTTGGCCAGCGCCTGCCTGAGCGCCTTCCTCGGGGTCATGGCAAAAAGATCCGTGCGGGGGCGCCCCGCCTCGGCCTTGCGCTTCAGAACCGTCTGACTTCTGTCGTCCGTCATGTCCCGTGCCTGCCCGCCGTGCCATCAGGGCACCGGCATCCCGCGTCACATTGCCCGGTGCAGGGTTACCAAGCGGTTGACGCGGCCGCGTCGTGGCCGCTCAGGCCGCCCGGCCGACCCCGCGCCGCACCGGCAGTGACACGCGGAAGGCCGCGCCGCCCTGCCCCGGCAGGTACTCGATCGTGCCGCCGAGATTGGCCATGATCTCGCGGCAGATCGCAAGGCCCA
>CAYUXM010000174.1:0-6697 GCA_964448765.1 uncultured Rhodobacterales bacterium
TCCGCCGCGTTCGCCCGGTCGCCGAGATCCTGGCCGGAGCAGAAGGCGCGGCCCGCCCCGGTCAGCACGATCACCCGCGCCTCGCCGGGCGCCCGGCGGATCGCATCGGTGAGTTCCGCGCGCATCTCGGTGTTGAGGGCGTTCATCACGTCGGGCCGGTCCAGCGTCACCGTTGCGATGCCGCCCTCCACCCGGTAGCCGATGGTCGCGTACTCCATGCCGTCCTCCCGTCCTCTTCGCGCGCAGCATAGCGGCCCGGCGGGATGGCGAAAGGGCAACGCCGCGTCAGTCGGCCAGAATCTCGTCAAGCCGGCGGCGTTCTTCCTCGCTCAGGCTGTCGGGCCCGGGCTCCTCGGCGCGGCGGCGGCCGCGCAGGTAGATAAGCGCGATCCCGCCCGCGACCAGCAGCATCGCCGGGCCGGCGATCCACAGCACGAGGTTGGAGCCGGTCAGCATGGGCTTCAGCAGGACGAATTCGCCGTAGCGGTCGACAAGGTAGCGGATCACCTCTTCGTCGCTGTCCCCGGCCACCAGCCGTTCGCGGACCAGGATGCGCAGGTCGCGCGCCAGTTCGGCATTCGATTCGTCGATGCTCTCGTTGCGGCACACGAGGCAGCGCAGGCCCTTGGACAGGTCCCGCGCCCGTTCCTCCAGCGCCGGATCCGCCAGCACCTCGTCGGGCTGGACGGCGGCGGCGGGCCCGGCCGCGACCGCCGCGACCAGCGCAAGCGAGAGACAGAGCGCCCGCATCGTCATTCCGCCGGCGCCGCCATCGCCGGCGCGCGCCGGGCGCCGACGGCGACGCGGTAGCGCCGGTCGGTCAGGCTGAGGAAGCCGCCCAGCGACATCACGATGCACCCCAGCCAGATCCAGTTGGCGAAGGGCTTGATGTAGGTGCGCACCGCCCAGCCGCCATCGTCCTGCCGGTCGCCGATCACCAGGTAGACATCGCGGGTGATGCCGTTGTCGATCGCGGCCTCGGTCGTGGGCATCTGCGCCACCGGGTAGACGCGCTTTTCGGGGTGCAGCACGGCAATCTCGCGGTCCTCCCGCAGCACCGTCATCGTCGCCATGGTGGACAGGTAGTTCGGCCCCTCGACCCGGTCGACGGAATCAAGGCGGATGGTATAGCCGCCGACATCGAAGGGTTCGCCGATCTGCGCGACACGGATATCCTCCATCTCCCAGGCTGTCAGCGCCGAGATCCCGAAAACCGTGATGCCGAACCCGGCATGCGCCACCGCCTTGCCCCAGTCGGCCCGGGGCAGACGCCACAGCCGGGCCCGGCGGTTGCCCGCGCGCAGCCAAAGCTCCGACGCCGCCCCGGCGACCAGCCAGACCGCCAGCGCGGTGCCGATCGGGCCAAGCGCGGAATTGCCGGTCTGCACCGCCCAGATCAGGGCGAGGGTGGCGAAGGCCAGGACCAGCGCCCCGCGCAGGGGCCGCATCGCCTTGGCGAGACTGCCGCGCTTCCACGGCATCACCGCGCCGATCGGCAGAAGGATCGACAGCGCCACCATGAAGGGTGTGAAGGCCGCATCGAAGAACGGTGGGCCGACCGAGAGTGTGCGATCCCAGAACATCTCGGCCACCAGCGGCCAGATCGTGCCGATGAACACCACGAAGCAGGACACCGCCAGCAGCACGTTGTTGGCGACCAGCGCGCTTTCGCGGCTCACGACACCGAAGACGCCCTTGGCCTGCATCTGGTTGGCCCGCAGCGTGAACAGCGTCAGCGCGCCACCGACGAAGACGCCGGTGATGGCCAGGATGTAGGTGCCGCGTTCGGGATCGTTGGCGAAGGCATGAACCGAGGTCAGCACACCCGAACGCACGATGAAGGCGCCGATCAGCGAGAAGCCGAAGGCCATGATCGCCAGAAGGATCGTCCAGCTTTTCAGCGCCTCGCGCTTTTCCACCACGATCGCGGAATGCAGCAGCGCCGCCGAGATCAGCCAGGGCATGAACGAGGCGTTTTCCACCGGATCCCAGAACCAGAAACCGCCCCAGCCCAGTTCGTAATAGGCCCACCACGATCCCAGCGCGATCCCGATCGTCAGGAACACCCAGGCCGCCAGCGTCCAGGGCCGCACCCAGCGGCCCCAGGCGGCATCCACCCGGCCCTCGATCAGCGCGGCGACGGCGAAGGAGAAGGCCATCGAGAGACCGACATAGCCGAGGTAGAGGAACGGCGGGTGGAAGGCGAGGCCCGGATCCTGCAGCAGCGGGTTGAGATCCTGTCCGTCGAAGGGCGGCAGCGCCATCCGCTCGAACGGGTTCGAGGTGAACAGGATGAAGCCGAAGAATGCGGCCGTGACCATCGCCTGGACCGACAGAACCCGCGCCTTGAACCGCGGCGGCAGGTTCTGGCCGAACCACACCGCGCAGGCGCCGAACAGCGTCAGGATCAGCACCCACAGAAGCAGCGAGCCCTCGTGATTCCCCCACACGCCGGAGATCTTGTAGATCATCGGCTTGAGCGTGTGGGAATTGGTCACCACCAGCCGCACCGAGAAATCCGAGGTGACGAAGGCCCAGGTGAGCGCCGCGAAGGAGAACCCGGTCAGCAGCAACTGGCCGTTCGCCGTGGGTTCGGCCGTGGCCATCCAGCCGCGCCAGCCCTTGTGGGCGCCGACAAGGGGAACGACCGACTGCACCAGCGACAGGGCGAAGGCCAGGATGAGGGCGAAGTGTCCGAGCTCGATCAACATGAACTCAGAATATTTGATTTCATGGCGCCGGCCAATGGGGATGCGCGCGGATGTCGCAAGCGTGACCGGCCGGCGACATCGGCGCCGTCAACCGCGCGTCATCGCGCCGTTCAGGGCGCGCCACTCCGCCAGCGCGGCGTTGCCGTCGGCGGAATGTGCGGGCGCGGTCGTCGCGGCGGTCTTGCGCCCGTCCGCGCGGCGGGTCAGGCGGAAATGATGCGCCTCGCGCGCGCCGAAATAGAAGCCGACGACCGCGCCCAGAAGCCACCACAGCGGTTCGGGCACCTCGGCCAGCCCCCGCATGCGGATCGCGAAGGAGGCCGGATCGGCCATCGCGTAGACGAAAAGCGCGATCGTGCCGAGCGCCAGCAGCGGCCGCGGCAGCCGGTTCAGCCCGTCCACCGCGCGATCGAAGGCGCCGGTGCGGGCGTGGCGGAACTCGGCGGCATGCTGGGCCATCGCCGCGGCACGCGTCTCGGCCGCCAGTTCCTGCCGGCGGGTGGCATTGGGCACGAAAACCTCGGCCACCTGCCCCGCCGCGCCCAGCGTGCGCGCCGCCCCGGCGCCGAACAGCACCCGCATCAGTCCCATCCCGCCGTCCTTTCCCGGTGTTCGGCCGCGCTGAGGTGAAAGCGCGGCGCGATGAACTCTTCCGCCCGGCGGATCCAGCCGCCCTTGCCGCCGTCGCGGCGGCGGGCGTATTTCCGGCTGGCCGGGCGGGCATCGGCCAGCCGGTAGTAGTAGTTGCGCCGCGCGATCCCGTAGGCATCGGCGATGTGATCGGGCGCGGCGCGCGCGGCGGCCTCGGCGGCGGCCAGCGTCACGGGGCCCAGAACGCCGTCGACGGCCAGGTCGTGGCCCATGTCATTGAGCAACCCCTGCAGGATGCGAATCGCCCCCGCGCCCGCGTTCACCTGCATGTCGAACACGCTGGCCTGCAGCACCTTGGGGAGCCGGCCAAGGCCCGGTTTCTCGAAATAGTGTTCCACGAAGATCGCGCGGGCGCGCGCCGGCGTCAGCCGCCGCAGGTCGGCCCGGTCGATCCGGCCGTCGCCCGTCAGGTCGATCCCCAGCCGGCGCAGCGTGGCCAGCGTGACCCCGTGTTTCGTCGCGCCGCCGGGATCGTCCGGGTCGTCGACATAGCCGCCCTCGCGGGCGACGATGTCACCGGCGATGTCGTCGATTGTCTTCATGCCTGCCCCCGCCTTGATGCGCGGACAGGCTCCGGCCCGGGGGTTAACGCCGGCTCACTCAGCCGTTCGGTGCATCCTCGCCCTTGTAGACGCCCTGTTCCTTCAGCGCGTCCATGACCTCCTTGGGCATGTAGGTCTCGTCATGCTTGGCGAGGATCTCGGAGGCCACGAAGACGCCGTCCTCCATCTTGCCGGTGCCGACCATGCCCTGGTTCTCGGAAAACAGGTCGGGCAGGACGCCGGTATAGGCCACCGGGATCGTGGCGCCGCCGTCGGTCACCCGAAACGTCACCGTTTCGCCCTGGCCGCGCACGATGCTGCCTTCCTCGACCAGCCCGCCAAGGCGGAACACCTCGCCCTCGGTGGGCGGCTCCTCCACCACCTGCGTCGGCGCGCGGAAGAAATTGATGCCATCGCGCATCGCGTAGCCGATCAGCGCGGTCGAGATCACCAGCGCGACGGCCGCCACCACGATCACCTGCACCCGGCGTTGCTTCTTCAGACTCTTCATCGTCTCCTCACGGGAATACCGGCGCCAGCATCAGCCCCGCCGTCTCCTCCAGCCCCAGCATCAGGTTCGCGTTCTGGATCGCCTGGCCGGATGAACCCTTGGCGAGGTTGTCGAGCGCGACCGTGACGACGGCGCGGCCCGGAATCCGATCCCCGACCACGCCGATGTGAACGAGATTGGAGCCTGCGACGCTGCGAGTCGAGGCCAGTGCGCCGAAAGGTAGCACATGCAGGAACACTTCTGCGTCATAGCGCGCGGCCAGCGCCGCATGCACCGCCTCGGGTGCGCCGCGGACATAGACGGTGACGAGGATGCCACGGTTGAACGGCATCAGATGCGGCGTGAACTGCACCCGGACCGGCCGCCCGGCGAGCTTCGAGAATTCCTGGTCGAACTCGCCAAGGTGGCGATGGGTGCCGCCGGCGGCGTAGGCGAAGGTGCCGCCCGACAGTTCGGCATGCAGAAGATGCTCCTTCAGGCTCCGCCCCGCGCCGGAGACGCCGGCCTTGAGGTCGATCACGATCTCGTCGAGGTCGATCACCCCGGCCTCGATCAGCGGGCGCAGGGCGTATTGCCCGGCCGCCGCGTTGCAGCCGGTGCCGGCGACCAGCCGCGCCGCGCGGATCTCGTCGCGGTAGAACTCGGTCAGGCCATAGACGGCCTCGGCCTGCAAATCCGGCGCGGAATGCGGCTTGCCATACCATTTCTCGTAATCCGCCGGGTCGCGCAGGCGGAAATCGGCAGACAGGTCGACCACCTTCAGATCGCGCGGCAACCCGGCGATCACCGCTTGCGAGGTGGCATGAGGAAGCGCGCAGAACACGATGTCAACGCTTGAAAAATCGACATCCTCGATGCGCTGCAGAGCGGGCAGGTCGAGATGCGCGAGATGCGGGAACACCATGCCCATCGCCTGCCCGGCCTTGCGGTCGGCGGTAAGCGCGGCGATGCGCAGCCCCGGATGGGTCGCGATGATCCGGACGAGTTCGGCCCCGGTATAGCCCGAGGCGCCGAGAATGGCGACGGAATGGGTCATGGACCTGCCCTGCTGATGTCTGGCGGATGTTTAGACGGGAACGGGACGTGCCGCAATCACGCGGCCTCGAAACCGATGCGTCGTCGCAGGAACTGCGTCGCCTTGTCCGACACCCGCGGCGGATCGCCGGTGGTCAGGAATTTCGACACCGTGCCGGCGCCGATGAACTCCGGTCGCCGGGCAAGGTAGTCGGCGAGGCTTTCGGCCACCAGATCGGCCTGGCTGAACACCCTCACCTCCGGCCCAAGCGCATCCTGGAAGGCCGTGGCCATCAACGGATAATGCGTGCAGCCCAGCACCGCGGCCTCGGGCTTCGGCATCCGCCGCTTCAGCGCCTCGACATGGGAGCGCACCAGCGCCTCGGCCAGCAACTCGTCGCCCTCCTCGATCGCGTCGACGAGGCCGCCGCAGGGCTGCGCCTCGACATCCACGCCGATCGCGCGGAACGCCAGTTCGCGCTGGAACGCGCGGCTCGACACGGTGGCGGGGGTCGCGAACAGCGCCACATGCTGCACCGCCACCTCGCGCGGTGGCGAATTGTCCCCCCATTGCCGTTCGGTCAGCGCCTCGATCAGCGGCACGAAGACGCCCAGCACCCGCTTGCCCTCCGGCACCCAGCTTTCCTGCATCCGGCGCAGCGCGGCCGCCGAGGCGGTGTTGCAGGCCAGGATCACCAGATCGCAGCCCTCGTCCCACAGCCGTTCCACCCCCGCGCAGGTCAGTTCAAAGATATCCTCGGCATCGCGCACGCCGTAGGGCGCATGGGCATTGTCGCCGTAATAGACGAAGGCGACCTCGGGCAGCCGCCGCGTCACGGCGTCCAGCACCGTCAGGCCGCCCAGGCCCGAATCGAAGACGCCAACCGCCATGAATGCCTCCGCCGCCCGCCACCGGGCTTGCCCCGGTCACGCCCGGTACTTGTCCTCGAATTCGTACCCGTAGTCGAGCGTTCCCAGCGGCCGCGGGCTGAGCGCATAGGTCTCGCGGCGCAGGAAATCCATCATGCCCTTCGGATCGGACCTGAGCGCGGCGAGCTTCACCGCATTGACGGGCTCGCCCACGACGACGCGCACGGGTTCGTCCACCCGCGCCCTGAACTCCTTGATCAGGAGCGCCATGCGCAGCGTGTAGTGGACATGGCTGGCCAGCTGGAACAGCCGCGAATTGGCGCCGTCGAAATAGATCGGCACCACGGTGGCGCCCGACCGCGCGATCATCTTGGCGGTGAAGTTGCGCCAGCCCGGAT
>CAYUXM010000175.1:0-6690 GCA_964448765.1 uncultured Rhodobacterales bacterium
AGACCTCGCGCGCCTCCTGCAACGCCAGCACCGCGTCGCGGCGGCGGTAGACGTCACGCGGCAGCTTGCCCTGCTTGAGCTTGGCGCCCAGCGTACCGCGCGCGCCCTTCCAGTCGCCGGTGTCGGCCTGAAGCTTCAGAAGCGTGTCCTGCACCTCGTCATGCCGGGGCTTCAGCGCGAAGGCCTTTTCGGCAAGCTTCATCGCGGTCCCGGTATCGCCCTCGGCCAGTTTCTGGCGCATCAGGCCGCGGATGCCGACGAAGCGGGTGCGATCATCGCCCAGCAGCCGGCGATAGACCTCGCCGGCCTTCGCGCCGTCGCCGATCATCTCGGCGGCCTGCGCGGTCAGCAGGTCGGTCAGTTCCGGCCGGTGCAGGAAGCGTTCGGCCTTGGCCGCCTTCGACAGCGCCAGCCGGCCCTCGCCCGAGGCCAGCGCCAGCATCCCCTCCGACAGCGCCTGGTAGCCCTTGCGCTCGCGGTTGCGGCTGAAATAGCGCGACACGGCGGTTTCGTCGCCCGAGACGAAGCGCAGCACCGCCACCAGCAGCCCGATCAGCCGCAGCACGATCCACAGCGCGACCAACGCCAGGATCGCCGCGATCACCGCCTGCAAGGGTTCCAGCGTGAATTCCCAGCCGCCGACGGCGATCCGCAGCGCGCCGCCGCGGTCGATCAGCTCGCCCGCGCCCAGCGTGAGGCCGGCGACCAGCGCGACGAAGATCAGGATCTTGATGAGCGACCAGAGCATTCCCGCCTCCTCAGCGCGCCGGGGCGGCAAGCGCCGCGACCGCGTCGGCCACGGCGTCGCGCGCCTCGGCCCGTTCGACCCAATCGGCCATTTCCGCCCGCGCCGGATCGGGCAGCGCGCCGATCTCGGCCAGCGCACCGTCAAGATCGCCCGCCCGCAGCGCGGCCTCGGCCCGCGACAGGATCGCATCGGCGTCGTCGCCCTCGCGCGGGGTCAGCGACCGCGCGCCGCTTTGCGCGCGCAGGAAGGCCAGCGCCCGGTCGCCGAACCCTTCGTCACCGGCCTCCGCCCGCAGCGCCGCGGCCAGCGCCCGCCGCGCCGCCTCGGGGAAGGCCGCTTCCAGATCCGCCTGGCTGGGTGGTTCGGTGATGCCGGTCAGGTCCGCCGGCAGCTCGACCCCGGCGGCGGCAAGTTCCTCCAGCGCCGGAATGATCGGCCGGTCGGCCGCCAGCGCCGTCGCCAGCGCCGATTGCGCGGCCCGCGCCCGCAGTTCCGCGGCCTCCCGCGCGGCGGCCTCGGCCTCGGCCATCGCCTGGGCCTCGCGGTCGGCGACAAGGGCCTCGGCCCTGGCGACCTGGTCGTCGATCCGGCCCTCCGCCGCGCCGGCAAGGTCGGTGAACCGCGCCTCGGCCTCGGCCACCAGCGCGGCGATCCGGGCCTCGGTTTCCGCCGCGTCGGTGCGGGCCGCGTCAAGCGCCGCGCGCATCTCGGCCATGTCCCGGTCGAAGGCCTCCAGCGCGGTGGTGGAGGCCGCACCGCCCTCCACCGGCCGCTTTTCAAGCTCCGTGAGCCGGGCATCGATCCCGCCGAGGCGGTCCGCCAGGTCTGCCATTCCGGCGTCGAGCGGGCCAAGGTCCACAGGCGCGGCCGTGGCCGCCGCGGCGGCCGCTTCCGCCGCCGTCGCCTCGGCCGCGTCGATCCGGGTGCCGGCAGCCTCGATCTCGTCGCCGAGGGCGGCCAGCCCCTCGGCATTGGCCTGCGCCGTCTGCCGCAGGTCGGACATCTCGCCGCGCAGCGTGGCGACGGCCGGATCGGGCGGCACCTGCACGAGACCGCCGCCCAGCGCGAGCAGGGATCCGCCAAAGCCCACCACCGCGCCGATCAGCCCGGCAAGGATCGCCCCGCCGGTTCCGCCGCGCGGCGCGGGTTGCGCCGGGGTGCCGGCGGCCCGCGTCTCGGGTTCCGTGGCTTCGGCTTCCGTGGCTTCGGGCGTTTCGGCGGGCCGATCCTCGGCCTCCGCCGCCTCCGTCACCGGCGCCGCATCGCCCGGGTCGGACCCGCCGGCCGTTTCCGGCGGCACGTCCCCGTCCTGCGGCGTTTCCTCGGGCTGGTCCACGGCCTCCGGCTCCGCCGCGGGGCGGGCGCTGTCGTCCGCCGCCGTCCCGCTGCCGGGTTCCTCTTGCGCGGATGCACCGTCGTCACCGGGCCCCGCCTCGTCCTCCGCCTCGGGCGCTGCCGCCTCGTCCGGGTCTGGCCCGGCCTTTTCGGCCGCGCCGGCCTCGGTTCCGGCGTCGCGGGTCACGGGGTCGGCCCCGGGCTTCTCCGCCCGTTCCGCCCGGTCTTCCTCTTCGGTCGGTTTCGGCACGGGCAGGCTCCTTCGGCAATCGGTCCGATTCGCAATCTAGATACTGCCGCGGGGCGGCTCAACCCGAAGTCGCCGCGGCAAGAAGCGCGGCAACGGCCGCCAGCATCGCCTGCGCATCCGGCCGGTCGGCGCGGATCAGGCGGTCGGGGGCCAACGCGGCGGCCGCCGCGGCCACCGCCGGGCTGATCGCCGCGACGAACAGCGGCGCCTGCCGGGCGGGCCAGGCATCGGCGGCCAGCGCCGCCGACCGCGCCGAGAACAGCGGCAGGATCACCGGCGCGGCGCCGGCCAGCGCCGCCTCGGCCTCCGGCGACGGGGCGCGGCGCGCCTGCCGGTAGACCGTGGCCGCGCGGGTCGCCACCCCGGCCGCATCCAGCCGCGCGGCGATGTCCACCGCGGCCTCGGCCCCGCGCGGCCACAGCAGCGGGCCGGTGGCGTTTCGCGCCAGCAGATCGGCCAGCGCCGCGGCATCGCCCGGCCCGGTCGTGGCGACGGCGAAGCCCTCGGCCGCCGCCGCCCGCGCCGTGGCGGGGCCGACGCAATGCGCCGGCAGATCGCGCCGGTCGGTCAGCCGGGCCAGCCCGCGCACCCCGGTTTCGGAGGTGAAGACCAGCCCGCGCAGCCCCTGCACGGGAAGCTCGGGTCCGAGGAACTCCGCCGCCATCAGCGGCGACAGCACGATCCGCAGCCCGGCCCCGAACCGGTCCCGCGCCGCATCGGCAAAGCGCTCCGCCTGCGGCGCCGGGCGGGTCAGAAGCAGGATCGGCGGCAGCGGCTCCACGGCGTCCCCCCGGCCCGGCGGGATTGCCGGGGCCCGTCGCGGGTGTTACCTGCGCTGCGACATGCAAGCAACCGCCGCGCCGATGGACCAGGGCCTCACCGTTCTCGGGATCGAGAGCAGCTGCGACGATACCGCGGCCGCCGTGGTGCGTGCCGAGGACGGCGAGGGGCGCATCCTGTCGTCGGTCGTCGCCGGGCAGACCGATCTGCACGCGGCCTTCGGCGGCGTGGTGCCCGAGCTTGCCGCCCGCGCCCATGCCGAGAAGCTCGATCTCTGCGTCGAGGCGGCGCTGGACCGGGCCGGGCTGGGGCTGGACCGGATCGACGCCGTGGCGGTGACGGCGGGGCCCGGGCTGATCGGCGGCGTGATGGCCGGGGTGATGTGCGCCAAGGGCATCGCCGCGGGCGCCGGCCTGCCGCTGATCGGCGTCAACCACCTTGCCGGCCATGCGCTGACGCCGCGGCTGACCGACGGGTTGGCGTTTCCCTACCTGATGCTGCTGGTCTCGGGCGGGCATTGCCAGTTCCTGAGGGTCGAGGGCGCGGAAACCTTCCACCGCCTCGGCGGCACGATCGACGACGCGCCGGGCGAGGCTTTCGACAAGACCGCCAAGCTTCTGGGCCTGCCGCAGCCCGGCGGCCCGGCGGTGGAGGCCGAGGCGCGGGCCGGCGACCCGGCGCGCTTCGCCTTTCCCCGGCCGCTGCTGGACCGGCCGGGCTGCGACCTGTCGTTTTCCGGGCTGAAGACCGCGCTGGTGCGCGCCCGCGACGCGCTGCTGGCCGAACAGGGCGGGCTGACGCGAGCCGACCGCGCCGATCTTTGCGCCGGGTTCCAGGCCGCGGTGACGGATGTGCTGGCGGAAAAGGCGCGCCGGACGCTGGCAGCCCACGGCACCGGTGCCGCCGCCTTTGCGGTGGCCGGCGGGGTGGCGGCGAACCGCAGGATCCGCGCGGCGCTGGAAGGCGTGGCCAAGGCCGCCGGCCTGCCGTTCCTCGCGCCGCCGCTGCAGCTTTGCACCGACAATGCCGCGATGATCGCCTGGGCGGGGATCGAGCGGCTGCGCGCCGGCCATCGCGACGGGATGGAGCTTGCCGCGCGGCCGCGCTGGCCGCTGGACACCGCGCGCCCGGCCCTGATCGGCTCGGGCCGGAAGGGCGCCAAGGCATGAGCGTGACGGTCCTTGGCGCGGGCGCCTTCGGCACGGCGCTGGCGGTGGCGCTGGCGCGCGACGGGCGGCAGGTGGCGCTTTGGGCGCGCGACCCGGCCCATGCGGCGGAGATCGCGCGCGACCGGCGCAACGACCGCCGGCTGCCGGGGATCGACCTGCCCGAAACCGTCTCCGTCACGGCGGACATCGGGCGGCTTGCCCCCGGCCCGGTGCTGCTGGCGGTGCCGATGCAGGCCCTTGCCGCCACGCTGACCGCGCATGCGGCGGCGCTCGACTCACGCGCGCTGGTGGCCTGCGCCAAGGGCATCGACCTCGCCACCGGGCAGGGGCCGGTCGCGGTGATCCGCGCCGCCTGCCCCGCCGCGCGGCCCGCGGTGCTGACCGGGCCAAGCTTCGCCGCCGACATCGCCCGCGGCCTGCCCACCGCGCTGGCGCTGGCCTGCGCCGACGATGCGGCGGGCGCGGGGCTTCAGGCCGATCTGTCCACCCCGGTCCTGCGGCTTTACCGCACCACCGACACCGCCGGCGCGGAACTGGGCGGGGCGTTGAAGAACGTGGTCGCCATCGCCGCCGGCGTGGTGGTCGGCGCGGGGCTGGGCGACAGCGCCCGCGCCGCGCTGATGACCCGCGGCTTCGCCGAACTCACCCGCCTCGCCACGACGCTGGGCGCGCGGCCGGAAACCCTGATGGGCCTGTCGGGCTTCGGCGACATGGTGCTGACCTGCACATCGGCCCAGTCGCGCAACTTCCGCTACGGCCAGGCGCTGGGCGAGGGCGCGCGCTTCGATCCGGGCATCACGGTCGAGGGCGCGGCCACCGCCCGCGCCGCCGTCGCGCTGGCCGACCGTCACGGGATCGAGATGCCGGTGGCCGGGATGGTCACCGCGCTGATCGACGGCCGCGCCAGCGTCGGCCATGCCATCGAAACCCTGCTGTCCCGCCCCCTGCGAAAGGAATGACCATGCCGCTTTACGCCGTCGTCTGCCGCGACAAGCCCGGCCACCTGGAAACCCGAAAGGCCAACCGCGCCGATCACCTCGCCTATATCGAGGCGACCGGTTGCGTGGCGATGGCCGGGCCGTTCCTTGACGCCGGCGAGATGTGCGGCAGCCTCGTCGTGCTCGACCTGCCCGACCTTGCCGCGGCGCGGGGCTGGGCGGCGGGCGACCCCTATGCGAAGGCGGGGCTGTTCGAAACCGTGACCGTGCAGGAATGGAAAAAGGTGATCGGCTGATGCGCTACTGGCTTTTCAAATCAGAACCCGATGTCTGGGGCTGGGACAAGCAGGTCGCCCGCGGCGAGGCGGGCGAACAATGGGACGGCGTGCGCAACTACCAGGCCCGCAACAACATGCGCGCGATGGAACTGGGCGACCTTGGGTTCTTCTACCATTCCAACATCGGCAAGGAGGTCGTCGGTATCGTCGAGGTCTGCGCGACGGCGCATCCCGACAGCACCACCGACGATCCGCGCTGGGAGTGCGTGGACATCCGCGCCGTGAAACCGATGCCCCGCCCCGTCAGCCTCGAGATGGCCAAGGCCGATCCGCGGCTGGCGAACATGGCGCTGGTCACCAATACGAGACTGTCGGTCCAGCCGGTGACGGAAGAGGAATGGAAGGTGATCTGCGAACTGGGCGGTCTGTAGCCGGCGCTCGGCATTGCACCCGCGGCGGACCACGCAAAAAAGAAGGGCCCCGGCACCCCTGCCAGGACCCTTCTCCACCCCACGTGTTCCCCTAGCACCACACGTGATCTGATTTGGGTCCCGGCCGTCCTGGCCTCGTTGCAGACAGTGCTATCCGGTCAGGCCGGTGCGATCAAGCGGTTCGTGCCGACAAAACATCGCAAATCCAATGCGTTAACCGTAACGATCCGCTAACCAAAGCTCAGCCGTAGACGGAGTCACGGCCGAAGTGCCGGACCAGCATGTAATAGACGACGGCGCGGTACTTGTTGCGCTCGGACTTGCCGTAGATATCCATCACAGCGTCGATCGCGGCGTCGAGTTCGGGGCCGTCCTTCAGGCCAAGTTTCCGGATCAGGAAATTCGTCTTGACCGTCACGAGTTCGGACGGCTGGCTGGCGGCGACCGTGGCGGCGTCGGCATCGTAGATCGACGGGCCGCAGCCGATCGTGACCTTGGTCAGCAGGTCCATATCCGGTTCGATCTTGCATTTCTTGCGCAGGTCTTCCGCGTAGCGCGCAATCAACTCATCCCGCTTGCCCATGACGTTCTCCAAACTCCCAGAAACGACGAAACCGGCGGAGAGCCTCCGCCGGTTTTCAGGATAGGAAGGAAACCGCGCCGCGCAAAGGAAAACGCGCCGCCGCGGGATCAGTAGCGGTAATGATCCGACTTGAACGGGCCCTCGGGCGTCACGCCGATGTACTCGGCCTGGTCGGGGC
>CAYUXM010000176.1:0-6624 GCA_964448765.1 uncultured Rhodobacterales bacterium
AGGATGTTTGCGCGCGCCTTGCTCTGCATCCCGACGAAGTGTTGGACGAGGCTTACCCCAAGGATGGCTAACCGCAAGGCTGCGTTCAAACAGAATGACGTCAAGCGGGCGATCAAGGGCGCTCTGGCGGCTGGCCTGCCTGTGTGGGCTTGCCAGATTTGCCCCGATGGCTCGATCTGCCTTCGCTTCACCCAGGACGAAGGCGAAGACGGGCCGAACGACTTTGACGAGGTGCTGCGGCAATGAAGCGGCCCCGGTTCCCCCATGCGAAAAGCTACACCGACCGGACCGGGAAAACCCGGTGGCGGTATCGGCCGAAGAACGCGCGGGGCTTCTCGCGTGAGATCGGGACCGCGTTCGGATCGGAAGACTTCGCCCGGCGCTATGCCGAGGCCGAAGCCGAATTCCTTGGCGCGCGCAAGGCGGGCGTGGCGGCGGATCGTTCGGCCCCCGGAACCTTCGACTCGCTGATTGCCAGCTTCTACCGCTCGCCCGAGTGGCGCGGCGTGGGCGAGTCGACCAAGAAGACATACCGGGGCGTGATCGAGGCGTTCCGGGCGGAACACGGCGGCAAGCGGGTTTCGCACCTCAAGGCGTGTCACGTCCGGTCGATCCTCGACAAGAAGGCGGATACCCCGGCCGCGGCGAACAACCTACGCAAGCGGCTGTCGCAACTCATGGATCATGCCGTTCGGCTTGACTGGATCACGGCGAACCCGGTGAAGGCAACGAAGTCCTACAAGGTCGGCGGCAACGGCTTTCACGCTTGGGACGAAGGCGAGATTGCGCGGTTCTTCGAGGTTCACGGGCCGGGGACGCTGGCGCACCGGGCGGTGACGTTGATGCTCTACACCGGGGCGGCGCGGGTTGACGCGGTGAAGCTTGGCCCCTGGAACCTTCGCGAAACCCCGAACGGATTGCGGATCGAGTATCGCCGCCAGAAGACGATGAAGACGAACGGCATGGCGGTATCCATCCCGGTTCACCCGGACCTTGCCGCAGTGCTGGCCGATCTGCCCAGTGACCGCCCGTTCCTCGCGACCGCCTACGGGAAGGCCCGATCTGCCGAAGGGCTGGGCAACTCCGTTCGGGAATGGTGCGATGCGGCCGGGCTGACGGCTTGCACGTCGCACGGGCTGCGAAAGGCTTGCGCGCGGCGGCTGGCGGAAGCCGGGGCGAACGTCAAACAGATTGCCGCAGTGACCGGCCACAAGACCTTGGCCGAAGTGCAGCGCTACACCGAAACCGCAGACCGGCAGCTTCTGGCGGATCAAGGCTTCGAATTGCTCCTCGCAAGACCGAACGGGGAACAAACCGTGGTGAACTTCCCTGACAGGTTCACCAAAAAATCAGGCAAGCAACTGAAAACAAAGGAGAAATGAATGGGGTTTGGTAGGCCCGGAGGGATTCGAACCCCCAACCAAGACGTTATGAGCGTCCTGCTCTGAACCGTTGAGCTACGGGCCCGTGCCGCCCTGCCTTACCAGAACCGCCGCATCGGTCAAGCTTGCGCCCGGCGGCGGGCCGGGCGTTGCCGGGCCGCGGGCAATCCTGTATCGCGGCCACGACCCGGCGCTGGCCGGGGGCAACCGGCGGAGACGGGCGATGAGCGAAGGCAGGAACGGGTTGAGCTATGCCGGGGCCGGCGTCGATATCGATGCGGGCAACGCGCTGGTGGAGCGGATCAAGCCCGCCGCGGCGCGCACCGCGCGGGCCGGCGTGATGGCCGGGCTGGGCGGGTTCGGCGCGCTGTTCGACCTCAGGGCCGCGGGCTATGCCGATCCGATCCTCGTGGCCGCGACAGACGGTGTGGGCACCAAGCTGAGGATCGCGATCGACACCGGCCATGTCGACGGGGTCGGCATCGACCTTGTCGCGATGTGCGTCAACGACCTCGTCTGCCAGGGCGCCGAGCCGTTGTTCTTCCTCGATTACTTCGCGACCGGCAAGCTCGATGTCGAGGCCGCCGCGCGGGTCGTCGAGGGGATCGCGGCGGGCTGCGAAGGGGCCGGCTGCGCGCTGGTCGGCGGCGAAACGGCGGAGATGCCGGGGATGTACGCGGGCGGCGATTTCGACCTTGCCGGCTTCGCCGTGGGCGCGATGGAGCGCGGCGCGGCGCTGCCGCGCGATGTCGCGGCCGGCGACGTGCTGCTGGGCCTTCGCTCCGACGGGGTGCATTCGAACGGCTATTCGCTGGTCCGCCGGGTGGTGGAGCATGCCGGGCTGGGCTGGGCGGATGCCAGCCCCTTCGGTCCCGGCCCGCTGGGCGCGGCGCTGCTGGCGCCGACCCGGCTTTACGTGAAGCCCGCGCTTGCCGCGATCCGCGCCGGCGGGGTGCACGGGCTGGCGCATGTCACCGGCGGCGGGCTGACGGAAAACCTGCCCCGCGTCCTGCCCGAGGGGCTGGGGGCCGAGATCGACCTCGGCGCCTGGCGGCTGCCGCCGGTCTTCGGCTGGCTCGCCGCGGCGGGCGGCATCGCCGAGGACGAGATGCTCAAGACCTTCAACTGCGGCATCGGCCTTGTCGTCGTGGTTGCGGCCGACCGGGCCGGGGCGCTGTCGGAGCTTCTGGCCGGGGCCGGCGAGACGGTGGTGCCGCTGGGCCATGTCGTGCCGGGGCAGGGGGTGCGCTATACCGGCAGCCTGGCGTGAGGCGCGTCGCGATCCTGGTGTCCGGCGGCGGGTCGAACATGGTCGCGCTGGTCCGGTCGATGACCGGCGATCATCCCGCGCGCCCGGTGCTCGTCGCCTCGAACGATCCCGCGGCGCAGGGCCTTGAGCGGGCCTCTGAACTGGGCGTGCCGGTCGCCGCCGTCGATCACCGGCCGTTCCGGGGCGACCGGGCGGCGTTCGAGGCCGAACTGCTGAAGCCGATCCTCGCGGCCCGGCCCGACATCCTGTGCCTTGCCGGCTTCATGCGGGTGCTGACGGCGGGTTTCGTCGAGCGGTTCGCGGGCCGGATGCTGAACATCCACCCCTCGCTGCTGCCGAGATATCCCGGCCTCGACACCCACCGCCGCGCGCTGGAGGCCGGCGATACGGAAGCCGGCTGCACCGTGCACGAGGTCACCCCGGTGCTGGACGACGGGCCGATCCTGGGCCAGGCGCGGGTGCCGATCCAGCCCGGCGACACGGCCGAGACGCTGGCGGCGCGGGTGCTGGCGATGGAGCACCGGCTTTACCCCGCGGTGCTGCGCCGCTTCGCCGCCGGCGACAGAACCCCGGTTTTCCTGCCCTGATCCCCTTTTCAAGGGCCGGGCAAGCGCCTAAGAGGGCGAAACCTGCGGGATGCCCCCGCGCCACGGGACCGCCGATGCATACCATCACCACGACAGAGGCGCTGGCCGCCTTCTGCGCCGAGGCCAAGCGCCACGCCTATGTAACGATCGATACGGAGTTCCTGCGCGAGCGGACCTATTGGTCGAAACTGTGCCTGATCCAGATGGCGCTGCCCGGCGAGGGCGGCGAAGAGGGGCCGGCGGTTCTGGTCGATCCGATCACCGGCGACCTGTCGTTGCAGCCGCTCTATGACCTCTTCGCCGACGAGAGCACGGTGAAGGTGTTCCATGCCGCGCGGCAGGATCTGGAAATCTTCTTCGTCGAGGGCGGGGTGTTTCCTCGCCCCCTGTTCGACACCCAGGTGGCCGCGATGGTCTGCGGCTTCGGCGAACAGGTGGGCTACGAGACGCTGGTGCGCCGGATCGCAAGGGCCAGTCTCGACAAGACCTCGCGCTTCACCGACTGGTCGCGCCGGCCGCTGAGCGAGGCGCAGCAGACCTACGCGATCGCCGATGTCACGCATCTGCGCGCGATCTACGAATTCCTCGCCGCCGAACTGGACCGCACCGGCCGGCGCAAGTGGGTGGAGGAGGAACTGGGCGTCCTGACCGATCCCGAAACCTACATCACCCGGCCCGAAGAGGCCTGGCAGCGGATCAAGACGCGGACGACATCGGGGCGCTTCCTCGCGGTGGTGCGGGAACTGGCGCGGTTCCGCGAAGCCTTCGCCCAGGGCCGCAACATCCCCCGCAGCCGGGTGTTCAAGGACGATGCGCTGCTGGAACTGGCCTCGACCAAGCCGACCAATACCGAGGAGCTTGGCCGCTCGCGGCTGCTCTTGCGCGACGCGCGCAAGGGCGAGATCGCCGAGGGCATCCTTGCCGCCGTGCAGGCCGGGCTCGACGTGCCGGCCGAGGATCTGCCGAAGGTCGCCGATCCGCGCGACCAGCTGCAGGTCAACACCGCGCTGGCCGATCTTCTGCGCGTGCTGCTCAAGGCCAAGTCGGAACAGGCCGGCGTCGCGGCCAAGCTGATCGCCTCCTCCGCCGATCTCGACGCGATCGCGGGCGGCCGGCGCGACGTGCCGGCGCTGCGCGGCTGGCGCCAGGAAGTGTTCGGCGCCGATGCGCTGCGACTGTGCAAGGGCGAGATCGCGCTGTCGGCGCGCGGCGGCGCGGTGCGGGTGGTGCCGGCCTGAACCGGCTGTCTAGCGGCGGATCGAGCGGCTGTTGGTCGCGCCGAGAACCACGATCCGGCGCACGCCTTCCAGCGACTGGGCCGACAGGAACACCGCCGCCGTGAGTTCGCGCGCCGGGGGCGGTGCCGTCGGGGTCGGCGCGCCGGGTTCCGCCACCCGGAAGGCATAGGTCAGCGTACCATCCCCGGCCGGCGTTTCGCTTTCGGCAACCAGTTCCGCATCCCACCAGCCCGGCGTCGGCGCCAGCCCGGTGGCGACGACCAGCGCGCCGCCCTGGGTGCGGGTGATCTCCAGCCCGGTCACGCTGCCGACCAGGGCGCGGTTGTCGATCACCCGGTCGACGTAGCCGCCGCGCGGCGCCAGCGTGGCCGGGCCTTCCTCGGATTTGCCGAACCAGTTGAACGGGTTCAGCCGGCTTTCGGACACCTGCGCGCAGCCGCCCAGCCCGAGGCTGCCCGCGAGCAGCGCGGCGACGAGAACGGGGGGGCGGGCCTTGCGCGTCATGCGACTTGCCTAGCCCATTCGCGGGGACTTGAAAAGCGCCGCCTGCGCCGCCCGTCTGGACGTTTCGGCCCGCCGCGCCTAGGTCTTGGCCAAACGAGGAGAGCGCCATGGCCAGCCCCGCCTTCGAAGACATCGCCGAGACCTTCGAGTTCCTCGACGACTGGGAGGATCGTTATCGCCATGTCATCGACATGGGCAAGGCGATGGCGCCGCTCGATGCGGCGCTGAAGGTGCCGGCCACCAGAGTCGAGGGCTGCGCCAGCCAGGTCTGGCTTTACCCCCGGATCGAGGGGCAGGGGCCCTCCGCGCGGTTCGATTTCGAGGGCGAGAGCGACGCGATGATCGTGCGCGGGCTGATCGCGGTGCTGCATGCGCTTTACGCCGGGCTCAGCGCCGACGAGGTGCTGACGGTCGATGCCGAGGCGGAACTGGCGCGGCTGGGGCTGGACGAACACCTGTCAAGCCAGCGGTCGAACGGGGTGCGCGCGATGGTGGCACGGATCCGCAAGCTGGCCGCCGAGGCCGCGGCCGCCTGACGCGGGGCCCGAAGAACGGCGGCCAGGCTGCCGGTTTCTCAAGAAAAACCGTGATCGCGTCAGAGCCGGGCGAGGGTGGTTGCAAGATCGCCGTAACCGGTGAACCGGCGCTCGTAATCCAGCCCGAGCCGGGCCGCGCAGGCCCGCGCGCGGGCATCCAGCGCCGGATCGTCGGTCTGCGCCTGGTAGACGAGCTTGGTGTAATGGCCGAAATACATGTCGCGCAGGTCCGGGTGCCGGTCGAGCCCGAGCGGGCGCCAGACGAAGGCGTCGAACTGCCGCACGAGGAAATCGGTGAGGTAGAAGGCGGTGATCTCGTCTTCCGCGCGGGCGGCGAAGGCGGCGTTGCCCTCGAAGAAGCTGTAGCAGTGCGGCCCCTCGACCATCTCCACCCCCAGCCGGTCGCAGGCGGCGCGCAGGAGCCCGCCGGTGCCGCAATCGGCATAGACGACGAAGACGTTGTCATAGGCGTCGCGATGCCGTGCCACCGCGGCCTCGACGGCGGCGGGGATCCTGTCGGGCGTGTTGTGCAGGATCGCGGGCAGGCAGGCGAGGTCGAGATGGTCCCAGCCGTTCGCGGTTTTCAGATCGAGGATTTCGCGCGCCAGCGCGCCGCAGGCCAGCAGCAGGATGTTTCCCGCCCGCGCCGGGGCCATCCCGGCCTCGGTCAGCGCCCCGTCGTCGGGCAGGCAGGCCCCTGTCATCGCGTGCCCTTCCTGATCAGCCACAGCCCCAGCGTCGCGAAGACCGAGACCGCGGTCAGCCCGATCTCGGCCGTCAGTATGCCCGCCGCGGTCAGCAGCAGCGCCGCCAGCGTGGCCGCCAGCGACACCGCCAGCAGGACGATCTCGGTGCCCGACATGGGCCGCACCCCTCACGCCGCCGGGGCCATGCGGCCCCGGCCAGGCCGGGTTCAGCCGGCCAGTTGATTGTGCTTGCGCGCGACGAACTGCTTGGCGGTCTCGACCGCCACCGCGGCGTCGCGGCAATAGGCATCGGCGCCGATCGCGCGGCCGAATTCCTCGTTCAGCGGCGCGCCGCCGACCAGCACTATATAGTCCTCGCGCAGGCCCTTTTCGACCATCGTGTCGATCACGACCTTCATGT
>CAYUXM010000177.1:0-6553 GCA_964448765.1 uncultured Rhodobacterales bacterium
GGATGCCGTTGTAGCCCTGCCCGATCAGCGACGACAGCCCCAGCCCGAACAGCGTCAGCGCCAGCCCGGTGGCGACCTGGTTGGACTGGAACACCTGGGTCAGCAGCGCGAAGAGCGCGGCCATCGCCGCCCCGGCCAGCGCCCCGCCAAGAAACCCGGCCATCGGCGAGCCGGTGTTCACGGCGGCGATGAAGCCGCAGATCGCGCCGACGATCATCATCCCCTCGACCCCGAGGTTCAGCACCCCGGCCTTTTCCGCCACCATCTCGCCGATCGCGGCCAGCAGGATCGGGGTGGAGGCGATCATCAGCGAGGCCACCAGCAGGACGGGATCGATGGAGCCGATCATTGCGCGCCCTCCGGCCGGCCGATGCGGATGCGGAAATTCGACAGCATGTCGAAGGCCAGCAGGAAGAACAGCAGCATCCCCTGGAAGGCCTGGATCGCCGCGGCGGGCAAGGCCAGCGTCAGTTGCGCCAGTTCGCCGCCGATATAGGTCAGCGCCATCAAGAGCCCCGCGGCAAGGATGCCCAGCGGGTTCAGCCGGCCGAGAAAGGCCACGATGATCGCGGTGAAGCCGTAGCCCGAGGCGAAATCCGGGGTGATCTGGCCCGAGGGGCCGGCAACCTCGAACAGTCCCGCAAGCCCCGCCAGCGCGCCGGAGGTGCCAAGGCAGATCGCCGTCAGCCGCGCCGGGTTGACGCCGGCGAAGCGCGCCGCGCGCGGCGCCTCGCCCGCGACCCGGATCTGGAAGCCCAGGATGTGGCGCTGCATCAGCACATAGGCCGCGATCACCGCGAGGAAGGCGGTGACGGTGCCCCAGTGCAGGCCGGAATTGGCGATCAGCTCGGCATTGTGGGCGGCGGGATATTGCTGAAGGTTGCGCGAGCCGGGAAAGCCCATGCCCTCGGGGTTTCTCAGCGCGCCGAAGGCCATCGCCGACAGGATATGCCCGGCGACATAGACCAGCATCAGCGACACCAGGATTTCCGAGGTGTTGAAGCGGATCTTCAGCACCGCCGGGATCATCGCCCAGGCCAGTCCGCCGGCGGCCCCGGCCAGCACCATCAGCGGAAACACGATCACGGCGTCCATCGGGTAGAACGCCAGCGCCATCGCCGCGCCGCAGATCGCGCCGATGATGTACTGCCCTTCGGCGCCGATGTTCCAGATCCCGGCGCGGAAGCCGAACGACAGGCCCACCGCGATCAGGATCAGCGGCGCGGCCTTGACCAGAAGCTGCGGGCGCGAATAGCTGGCGAACTGGCCGAACAGCGGATCCCAGAAGATCGTGCGGATCGCCTCTGCCGGGTTCTTGCCGAGCGCGGCGAAGAGAAGGCCGCCGGCGATCATCGTCGCGATCACCGCCAGCACCGGCGTCGCCCCGGTCCAGAACCGCGAGGGCGTGGGGCGGCGTTCCAGCCGGATCATGCCGCGCCCTCCGGGTGGCTGTGCCTGTGCGCCTCGTCCAGATCGGCCTCGTGCATCCCGTGCGCGCCGCCCAGCATCAGCCCGATCCGTTCCAGCGTCAGGCCCTGGGTCGGCACCGGGGCCGACAGCCGGCCGGCATTGAGCGCGGCGAAACGGTCGGCGACCTCCATGATCTCGTCGAGATCCTGCGAGATCACGATCACCGCCGCACCCTCTGCGGCCAGGTCGAGGATCGCCTGCCGGATCGCGGCGGCGGCGGCCGCGTCCACCCCCCAGGTCGGCTGGTTGACGACCAGCACTTCGGGCGCCTGCAAGACCTCGCGGCCGATGACGAATTTCTGCAGGTTGCCGCCCGACAGCGCCCGCGCCGCCACCTCCGGCCCCGGCGTGCGCACGTCGAAGGCAGTGATGATCTCCTCGGCGAAGCGGCGCGCGGCGGGCCAGCGCACGAAGCCGCCGGACAGAAGCCCCTTGCGGATCGTCGCGGTCAGCGTGGCATTCTCGATCAGCGTCATGTCGGGTGCGGCGGCATGGCCCAGCCGTTCCTCCGGTGCGCACAGAAGCCCCAGCGCGCGGCGCGCGTTCGGACCGGCATCGCCGACCGGCTTGCCCTTCAGCCGGATCGCGCCCGGTTCGGTCCGGGCTTCGCCCGACAGCGCGGCCAGCAACTCGTCCTGGCCGTTGCCGGCGACCCCGCCGATCCCCAGAACCTCGCCCGCCCGCAGGGTGAGGGTGATGTCCCTCAGCGCGGTGCCGAAGGGGTTGGCCGGCGTCACGCTCAGCCCGGCGATGTCCAGCACCGCCGCGCCCGGCGTGGCCTCGGCCCGGCTGGGCGTGGCCAGCGTGGTGCCCACCATCATCTCGGCCAGGTCGCGGGCGGTCTGTTCACGCGGGTTGCAGGTCGCCACGACCTTGCCGCGGCGCAGGATCGTCGCGGCGTCGCACAGCGCCCGGATTTCCTCGAGCTTGTGCGAGATGTAGAGGATCGCGGTGCCCTCGGCGGCGAGCTTGCGCAACGTGTCGAACAGGATCGCCACTTCCTGCGGCGTCAGCACGCTGGTCGGTTCGTCCATGATCAAAAGCCTGGGATCCTGCAGCAGGCAGCGGATGATCTCCACCCTTTGCCGCTCGCCGGCCGACAGGTCGCCGACAAGGCGGTAGGGATCGAGCGGCAGGCCGTAATCCTCGCTCACCCGCGCGATGCGGGCGGCCAGGTCGCGCGGCTTCGGCGCCTGTTCCATCCCCAGCGCCACGTTCTCGGCCACGCTCAGCGCCTCGAACAGGCTGAAATGCTGGAACACCATCGCCACGCCGGCGGCCCGCGCCGCGCTGGGCTGCGGCGGGGCGAAGGGCGCGCCGCGCAGCGCCATCCGGCCGGCATCGGGCCGCACGAGGCCGTAGATCATCTTGACCAGCGTCGACTTGCCGGCGCCGTTCTCGCCCAGAAGCGCATGCACCTCGCCCCGGCCGATCGCGAAGGACACGTCGTCATTCGCGACGACACCGGGATAGGCCTTGGTCAGCCCCTCGATCGTCAGAAGCGTCTCGCGCGCAGGCTCGGTCATCCGGCGCGGCTCCTTTTCCCGGTCACGGCGGCATCGCCCTTCAGTAGCGCGGCGGCGACGCCGACGGCAATGGCCTGCGGGTGCTTGCCCAGGGCCGGATCGCCGATCGGGCAGCGGATGCGCGAAATCGCGGCAGGCGCGTGGCCCAGCGCGGCGAGGCGGGCGCGGAACCGCGCCCATTTCGTTTCCGACCCGATCAGCCCGCAGGCGGCGAACCCGTGGCCCAGCAGCCGGTGGCACAGGTCGAGGTCGATCGTGTGGGAATAGGTCAGGATCAGGTGTTCGGCCCGCCGCGGCGCCTCCGGCACCAGCGCGCCGGGATCGGGCGCGATGCGGGCCGTGACGGGTTCGGGAACTTCGGCGGGGAACCTGTCTGCCGCCGTGTCGATCCAGGTGATCCTCAGGCCCGGCAGCGGCGCCAGCACCGACACAAGCGCCCGGCCGACATGGCCCGCGCCCCAGATCCACACCGCGCGCTCCGGCGGCGCGACGGGTTCGGCCAGCCAGCCCTGCGCCCAGAGTGTCGCGGCAAGCCCCTGCGACCGGGCCCGCGCCACGGCGCGGCGGATCGCCAGCGGGGTCCCTTCCGGCCCTTCGATCCGCCGTGCGAAGAGGCCGGCGTCGGGCAGCCGGGCCAGCCAGTCGGCATCGATCCGTTCGGCCACCAGCGTCACCGCCCCGCCGCAGCACTGGCCCAGCGCCGGGCCCAGCGGCTTGCGCCAGACCGCGGCGGCCCGGCCCGCGGCCAGCATCGCCCGCGCCTCGGCCGCCGCCTGCCATTCCAGCGCGCCGCCGCCGATCGTGCCCGCCTGTCCGCCGGGCCACACCACCATCGCCGCCCCGGCCTCGCGCGGGGCCGATCCCTGCACCCCGGCCACCACGACGCGCACCACCGCGCCGTGATCGGCGGCAAGCCGGGCAAGGGCGGCGCGTTCGATCGTCATGCGCCCTCTCCGCTTGCGCGGCGGATCGCGGCCAGCACCCGTTCCGGCGTCGCCGGCGCATCCAGCGCGGGATAGTGCGGCCCGCAGGCGGCGCAGGCGTCCGACAGGGCGAGGAAGGCGGAGATTCCCAGCATGAACGGCGGCTCTCCCACCGCCTTGGACCGATAGATCGTCTCTTCCCGGTTCTCGCCGTCCCACAGCGCGACCTCGAAGACGCGCGGCCGGTCGGAACAGGCGGGGATCTTGTAGGTCGAGGGCGCGTGGGTGCGCAGCCGCCCGGCCTCGTCCCAGACCAGTTCCTCGGTCATCAGCCAGCCCGCGCCCTGCACGTAGCCGCCCTCGATCTGGCCGATGTCCAGCGCGGGGTTCAGGCTTTGGCCGCAGTCGTGCAGGATATGGGCGGCAAGGATCCGGTTCTCGCCCGTGAGCGTGTCCACCGCCACCTCGGTCAGCGCCGCGCCATAGGCGAAGTAGTAGAACGGCCGCCCGTGGCCCTGCAGCCGGTCCCAGGTGATCCTTGGCGTGGCGTAGAACCCGGTGGCCGACAGGCTGACGCGGGCGCGCCACGCCCGGTCCACCGCCTCGGCGAAGGGCATTTCCGCATCCCCGACAAAGACCTTGCCGCCGGCGAAATGCACCCGGCGGGGTTCCGTCTGGTGTTCTTGCGCCAGATATTCGGCGATCCGGTCGCGGATCGTGTCGCAGGCGGCCTTCACGGCCATGCCGTTGAGGTCGGCGCCGGACGAGGCGGCGGTGGCCGAGGTGTTGGGCACCTTGCCGGTATCGGTCGCGGTGATCCGCACCCGGTCCGGGTCCACCCCGAAGGCGGCGGCGGCGACCTGGGCGACCTTGCGGTGCAGGCCCTGTCCCATCTCCGTTCCGCCGTGGTTGAGGTGGATCGACCCGTCCTGGTAGACATGCACCAGCGCACCGGCCTGGTTCAGATGGGTCAGCGTGAACGAGATGCCGAATTTCACCGGCGTGAGCGCAAGGCCCTTCTTCAGCGTCCGGTGCGCGGCGTTCCAGTCCGCCACCGCCTTGCGCCGCCCGGCGTAATCGGCGCTGTCCGCCAGCCGGTCGACCAGCGCGCCGAGGATGAAATCCTCCACCTTCATGCCATAGGGCGTCGTTCCTGGGCTGTCGCTGCCCATTTCCGGGTAGAACTGCGCACGGCGCAATTCCAGCGGGTCGCGGCCGGTGGCATGGGCGACATGGTCCATCACCCGCTCGATCCCCAGCATCCCCTGCGGGCCGCCGAAACCGCGAAATGCCGTGGCGCTTTGGGTGTTGGTCTTCAGCCGGTGGTTCTCGATCCGCATCGCGGGGATGTCATAGGCATTGTCGGCATGCAGCATCGCCCGGTCGGCCACGGCGAGCGACAGATCCTGCGCCCAGCCGCAGCGCATCAGTTGCCGGAAGTCGACGCCGGCGATCCGGCCGTCACCGTCGAGCGCCACGCGGTAGTCGATCCGCCCGTCGTGGCGCTTGCCGGTGATCATCATGTCGTCGTCGCGGTCGTAGCGCATCTTGCAGGGCCGGCCGGTCGCCCGTGCCGCCACCGCGCAGGCCACCGCCAGCGCGTTGCCCTGGCTTTCCTTGCCGCCGAATCCGCCGCCCATCCGCCGGATCACCACCTGCACGGCATTCATCGACAGGCCCAGCGCCTCGGCCACCTTGTGCTGAATCTCCGTCGGGTGCTGGGTGGAGGACTGCACCACCATGCCGTCCTCGGCCGGCAGCGCCAGCGCCGCCTGCCCCTCAAGGTAGAAATGCTCCTGCCCGCCGAAGCCGATGGAGCCCTCGATCACGCGGTTGGCGGAGGCAAGAGCGCGGGCGGTGTCGCCCTTTTGCCAGGTGATCGGGCCGGTTTCGAACCGGCTGTCGGCCCCCAGCGCGGCGTCGATTTCCAGCAGCGGCGGGTCTGCCGCGATCTCGACCCGGCCCAGCCGCGCGGCCTTGCGGGCGGAAAGGTGGGTTTCGGCCACCACGAGGAAGATCGGCTGGCCGAGGTAGTGCACCGTGCCCGCGGCCAGCAGCGGTTCGTCATGCGCGACCGGCGCGACATCGTTGGCAAAGGGCAGGTCGGCCGCGGTCAGCACCGCCACCACGCCCGGCGCGGCGCGCACCGCGTCAAGGTCCATCGCCGCGATCCGGCCATGCGCCACCTGCGACAGGCCGAAGGCCAGATGCAGCGTGCCGGCGGGTACCGGCAGATCATCGACATAGCGGGCCGCGCCGGTGACATGCAGCCGGGCGGAATCGTGCGGCAGGGGCCTTGTCACGCTCATGGCCCGACCTCCAGCAGGGTCACCGCTTCGCCCGTGCGGCCACGCAGCGTCCGCACCAGCATCGCGCGCGCCGCCTCCAGCCGGTAGGCGGCCGAGGCGCGCATGTCGGTCAGCGGGGTGAAATCCTCCGTCAGGGCCGCCAGCGCCGGGGCGATCCCGTCTTCGGTGAACGGCGCGCCGATCAGCGCCGCCTCCGCCGCCGCGGCGCGTTTCGGCACCCCGGCCATGCCGCCGAAGGCCAGGCGGGCGGCGGTGACGGTGCCATCCGAAACCGCGATATCGAAACAGCCGCAGACGGCCGAGATATCCTGATCGAAGCGCTTCG
>CAYUXM010000178.1:0-6512 GCA_964448765.1 uncultured Rhodobacterales bacterium
CGCGAGGGGGTGCTGGCGGTGGCGACCTACCTGCCCGCGGGGCTGTGGTGGCTGGGTTGGGCGACGGGCCTGTGGCCCGGCGCGGTGCCGGTGCTGGCGGCGCTGGCGGCGCTGGGCGCGGTGGCCACGGTCTGGTCGACCGCGATGATCTATGCCTCGCTGCGCACCGTGCGGCAGTGGCACCGGGGCGATGTGGCGCCGGTCTACCTGTCGCTCGCCGCGGCGACCGGGGCGCTGGTGCTGGCGCCCTTCGTGGCGGCGGGCTGGGCGGCCTTGGCGGGCCTCGCGGCGCTGGCCGTGGCGGCGGCGCTGAAATGGCGCTACTGGGCCGGGATCGACGCCGATCCGGGCCGCTACACCGCCGAACAGGCGACGGGTCTTGGCGACCTCGGGCAGGTGCGCCCGCTCGACCCGCCGCATAGCCAGCCGAATTTCGTGATGCGCGAGATGGGCTATTCGGTGGCCCGCCGGCACGCGCAGACGCTGCGGCGCGGGGTGATGCTGGGCCTCTTCGCCCTGCCCGGCGCACTTCTGGCGCTGGCGCTGGCGCTGGGCGCGGCCTGGCCGCTGATCCTGGCGCTGCCGCCGGCCGCCGCCGGGGTGCTGGCCGAACGCTGGCTGTTCTTCGCCGAGGCCGAGCATGTCAGCCAGCTCTATTACGGCCGGGCGCGGGCCTGAGGCACGGTTGCCGCGCCGGATTGCGGGACGAACGGGCGGGAGGGGCAGGACATGGCGGGATGCGAGATCGGCGTCATCGGGCTGGGCACGATGGGGGCGGCGCTGGCGCTGAACATCGCCGAGAAGGGATTCCCGGTCGCGGTGTGGAACCGCAGCCCGGGCCGGGTGGAGGGGCTGATGGCCCGCGCCGGCGCCCTGGGCCACCGGATCGTTCCGGCCGACACGCCCGCGGCGCTGGTCGCCGCGCTGCGCCGGTCGCGCGCGATCCTGTTGATGGTGCCGGCCGGCCCGGCGGTGGACGACCAGATCGCCGCCCTGCGCCCGCTGCTCGATCCCGGCGACGTGATCCTCGACGGCGGCAACGCCAATTTCCACGATACCGACCGCCGCGCGGCCGGAGCGGGCGATATCGCCATCCTCGGCGTCGGCGTGTCCGGCGGCGAGGAGGGCGCGCGGCACGGTCCCTCGATCATGGCCGGCGGGCCGCGCCCGGCCTGGGACCGGGTGGCCCCGGTCCTGACCGCCATCGCCGCCCGGCATCAGGGCGAACCCTGCGCGGCCTGGCTGGGCAACGGCGGCGCGGGGCATTTCGTCAAGACCGTGCACAACGGCATCGAATATGCCGACATGCAGATGATTGCCGAGGCCTACGGGCTGATGCGCGACGGGCTGGGGATGGCGGCGGGCGAAATCGCCGGGGTCTTCGCCCGCTGGAATGCGGGGCCCTTGCGCTCCTACCTTGTCGAGATCACGGCGGAGGTGGCCGGCACCGTCGATGCGGCCACCGGCGGCCCGCTGCTCGACGTGATCGTGGATGCCGCCGGCCAGAAGGGCACCGGGCGCTGGACCGCGATCGAGGCGCAGCATCTGGCCGCGCCGGTTCCGGTGATCGAGGCGGCGGTGGTGGCGCGCAACCTGTCGGCCCGGCGGGAGGAGCGCGCGGCGGGGCAGGCGGCCTTCGGCCCCGGCCCGCGGCCGGTCGCGGCGGAGGCGCTGCCGCTGGAACGGCTGGAAGGCGCGCTGATCGCGGGCAAGGTGCTGTGCTATGCGCAGGGCTTCGGGATGATCGCGGCCGCGGGCGCGGCCTTCGGCGCGCCGCTGCCGCTGCCGGTTGTCGCGCGGATCTGGCGGGCGGGCTGCATCATCCGTTCCGCCATGCTCGACGACATGGCCGCGGCGCTGGCCGAGGATCCGGCGCGCAGCCTGATGCTGGCGCCGCGCTTCGCCGACATGCTGCGGGGCAGCCATGACGACCTGCGGCAGGTGGTCAGCCTTGCCGCGCTGCACGGCATCTCCGTGCCGGCACTGTCGGCGGGGCTGGCCTATTTCGACGCGATGCGCACCGCGCGCGGCACCGCCAACCTGATCCAGGCGCAGCGCGATTTCTTCGGCCTGCACGGTTTCGCGCGGCTCGACGACGGCAGCTCCGGAAAGCACGGTCCCTGGGCCGGGGGCTGAGGCCCGCCGGCCTCACTTCGTCAGGATCAGCTTGCCGGCGCGGGTGATCCTGAGCGTGTAGACCTGCCCGGCCAGCACGACCCGGGCCTGGGTGCCGCCGGCGGTCAGGCGCATGGCGTCATGTACCGGCACGGTGTCGACCGGCAGCGCGGGAGGATTGCCCTGCAAGGTCATGTCCGCGCCTCCACCCGGTCGATCAGTGCCTCCAGCCGCATCAGCGTGGGGCACAGGCCCGAAAGGGCGGCGCGCAGGATCTCGGCGCTGTCGCCCTGCGGCGCGGGCCGGGGATCGCCGGGGCGCCGGGGAGGAAGGTGTCTGGTCATCTCGTGGCTCCCTGTCCGGTGTGTCATCGGTCTCCGGGCTCGGCGGGGCCTGGCTGGGATCGTGGGTAAAGACTACTGAAATACTCAGGATTTGCCAAGCATAATCCGCATCTCCGGTTCCGATTTGACCGGCATCATGGACGCGGGGCTTGCAGCCCCTTGAAATGCCGGTTAGGGACATCACATTCAAAAACGCGAATGTGATATGCGCGGAAGGAGACCGGAGATGACGCAGCCCAGGCGACTCACCCTGGCACTGGCCCAGGCGCTTGCCGTGACGATGGCCGCGGGCCTTGCCGACCCCGCGGCGGCGGAGACGATCACCATCGCGCCGCAGCCGATGACCGAGTGGAAGGCCGTCTACGGCCGGATCGAGGCGAAGGACAGGATCCCGGCGCGCGCCCGGATCGGCGGCACGCTGGTCGAGTTGTCGGTGAGCGAGGGCGCGAACGTGGCCGCCGGCCAGCCGATCGCGCGGATCGTCGACGAAAAGCTCGATTTCCAGCTCGGCGCGATCGAGGCGCAGTTGCAGGCGCTGGACTCGCAGCTTGCCAATGCCGAGGCCGAGCTCAGGCGCGGCGAGGAACTGCTGGCCCGGGGCGTGACCACCGCCCAGCGGCTGGATGCGCTGCGCACCCAGGTCGAGGTTCTGAAAGGCCAGATCGCGGCGCAGGCCGCGCAGCGCCGGGTGGTCGAACAGCAGCGCGACGAGGGCGTGGTGCTGGCCCCGATTGCCGGGCGGGTGCTGTCGGTGCCGGTCGCGGCCGGGTCCGTCGTGATGCCCGGCGAGGTCGTCGCGGCGGTGGGCGGCGGCGGCTTCTTCCTGCGGCTGGCGGTGCCGGAGCGGCACGCGACCGACCTGGCCGAGGGCGACGCCATCGCCATCGAGACCGGCGCCGGCGCGGCCGAGGGCCGGCTGGCAAAGCTGTATCCGCAGATCGAGAACGGCCGGGTGGTGGCCGATGTCGAGGTGCCGGGGATGGATGCCGCCTTTGTCGATGCACGGGTGCTGGTGCGCCTGCCCGTCGGCACAAGGCAGGCGATCCTCGTGCCCGAGGCGGCGGTGCATACCGTCTCCGGCCTCGATTTCGTGACCGTGGAGACGGCGCAGGGCGTGCTGGCGCGCACCGTCGTCACCGGCGCGGCCGAGGACGGGATGATCGAGATCGTGACCGGCCTCGCCGTCGGCGACATGGTGGTGACCGATCATGAGTGACGCAGGCGAACCCCAGAAGCTCGGCCTTGCCGGCTGGCTGACCAAGGGCTTCATCACCTCGCCGCTGACGCCGCTGTTCATCCTCGCCGCGCTGGCGGTGGGCCTTGTCGCGCTGGTGTCGCTGCCGCGCGAGGAGGAGCCGCAGATCTCCGTTCCGCTGGTCGACATCCACATCCAGGCGCCGGGGCTGAAGGCGGAGGACGCCGTCAAGCTCGTCACCGAGCCGATGGAAACCATCGTCAAGGCGATCAACGACGTCGAACACGTCTATTCGCAAACCCGCGACGACTACGCGATGGTCACCGCGCGGTTCGAGGTCGGCACCTCGGCCGATACGGCGATCCTGCGCGTGCACGACAAGCTGCGCGCCAACATGGACAGGATCCCGGTCGGCATCGCCGAGCCGCTGGTCGTTGGCCGCGGCATCGACGACGTCGCGATCGTCTCGCTCACCTTTTCCGCCGCGCCGGACAGCCCGGTGACGGCGAACGACCTGACCCGCGTGGTGCGCGAGGTGCAGGCCGAGGTCACCAAGATCGAGGATGTCGGCCTGACCTATATCGTCGGCGAGGCGCCCGAGGCGATCCGCATCGCGCCCGACCCGGAGCGGCTGGCGCTGTACGGGATCACGCTGCAGCAGCTTGCCGGCAAGGTGCAACAGGCCAACCGCGCCTTCGCCACCGGCACGATCCGCGACGGCGGCGAGCAGATCGGCCTCGTCGCGGGCCGGACGCTGACCGCGCCCGCCGAGGTCGCGGGCCTGCTGATGACCGCGCGCGACGGCCGCGCCGTTTACGTGGGCGACGTGGCAGACGTGGATTTCGTGCCCGACACCTCCGATCACATCGTCGCCAACGTGGTGCGCGGCGAGGATGGCGCGCTGCTGCGCACCCCGGCGGTGACGCTGGCGGTGGCCAAGCGCGCCGGGGCCAATGCCGTCGTCGTGGCCGAGGAAATCCTGCACAGGGTCGCGGAGCTGGAGGGCCACCTGATCCCCGCCGAGGTCGCGGTGCAGGTCACCCGCGACTACGGCGAGACCGCGAACGAAAAGGCCAACGAACTGCTGTTCCACCTGGGCCTTGCCACCGTGTCGATCATCGGCCTCGTGCTCTTGGCGATCGGCTGGCGCGAAAGCATCGTGGTGGCGATCGTGATCCCGGTGACGATCCTGCTGACGCTGTTTGCCGCGCAGGTGATGGGCTACACGCTGAACCGCGTGTCGCTGTTCGCGCTGATCTTCTCGATCGGGATCCTCGTCGATGACGCGATCGTGGTGATCGAGAACATCGCCCGGCACTGGGCGCTCGATCCTAAGAAGAACCGCATCGCGGCGGCGATCGCGGCGGTGGCCGAGGTCGGCAACCCGACGATCGTGGCGACGCTGACGGTGGTCGCGGCGCTTCTGCCGATGCTGTTCGTCTCGGGGCTGATGGGGCCCTACATGTCGCCGATCCCGGCCAATGCCTCGGCGGCGATGATCTTTTCGTTCTTCGTGGCGGTGATGATCACGCCCTGGCTGATGGTCAAGGTCGCCGGCAAGGCCCCGGCCCATGCCCATGACGCGGGCGCGGCGCATGGCGGCACGCTGGGGCGGATCTACACGGCCGTGGCCCGGCCGATCCTCGCGACCAAGGGCGGCAGCCTGCTGTTCCTGCTGGTCTCGGCCGCGCTGTCCTTCGGCTCGCTGGGGCTGCTTTACACCAAGGACGTGACGGTCAAGCTTCTGCCCTTCGACAACAAGTCGGAACTGTCGGTGATGATCGACCTGCCGGAGGGCGCGAGCGTCGAGGCCACCGACGCGGTGGCGCAGCGTGTGGCGGCGGTGGTGACGGACCTGCCCGAGGTGCTCTCGGTCCAGACCCATGCCGGCACGGCGGCGCCGTTCAACTTCAACGGGCTGGTGCGGCACTACTACCTCAGGGCCGAACCGAACCTGGGCGACGTGCAGATCAACCTCGACGCCAAGCATCACCGCGAGCGCACGAGCCACGAGATCGCGCTGGACATCCGCGACCGGCTGGGCGCACTGGACCTGCCCGAGGGCACGGTGCTCAAGACCGTGGAGCCGCCGCCGGGCCCCCCGGTGATCGCCACGCTGCTGGCCGAGGTCTACGGCCCCGATGCCGAAACCCGGCGCGCGGCGGCGACGAAGATCCGCGCCGCCTTCGAGGCCGTGCCCTTCGTCGTCGACGTCGACGACAGCTTCGGCGAACAACCGCGGCGGCTGCGCGCCACCGTCTCGACCGACGATCTGGAGTTCTTCCAGGTGCAGGAGCAGGACGTGTTCGACACGCTGGCCATCCTCAACGGCTCCACCGCCGTGGGTTATTCGCACCGCGGCGAGGGCCGCCAGCCGATCCCGATCATGGTCGAACGGCCGCGCGGCGAACGGGTGCTGGATGCCGAGGCGCTGTCCACCCCGATCCCGGCCAACGTGCTGCCCGGCGCGCGCGGCGTGGTGGAACTGGGCGACGTGGTCCGGGTGACGGAGGAACGCGCGAGCTACCCGATCTTCCGCCGCAACGGCCGCGAGGCGGAAATGGTCTCGGCCGAGCTGGCCGGCGATTTCGAGGCGCCGCTTTACGGCATGATCGCGGTGGCCGAGGCGCTGGACGCGATGGACTGGGAGGAGGGCACGAAACCCGTGATCCGCCTCAACGGCCAGCCCGACGACGAAAGCGCGGTGACGTTGCTGTGGGACGGCGAGTGGGAGGTGACATGGGTCACGTTCCGCGACATGGGCGCGGCCTTCGGCGTGGCGCTGCTGGGGATCTACATCCTGGTGGTGGCGCAGTTCGGCTCGTTCAAGCTGCCGCTGGTGATCCTCACGCCGATCC
>CAYUXM010000179.1:0-6454 GCA_964448765.1 uncultured Rhodobacterales bacterium
CTGCCCTGGTGGCCTTCTCCGGCGCTGCTGCCGCTGAAGTGTCGCTCTCGGGCTATGCGGAGATGGGTGTCGCCGGCGGCGACTCGATCGAGACGCAGCTGTGGACGGATATCGACGTGAAGTTCTCGCTGTCGGGCACCACCGACAACGGCCTCGAGTTCGGCGCCACCATCGACCTGGACGAAGAAGGCGGCTTCGGCGCCACCAACGGCGGCCCGGAATCGGTGTTCATCAAGGGTGCGTTCGGCAACCTGACCATGGGCGACACCGACGGTGCGCTGGACTGGGCGCTGACCGAAACCGCGATGCTGACCGCGATTGCCGACGATCACACGGCCCACGGTGGCTACAACGGCAACGGCAACTTCGACGGCGTGTTTGACGGCCAGATTGCCCGCTACGACTACTCCTTCGGCGACTTCGCCGTCGCGGCCTCGGTCGAGCTGGACGACTCCGGCGTCAACGACCCGAACTTCGGCCTCGGCGCCAAGTACTCGGGCGACTTCGGCGGCGTTGGCCTCGGCGTCGGCGTTGGTGTGCACATGTTCGAAACCGGTGGCATGAGCTACGACACCGCGGGTATCTCGGTGAAGGTCTCGGCCTCGGGCTTCGACGCGGTCGTGAACTACGTCGACTGGGATGACTACCTCGGCAACGAGAGCTACGCCTCGATCGGCCTGGGCTACACCACCGGCGCGATCTCGGTGACCGCCAACTACGGCGTCATCGAACTGACCGCCGGCGGCGAATCCGAAGGCTGGGGCGCTGCGGCCAACTACGATCTGGGCGGCGGCGCTGTCCTGATGGTCGGCTACGGCGACACCGACGGTGGCGCGTCCACCTGGTCGGCCGGTCTCGGCCTGTCGTTCTGATCCTCGCCAGAGGACCGGATTGGGAAGAGCGGGCCTTGCGCCCGCTCTTTTCGTTTTGGCCGGCCGTCCGGCCCGGCCGGCGTCTCGACATCCCCGGGGCCGGCGGCTAGGGTCCGCCGCGTCCAGACGGGGTAGGGGATGACGCCGCTTTCCGCGACCGAGATCAAGGCGACCTACGCCGAGGCGCAGCGCCTGCAGGCCGCGGGCCAGGCCGAGGCGGCGCTGAAGGCCTATGGCCGGATCGTCGAGTCCCGCGCCGACATCCCCGAGGTGCATTTCCAGATCGGCCGGCTGTTCACCGATGCCTTCCGCACCGATCGCGCGATCACCCACCTTTCGGCGGCGGCGGCGCTGAAACCCGCCGAACCCGCGATCTGGCAGGCCTGGGCCGATGCCGCGGCGCTGTCGGCCGACCCGCAGGTGCAGGCCGAGTTCCGCGCCCGGCTCAAGGCCGCGCCGGTGCCGCGCCCGGCGCAGGTCGCGTTGCAGGACCGCTTCGGCGCGCTCAAGGCCCGCAGCCGGCCCGCGACCGGCGGCCTGCCGCCGAAGGAATTGTCCGGCCTCGTCGCGCTGATGGGCCGGGGCCGGTTCGCCGAGGCCGCCGCGCGCGCCGCGGCGCTGCTGAAGACCGCGCCGAAGGCCGCGGCGGTGGCCAATGTCCTCGGGTCCGCGCAGGACGCGCTGGGCCGGCGCGCCGAGGCGGAGGCGGCCTTTCGCCAGGCCGCGCGGATCGACCCGGCCTATGCCGAGGCGCAGGCCAACCTCGGCCAGCTTCTGTTCGACCTGGGCCGCACGGACGAGGCGGTGCCGCCGCTGCGCCGCGCGGTGGCGCTGACCCCGGCCAATGTTCCCGCGCTTGCCATGCTGGGCCGGGCGCTGACCCGGCGCGGCGAGGCCGATCTGGCGATGCGGTATATCGACCGGGCGCTGGCACTTGCCCCGCGCGACGTGCCGGCGCTGATCGCGCTGGCCAATGCCGAAACCCGGCGCGGCCGCCATGCCGAGACCGAGGCCGCGCTCCTGAAGGCCGAGGCCGAGACGGGCGACCTGCCGATCGAGGCGCGCACGCTCCTGGCGCAGGCGCAGGCCCGGCTGGGCCGGGACGAGGCGGCGATGGCGAATTACGACCGGGCGCTGGCCGCGGCCCCGAACCTGCCGCTGGCGCTGGCCGGCAAGGCCGGGCTGTTGCAGACGCTGGGCCGGTTCGACGAGGCGGAGGAATGGTTCCGCCGCGCCTTCGAAACCGGCGCGGCACCGGGAGAGACCTACCGGCTGTTCATCACCTCGCACAAGACGCAGGCCGGCGACCCGATCCTGGCGCAGATGCGGGCCCGGTTCGACGATCCGGTCACGCCCGACGAGGATCGCGCGCATCTGGGCTTCGCCATCGCCAAGGCGCTGGAGGACGTGAAGGACCATGCGCCGGTGTTCCGCTATCTCGACACCGCCAACGCGCTGGTGCGCAAGGCCCATCCCTGGGACATCGCCACCCGCCATGCCGAGATCACCGAGACGATCCGCGCCCAGGACGGGTTCGATTTCGCCGCCGCGCCGCGGATCGAGGGGGCCAGCGACTACGCGCCGATCTTCGTCACCGGGATGCCGCGGTCGGGCACCACGCTGGTGGAACAGATCATCGCCAGCCACAGCGCGGTCGAGGGCGCGGGCGAGGTCGGTACCGGCACCCGGCTGGCCCAGCAGCTTCTCATGGCGGGGGGCGACGGCCACTACCGGCATGTCGGCGACCTGGCGGAGGCCGAGATCGCCGGCCTCGGCCACGACTACGCGGCGGCGCTGCGCACCCGGTTTCCGCAGGCGGCGCGGGTCACCGACAAGTCGATCCAGACCTATCTGTTCCTTGGCCTGATCAAGCGCGCCTTGCCGAACGCGCGCTTCGTCGTGGTGCGGCGCGACCCGCGCGACACGCTTCTGTCGATCTACCGCAACAAGTTTCCCGAGGGCACCCATCTTTACGCCTACGACCAGCGCGACCTCGCGCGGTACTGGCGCACCTTCGAGCAGATGGTGGCGTTCTGGCGCGATCGCCTGCCCGGCGGGTTCCACGAAATCCGCTACGAGGATCTCGTGGCCGATCCCGAAGCGCAAAGCCGCGCGCTGATCGCCGCCTGCGGGCTCGACTGGGAGGATGCCTGCCTGAACTTCCACGAAAACACCCGCAAGGTCGAAACCCTCAGCGTCTACCAGGTGCGCCAGCCGATCTCGCGCGCCTCGCTCAAGGGCTGGAAACGTTACGAGGCCGATCTCGGGCCGATGCTGGAGGAACTGGGGGAGATCGACGATGCCGCTGGCTGACATCCGCGCCCGGATCGCGCGGGCCGAGGCGGCGGCGGGGCGCGCGCCGGGATCGGTGCAGCTGATCGCGGTGTCCAAGGTGCAGCCGGACGACCGGGTCGAGGCGGTGCTGGAGGAAGGCCATCGCCTGTTCGGCGAGAACTACGTGCAGGAGGCGGCGGCGAAATGGCCGGCCTGGCGCGCGCGGTTCCCCGGCGTCGCGGTGCACATGATCGGCCCCTTGCAGTCGAACAAGGCGAAACAGGCGATGGAGCTGTTCGAGGCGATCCACACGCTCGACCGGCCCAGCCTGGCGAAGAAACTCGCCACGCAGGCGCAGGCGCGCGGGGCCTGCCCGGAGCTGTTCGTGCAGGTCAACACCGGGGCCGAGCCGCAAAAGGCCGGCGTCCTGCCGGAAACGGCGGATGCCTTCATCGCCGAATGCCGGGCGATGGACCTGCCGCTCGCCGGCGTCATGTGCATCCCGCCCGACGGCGAGGATCCGGCACCGCATTTCGCGATGCTGGCGGGGATCGCCGCGCGCAACGGTCTTGCCGGCCTGTCGATGGGGATGAGCGCCGATTTCGAAACCGCCATCGCGCATGGCGCCACCCATGTCCGCGTCGGCAGCGCGATCTTCGGGGCCCGCACGCCGAAGACCGGATAGACCGGGCATAGTTTTGGTCGTCAAATATCCCGGGGGTGCGGGGGCAGAGCCCCCGCCCGGCCCGGCCCTAGACCCGCTCGATCGCCAGCGCGATGCCCTGGCCGCCGCCGATGCACATCGTGATCAGCGCGCGCTCGCCCCCGGTCCGTTCCAGCTCCTGCAGCGCCTTGACCACGAGGATCGCGCCGGTCGCCCCGACCGGGTGGCCCAGCGCGATGGCGCCGCCGTTCGGGTTGACCTTCGCGGGGTCGAGGCCAAGGCCCCGGTTCACCGCCAGCGCCTGCGCCGCGAAGGCCTCGTTCGATTCGATCACGTCGAAATCGCCCACGGACAGGCCGGTGCGGGCGCACAGCGCCTCCACCGCCGGGATCGGGCCGATGCCCATCACCTCGGGCCGCACCCCGGCATGGGCATAGCCCAGCACGCGGGCGCGCGGCGTGAGCCCCGCCGCCTGCGCCGCCTCGGCCCGCGCCAGCACCAGCGCCGCCGCGCCGTCGTTGATGCCGCTGGCATTGCCCGCCGTCACGCTGCCGTCCTTCTGGAAGACGGGCCGCAGCCCGGCCAGCGCCTCGGCCGTGGTGGGTTTGGGGTGTTCGTCGGTATCGACGGTCACGATGCCCTTCCGCCCGGCGATCTCCACCGGCACGATCTGGTCGCGGAACCGCCCTTCAGCGATGGCGCGGGCGGCGCGGGCCTGGCTTTCCAGCGCGAAAGCGTCTTGCGCGGCCCGGTCGATGCCATGCTCGCGCGCCACGTTTTCCGCCGTCACGCCCATGTGGCCGGTGCCGAACGGGCAGGTCAGCGCGCCGGTCATCATGTCGACGGCCTTGGCATCGCCCATCTTCTGGCCGAACCGCGCGACCGTCAGCGCATGCGGCGACCGGCTCATGCTTTCCGCGCCGCCGGCAAGCGCGACATCGGCATCGCCCAGCATCAGCGCCTGGATCGCCGACACGACCGCCTGCGCCCCCGATCCGCACAGCCGGTTGACGTTCATCGCCGGGGTGCCGTTCGGGATGCCGGCCTCGATCGCCGCGACGCGCGACAGGTACATGTCGCGCGGTTCGGTGTTGATCACATGGCCGAAGACGACATGGCCGATCCGGTCCGCCGCCACCCCGGCGCGGTCGATGGCGGCCTTCGCGGCGATGGCGCCCAGCGTGATCGGCGGGACCGAGGCCAGCGCGCCGCCGAACGTGCCGATCGCGGTGCGCGCGCCCGACAGGATGACGATATCGTTCATGTCCTGATCCTCCCCAAGACGTCGCATGAAGGCTAGCGGCAATCGCGCCCCGCCGCCAAGCGAAAGCGTGGGCGACGCGGCGTCATGCCCTTTCGATCACGCCTCCTCGATCACCCGGGCCAGCACCCGGCGAAAGGCCGCGACATCCTCGGCGCTGCCCAGCCGCGCGGTCATCTGCGCCTGCCAGTCCAGCGCCACGGGCACGATCCGCGCCACCAGCGCCGCGCCCGCCGGCGTCAGGGTCAGCGCGACCAGCCGCCGGTCTTCCGCGTTCTCGGCCTTGGCGACGAGGCCCGCGCGTTCCAGCCGCGCCGCGGCCCGGCTGACCTTGGACTTGTCCATGTCCACCCGCGCGTGGATCTCGCGCACGCTGACCGGCCCGCCGGCGGCGGACAGATGCGCCAGAACCCGCCATTCGGGGATCGTGATGCCGAATTCCTCGCGGTAGCGGTCGGCGAACCCCCGGCTGACGCGGGCCGCGGCCACGGCAAGCTGGTAGGGCAGGAAATCGTCGAGGTCGAAGCCGGTCATGATGCGCCGATCATGGCGGGCGGGCGGGCCCCGTCAAGCGCGCATGGCTTGACTTCGTTGCATATGCAACGATAATCCGCCGCATGTAGGGCCGCGCCGGACGCGGCCGGGAGAATCGCATGACCAGCTTCGACCTGCCGCGCGGGATGGTCCGCGCCCCGTCCAACATCGGAACGGTGGAAGGCTACATGCCCGGCTTCGGAAACGATTTCGAGACCGAGGCCCTGCCCGGGGCGCTGCCGCAGGGCATGAACTCGCCGCAACGCTGCAACTACGGCCTGTACGGCGAACAGCTTTCGGGCACCGCCTTCACCGCCAACCCGCCGGAACGGACCTGGTGCTACCGCATCCGCCCCTCGGTCAAGCACTCGGCCCGCTACACGCGGATCGATCTGCCGTACTGGAAATCCGCGCCGAACGTCGATCCCGACGTGATCAGCCTTGGCCAGTATCGCTGGGATCCGGTGCCGCATTCCGACACGCCGCTGACCTGGCTGACCGGCATGCGCACGATGACCACGGCGGGCGACGTGAACACCCAGGTGGGGATGGCCAGCCATGTCTACCTTGTCACCGCCTCGATGCAGGACGCCTATTTCTTCTCGGCCGACAGCGAGCTTCTGGTGGTGCCGCAGGAAGGCCGGCTGAGGTTCTGCACCGAGCTTGGGGTGATCGACCTCGAACCCAAGGAAATCGCGATCCTTCCGCGCGGGCTGGTCTACCGGGTCGAGGTGCTGGAAGGCCCCTGCCGCGGCTTCGTCTGCGAGAATTACGGCCAGAAGTTCGAACTGCCCGGCCGCGGCCCGATCGGCGCCAACTGCATGGCCAACCCGCGCGATTTCAAGGCCC
>CAYUXM010000180.1:0-6264 GCA_964448765.1 uncultured Rhodobacterales bacterium
ATCGCGATCGTAATAGACGCGCATCTTTCCGCGCTCCTCCTTCGGGTGTCAGATGGGCGGAGTCTGCGGATTTCCGCATGGAATCGGTCGCATAATTTGATAGTTCTTCGGCATGATGGAAAATATCATGCAAGGAATGGAAAAATTTCGAGTGTATGATGCAAGTCGATGATACCGATCGGCGCCTCCTGCGGCACCTGCTGTCCGAGCCCGAACTGACCGCGGCGGAGCTTGCGGGCCGGGCAGGGGTGACGGCGGCGACGGCCTGGCGGCGGCTGGAGAAGCTGCGCGGCCGCGGCGTGCTGGGGCGGACGGAGGCGGTGATCGACTGGCGCGCGCTGGGCTGGGAGGTCGAGGTTTCGCTGCGCTTCACGCTCGACAAGACGAACCCCCGCGCCTTCGACGAATTCCTCGCCGCCGCGCGCGAGGTGCCCGAGGTGATCGAGATCCAGACCTTCCTGGGCCGGGTCGACGTGCGGCTGAACGTGATCGCGCGCGACATGGGGCATTACCAGCTGATCTACCGCGACCGGATCCTGGCGCTGCCGCATATCGCCGATATCGAGGCGCTGATGCTGGTCGCCACGGTCAAGGACGGCGCGGGGCTGCCGCTGTGACCGCGCTGGACGATACCGACCGGGCGATCCTGCGGTTGCTGGTGGCCGAGGCCGACCTGGGCGCGGGCGAGGTCGGTCGCCGCGTCGGGCTGACGCAATCGGCGGCCTGGCGGCGGATCCGGCGGCTGGCGGAGGCCGGCGTGATCCGCGGCCGGCGGCCGCGGGTGGACCTGTCGGCGCTGGGCTTCGGCGTGACCGTGTTCCTGGGCGTGAAACTGGCCGCGAAGGGCCGTGTGGGCCTTGAGGATTTCGAACGCGCGGTCAGCGCGATCCCCGAGGTTCAGCAGGTCCAGCACGTTCTGGGGCTTTACGACTACCGGCTGCGCGTGGTGGCCCGCGACATCGCCGATTTCGAACGCATCCTGCGCCGCCGGGTGATGACGCTGCCGGGCGTCGGGCAGGTCGAGGCGAACGTGCTGCTGAGCGAGGAACGGCGGCCGGGCCCGCTGGGCTGACGGCAGGATGCGATAGGCTTTGCCTTGCGGCGGCGGGCGCGCTAGGTCGGGGCGACCATCAGGGGAGGGGCCGATGCCCGGATTGCTTGCGAATGTCGACCCGGACGGGTTGCAGGAATTCTCGGTCGTGTTCACCGACCGGTCGCTCAACCACATGTCGGCGCGGTTCCAGGGCGTGATGCGCGACATCTCGGCGATGCTGCGCGAGGTCTACGGCGCCGAGGCGGTGGCGCTGGTGCCCGGCGGCGGCAGCTACGCGATGGAGGCGGTGGCGCGGCAGTTCGCCACCGGCGCGCATGCCTTCGTGCTGCGCAACGGCTGGTTTTCCTTCCGCTGGAGCCAGATTCTCGAGGCCGGCGGTTTCGCGGCCACGGTGACGGTGGCGATGGCGCGGCCGGCGGGCAACGCGCCGCAGCCGGCCTATGCGCCGCCGCCGATCGAGGAGGTGGTGGCGCAGATCCGCGCCGCGAAGCCCGATGTCGTCTTCGCCCCGCATGTCGAAACCTCGGCCGGGCTGATCCTGCCGGAGGATTACGTGACGGCGCTGGCCGCGGCGGCGCACGAGGTCGGCGCGCTGATGGTGCTGGATTGTATCGCCTCGGGCTGTGTCTGGGTCGACATGGCGGCGACCGGGGTCGACGTGCTGATCTCGGCCCCGCAGAAAGGCTGGTCTTCCACCCCGTCGGCGGGGCTGGTGATGCTGTCGGCGCGGGCGGCGGAGCGGCTGGAGGCGACGGCCTCGAACTCCTTCGCGCTGGACCTGAAGAAATGGCGCGCGATCATGGCGGCCTACGAGGGCGGCGGGCATGCCTATCACGCCACGATGCCGACGGACGGGCTGGCCGCGTTCCGCGACACGATGGCCGAGACGAAGGCCCACGGCTTCGACCGGCTGCGCGACGCGCAATGGCAACTTGGCGACGCCGTGCGGGCGCATCTGAAGGGGCTTGGCCTGCGGTCGGTCGCTGCCGAGGGCTTCGGCGCGCCGGGCGTGGTGGTCAGCTACACCGATGACCCGGAGGTGCAATCGGGCCGGGCCTTTGCCGCGCGGGGGGTGCAGATTGCCGCGGGTGTGCCCTTGCAGATCGGCGAGGGGCCGGAGTTCCGCACCTTCCGGATCGGGTTGTTCGGGCTCGACAAGCTTTACGACGTGCCCGGTACGCTGGCGCGGCTGACGCCGGCGCTGGACGCGGTGCTGGGGTAGCGGGGCATCAGCGTACGCCCAGCCCGGCGCGCATCAGCGTGCGCCGCACCGGGGCGAGCGAGTAGAGCGCGTTGAGGGCCGCCGCGCGCATGTCGCGCAGCGGCTGCGCCCCCAGCATCGAGGCGCGGTTGAGCATGTCGATCCCGGCGACCCGCGCCTGCACCTCCATGTGCCGGGCGCGATCGTAGGCATCCAGCATCGCCGCGTCGCCGATCCCGGCGGGATCTGCCGTTGAAAGATCGAGCAGGCAGCGCAGGTCGGCCAGGCTCATGTTCAGGCCCTGCGCGCCGATCGGCGGCACGACATGCGCCGCCTCGGCCATCAGCGCGGTGCGCGGCCCGTGCATCCGTCGCGCCACCTGGCTGATGATCGGCCAGGTGCTGCGGCGCGTGACCAGCGTCAGGGGCCCGAACAGCCCGCAGGAGCGGCGGTTCATCGCCGCCTCGAACTCCGGCACCGGCAGCGCGGCGAGCCGTTCGACCTCGGCGGCCTGTTCCATCCAGACGATGGCCGAACAGGGCAGCCCGTCGCGGTCGGGCAGCGGCACCAGCGTGAACGGACCGCCGGAGCGGTGGATCTCGGTCGAGACATCCTGATGCGGGATCGGGTGGGTGACGGCGAAGGCCAGCGCCCGCTGGCCATAGCGGATGGTGCGCACGGGAATGTCCAGCGCCTGCCGCATGGTGGAATTGCGCCCGTCGGCGGCCACCACCATGCGCGCCCGCACCCGGTCGCCGGTGTTCAGCGTGACGATCGCCTCGCGGTCGCGGGCCACGAGGCCGGTCGTGGCGGTGCCGGGGCGAAACGCCACGTTCGGGATCTCGGCCAGCCGCGCCACCATCTCGCGGCGCAACAGCCAGTTCGGCAGGTTCCAGCCGAACGGCGCGTCGGAAATGTCGGAGGCGTCGAAATCCTTGACGATCCGGGGTTCGGGATCCTCCCCGCCGGCATCGACGATCCGCATCACCTGCAGCGCCGCGGCATGGGGTTCCAGCCGCGCCCAGAGGCCCGCGGCCTCCAGCACCGGGATCGAGGGGTGCAGGAAGGCGGTGGTGCGCAGGTCCGCGCCCGCGGCCGCGGCATCGGTCACCGGCGGCTCGGGATCGACGCAGATCACCGAAAAGCCGGCCGCGCCGAAGGCCGCCGCGGCGGTCAGCCCGGCGACGCCGCCGCCGGATACGAGGATGTCGGCATGGATATCGGCCATTCGCGCCCCCTTTGTCGTGGCACGACAATAGGCCGGGGCCGGGCCCCGGCCAAGGGCCGGCCCTGCGGCTACTTGCCCAGCGTCAGCAGGATCAGCACCACGAACATCACCGGCACGCTGGCCAGCGCGGTCAGGCCGAGTGCCACCAGCCCCCAGGTCTTGACGGCCAGCGCCAGGCCGGCGACGGCCAGAAGCGCGACGACGGCAGCGAGAAGGGCGAGGGAAACGGACAGACGGGCGGCGCCCGCCGGGGCGGATTGAATCGACATGAAAATCTCCTGTTCACACGTGATCCGAGATGGCGCGCCCCCGGCCCGGTCGCAAAGGGGCCTTTCGCCGCAGCGCGGCATGGGGTCGCCCGCGGCTCAGCGTCGCAGCCGGGCGAGGAACTCGGCGAGGTCGGCGGTGTGATGGTGGATGTGGTCCGCTGGGTCCGGTTCCGGCGCGACATGGACGGTGCGCATCCCCATCTGGTGCGGCGCGGCGAGGTTGCGCGGGTCGTCCTCGAACATCGCGGCCCGGCCCGGTTCGATCCCGCCGCGGGCAAAGACCGTCTCGAAGGCCGCGCGCTCGGGCTTGGGGCGGAACCCCGCGTGTTCGACGCCGTAGACCGCGTCGAAGAGCCCGTCGAGCCCGCGCGCGGCGATCACCCGATCGGCATAGGGGGCCGAGCCGTTGGTGTAGACGATCCGCCGGCCCGGCAGCGCCGCGATGCCGTCGCGCAGCGCCGGGTCGGGATCGAGATGATCAAGCGAGATTTCGTGCACGTCGGTCAGGTAGGGCGCCGGGTCGACATCGTGTTCGTGCATCAGCCCGGCCAGCGTGGTGCCGTAAAGCTGCCAGTAGTGGCGGCGCAGCCGGTCGGCCTCGCCGCGGTCGACGCCGAGCGCCTGCATGACGAAGGCGGTCATCCGGACCTCGATCTGGTCGAACAGCCGCGCCGAGGGCGGGTAGAGCGTGTTGTCGAGGTCGAAGACCCAGGCGCGGACGTGGTGGAAGTTCTCGGCGACCATGGCCCCGACGCTAGGCGCAGCGGCAGCGCGCCGCAACCGAAACCGCCGCTTGCGGCTTGTGCCGGCCGGGGCCGGGTGCTTATCTGTCGCCCCGAATGGCTTGAACGGCAGGTGCATGCAGAAAGACGCCTATACCCTGATCCTCGAAGCGATCGACCGGGGTGACTACAAGCCTGGCGACCGCCTGGTGGAATCCGAACTGGCGGACCGTCTCGGGGTGTCGCGCACCCCGGTGCGCGAGGCGCTGCAGCGGCTGGAGACGCAATCGATGCTGGCCCGCGACGGCCGCAGCCTGATCGTCGCCTCGCTCGATCACAACCAGCTGGCGGAGCTTTACGTGGTCCGGGCGGAGCTGGAGGGGCTGGCCGCGAAGCTGGCCGCGAAACACGCCAGCCCCGAAGAGGTCAAGGTTCTGCGCGACATGATCGAGGAGGATCGCGCGCTGCTCGATGATCCGGCGGCGCTGTCCCGCGCCAACCGGCGGTTCCACAAGCAGATCCACCTTGCCTCGCACAATCGCTACCTGGTGCAGCAGCTCGACCTCGTGCATCGGTCGATGGCGCTTCTGGCCAGCACCTCGTTGGCCGCGGAGGGCCGTGGCGAGACGGCGCTGGCCGAACATGACGCGATCGTGCGCGCGATCGAGGCGGGTGACGGCGAGGCCGCGCAGGAGGCGCTCAGGGCGCATATCTCCAAGGCGTTCGAAACCCGGCTGAAGCTGGACGCCGGCGCGATCAGGAGCCGGTAGGCGGCGCGGCGAGGATGCCGTGCTGGGTCTTGTCCCAGAAGAACGGCTTGCGGACGATCTCGGCCACGCCCTTCCAGGCCGCCAGGGTGGCCAGCGGGAAATAGGCGATCACCGTCGGCAGCCAGGGCCACAGATGCCGGTGACCGGCGCCGCGCACCGCCCAGGCCATCGCCGCGATGTCGAGCGCGGCGGCAAGGATGTAAAGCAGGATCGGCGGCAGCAGCCCCGCCGCCTCGGCCAGCCCGAACGGCCCGGCCAGCCACACGGCCCACAGCAGCGGCGCCAGCAGGAATTGCGACAGGGTGCCCAGAAACAGCACCTGCACGCCGAGGAAGCGCCAGGGGCCAAGGTCGCGCCAGAGCCGCGCGGGGCGGCGCATGTGCACCATCCAGGTCATCGCGTAGCCCTTCAGCCAGCGCGAGCGCTGCCGGATCCACGGCAGCGGCCGGCAGTTCGGCTCTTCCATCGTGACGCTGGCGATCACGTTGGTGCGGTAGCCCGACCGTGCCAGCCGAAGGCCGAGATCGGCATCCTCGGTGACGTTGTGGGCATCCCAGCCGCCGATCCCGGTCAGCACCGCGCGGCGGATGAACATCGAGGTGCCGCCCAGCGGCACGACGAGGCCGAGCCGGGCGAGGCCGGGCAGGATCACGCGGAACCAGACGGCGTATTCGGCGGTGAAGCAGCGCGACAGCCAGTTGGTGCGCGGCCGGTAGTAATCCAGCACGCATTGCACGCAGGCGATGTCCGGCCCCGCGGTGCGGAAGCTGTCCACGACATCGCGGATCTGGCCCGGCGCCGGCGAATCCTCGGCGTCATAGACCCCGACGATCTCGCCCCGGGTCAGCGGCAGCGCGTAGTTCAGCGCCCGCGGCTTGGTCCGGATCGTGCCGGGCGGCACCGCGACCTGCCGGATCCAGCCCGGCAGGCCCGCCGCGTCGAGCGCGTCGCGGGTTTCGGTGTCGTCCTCTTCGGTCACCAGCAGCACGTCGAGCAGGGCGCGCGGATAGTCGATCCGCG
>CAYUXM010000181.1:0-6159 GCA_964448765.1 uncultured Rhodobacterales bacterium
GTGATCCAGCTGCCGTGGAAGCGCGAGGTCGCCTGGCTGCCCTCGAACCTGGTGATGGACGATACGGCGCTCGCGCAGGCGCCGCGCAACGTGCTCGTGAGGCAGATCGAGGCCGCCGCCGCGCGGGGCCTTGCCGTAAAGACCGGGATCGAGGCCGAGTTCTTCCTGCTGTCGCCCGACGGCAGGGAGATTTCCGACCCCTACGACACCGCCGAAAAGCCATGCTATGACCAGCAGGCGGTGATGCGCCGCTACGACGTGATCGCCGAGATCTGCGACTACATGCTGGAACTCGGCTGGGGCCCCTACCAGAACGACCACGAGGACGCGAACGGACAGTTCGAGATGAACTGGGACTTCGCCGACGCACTGGTGACGGCCGACCGGCACAGCTTCTTCAAGTTCATGGTGAAATCGGTGGCCGAGAAGCACGGGCTGCGCGCGACCTTCATGCCGAAGCCGGTCGAGGGGCTCACCGGCAACGGCTGTCACGTCCACATCTCGGTCTGGGACAGGGACGGCGCGACCAATGCCTTCGCCGACGACTCGAGGGAACTGGGCCTGTCGGACCAGGGGCGGCACTACCTTGGCGGGATCATGCGGCATGCCGAGGCGATGGCCGCCATCACCAACCCGACGGTCAACAGCTACAAGCGGATCAACGCGCCCCGGACGGTTTCGGGCGCGACCTGGGCGCCCAACAGCGTGACTTGGACCGGCAACAACCGCACCCACATGGTGCGCGTGCCCGGCCCCGGCCGGTTCGAACTGCGGCTTCCCGACGGGGCGGCCAACCCCTATCTGTTGCAGGCGGCGATCATCGCGGCGGGCCTGTCGGGCCTCGAACACGCGGCCGATCCCGGCCCGCGCCACGACATCGACATGTATGCCGAGGGGCACCTCGTGAAGGACGCGCCGAAACTCCCGCTAAACCTGCTCGACGCCATCCGGGCCTTCGACGCGGACAAGGAGCTGAAGGCGATGTTGGGCGAAGACTTCTCGGCCTCCTACATCAAGCTCAAGGGGCAGGAATGGAATTCCTTCGTGTCCCACTTCTCGCGGTGGGAACGCGAGCACACGCTCGATATCTGAGCGATACCGGATCGGGGCCGCGCGCCGCCGGTGTCCCGGCGATGATGCCCCGTCCGGATGTCGCGCGGGAACCGTCCATCGCACGAGGGTGCGGCGCTTCGACGGCACCGTGCATGCGGACAGGCCCCGGGTCGAGGGAAATCGAGGGCAAACGCGGCCCGGCAAGGAGCGATCCGATGCCGTCGCCGGCCACTGCAACGGGCCGTTGCCCGCCGGTCAGCCCATCAGGCGCCGGAACCAGCCACGTTTCTTGGTGCCGTCGCCGTCCTCGGCCTCCTTGTCGCCGGTCCCGGGATCCTCAGCCGGGGTTTCCACAGCGTCCTTGAGCCGGGTGAAGAACTCGTCGGCCATCTTCTTGGCAAAGCCGTCGATGATCCGGCTGCCAAGCTGGGCGAGCTTGCCGCCAACATTGGCGTCGACCTCGTATTCGAGAAGCGTTCCGGCCTCGGCCGGCGACAGCCTGACCTTCGCGCCGCCCTTGGCGAAACCCGCCGGCCCGCCCTTGCCCTCGCCCGAGATCGTCAGGCTTTCGCCCTCGACGATATCCTCCATCGCCACCTTGCCGGTGAACCGCGCCTTGACCGGCCCGACCTTCTGCACGACCACGGCCTCGAACCCCTCGTCGGGACTGCCGGTCATGCTCTCGCAGCCCGGCACGCAGGCTTTCAGAACCTCCGGGTCGAGGATCGCCGCCCAGACCGTCGCCGGGTCTGCGGCGATCTCGCGGCTGTCGGACATGTGCATGGCGTCACTCCTGGCAGGTCCGGCCGGCGCGGCCGGATCGGTTTCGTCACAGGATCGCGGCTGGCGGCGCGCAACGCAAGCCCCGGCGGCCGGTTGCGCGCCTGCCCGCCGCATGGTCTGATCCGCCGGTCCCGACCGGAGACCCGAAGCCCGTGGCGCCCTACCGCCTGATCCTTTCGCTCGCGCTGCCGGTCGTGCTGGCCCGGCTGGCCTGGCGCATACTGGCCGGGCGCGAAGCTTGGACGGATTTCGCCGAACGCCTGGGCGGCGGCGCGCGCGGCGCGCCCGGCGGACTGTGGCTGCACGCCGCCTCGAACGGCGAGCTCGCCTCGGCGCTGGGGATACTCGCGGCGCTGCGCGACCGCCGGCCGGACCTGCCGATCCTGATCACGACGAACAGCCTGACCGGGCGCGCGCTGGCGCGGCGCGAAGGCTACCGCGCCGCGCTGGCGCCGGTCGACGCGCGCCTGGCCGTCGCGCGATTCCTCGCCCGCCACCGCCCGGCCGCGCTAGTGACGATGGAGGCGGAGCTTTGGCCGAACCGCTTCGCGGCCTGCGCGGCGCGGGACATCCCGATCCTCGTGCTGGGGGCGCGGATGTCGGCCCGGTCGGCGCGGGGCTGGGCGCGGCTGCCCGGCCTTGCCCGGCGGGTTCTGGCGCTGCCGCGCCTCGTCGCGCCGCAGGATGCCGAAAGCGGCGCGCGTCTGATGGCGCTGGGCCTGCCCGCCGCGCGGCTGGGGCCTGTCGTCAACCTCAAGGCCGCGCCGGCGCTGGCCGCAGCCGACCCGGGCGAGCGCGACGGCCTGGCGCGCGACCTGCCGCGCGCCGACACGATCCTCGCCGCCTCGACCCATGCGGGCGAAGAGGCGCTGATCCTCGAAGCCTTCCTTGCCGCCCGCCGCGCCCGGCCGGGGCTGCGGCTGATCCTCGCGCCGCGCCACCCGGCGCGGGGCGCGGAGGTCGCGGCGGCGATCCGCGCCGCCGGGCTGGCGTTCACCCGCCGCTCGGCCGGGCAGGCGCCGGGCGCGGCCCCGGTCTACCTTGCCGACACGCTGGGCGAGATGGCGCTGTGGTATGCGCTGGCCGGCGTGACGATCGTCGCGGGCTCGTTCACCGACCGGGGCGGGCATACCCCGCACGAACCCGCCGCCGCCGGTTCGGCGATCCTGCACGGGCCGGACGTTGCGAATTTCGCCGCCAGCTACGCCGCGCTCGACGCCGGCGGCGGGGCGCTGGCCTGCGCCGATGCCGCCGCGCTGGCCGCGGCGCTGGCCGACCTCGCCGACCCGGCGCGGCAGGCGGCGATGGCGGCGGCGGCGCGGCGCATCCTTGCCGCCGAGGCGCCCGACTTTGCCCCCCTCGTGGCCGCGGTCGAGGCCGCGCTCGACCCCGCCGAAAGGAGCCCCGACAGATGTTCAGCCTGACCGAACTGAAGGCCGCCGCCGCCCTCGTCCATCGCCACATGGACCCGACGCCGCAATACGCCTGGCCGACGCTGGCGCGGCGGCTGGGCTGCGAGGTCTGGGTCAAGCACGAAAACCACGGGCCGACCGGCGCCTTCAAGGTGCGCGGCGGGATCACCTTCATCGACTGGCTGCGCCGCACCCATCCCGATTGCCCCGGCGTGATCACCGCCACCCGCGGCAACCACGGACAAAGCCAGGCCCGCGCCGCGACCGCCGCCGGGCTGCGCGCCGTGATCTACGCGCCGAAGGGCAACTCGGTCGACAAGAACGCGGCGATGCGGGCCTTCGGCGCGGAACTGCGCGAATTCGGCGAGGATTTCGACGAGGCGCGGGAAGAGGCGATGCGCGCGGCCGAGGCCGAGGGGCTGTTCCCGGTGCCGCCGTTCCACCCCGAACTGGTGCGCGGCGTGGCGACCTACGGGCTGGAACTGTTGCACGCGGTCCCCGACCTTCACACGGTCTACGTGCCGATCGGCTGCGGATCGGGGATCTGCGGCACGATCGCGGCGCGCGACGCGCTGGGGCTGAAGACCGAGATCGTCGGCGTCGTTTCCACCGGGGCGCAATGCGCGAAGCTCTCGGTCGAGGCCGGCCGCCCGGTGCCGACCGACAGCGCCCGCACCTTCGCCGACGGGATGGCGGTGCGGGTGCCGGTGCAGGCCGCGCTGGACATCTACGGGCCGGGCGCCCCCCGCATCCTCGCCGTCACCGACGACGAGGTGGCCGAGGCGATCCGGGTCTATTTCCACGACACCCACAACCTTGCCGAGGGCGCCGGCGCGGCGCCGCTGGCCGCGCTGATGCAGGAACGCGACCGGATGGCCGGCCGCCGCGTCGGCGTGATCCTGTGCGGCGGCAATATCGATGCCGACTGGGCCGTGACGATCCTGTCCGGGGGCACGCCAACGGCCTGACCGCCCAAGGCCGCCCGGGTTCCGGTGGTCAACCCGACAACGGGCTGCTATATTGTGGATCACCCCGACATGGCCGGACCCAACCTGCCAGTCCGGAAGATCGAAAGCAGGCACCGATGAAAACGCTCGGCAAGAAGGAAACCGGCGACAGCGTGGGTACGCAACACGCCGCACTGTGCTTTCGCATCGACGCGAAGGGCGCGGCGGAGATCTTGCTGATCACCTCGCGCGATACCGGGCGCTGGGTGATCCCCAAGGGCTGGCCGGTGCCGGGCCGCGACGCGGCCGGCAGCGCCCTGCAGGAGGCCTGGGAAGAGGCCGGGGTGAAGGGCAAGGTCCATGATACCTGCCTGGGGCTCTACTCTTACGGCAAGGTGCTGGACGGCAAGACGGTGCTGCCCACGGTCGTCACCGTCTACCCGGTCGCAGTCGACCGGCTGGCGAAGACCTATCCGGAAGTGGGCGCGCGGCGGCGCAAGTGGTTCAGCCCCGCCAAGGCGGCGACGAAGGTCGACGAGCCGGAACTGGCCGACCTGATCGCCCGGTTCGATCCCGCGCCGTTCCGTAAAGGTTGATTTTACCGCGCGGCCGAATACTTGATGGATCGCCCGGCCCCGTGACGCCGGCGCGATCCGAGGCCCGATCCGAATGATCCGCTATTCGCTGCGCTGCGCGCAGGACCACAGGTTCGAAAGCTGGTTCAAGTCCGCCGACGCCTTCGACAGGCTCGCGGCGGCGGGGATGGTGACCTGCGCGATCTGCGGATCGGGCGAGGTGGACAAGGCGTTGATGGCGCCCTCCGTCAAACCCGCGCCGGAGGCGGAGGCGGCGGGCGAGGCCCGCCCGCTGGCCACCCCGACCACGGAACTCGAGCGCAAGATCGCCGAGCTGAAACGGCACGTCGAGCGGACCTCGGACTATGTCGGCCGCGATTTCGCGCGGCTGGCGCGCGAGATGCACGAGGGCACGGCCGAACACCGGGCGATCTGGGGCGAGGCGAAACCCGAAGAGGCGAAAAGCCTGGTCGAGGATGGCGTGCCGGTGGCGCCGCTGCCGTTCCGCCCGACCGGCAAGGGCAACTGACGCGGCGTCCAGCCCCCCGTCAGTCCTTGGCGCGCTCGACGTAGCTGTTGTCGTCGGTGTTGATCACCACGCGGGTGCCCGCGCCGATATGCGGCGGCACCATGATCCTGAGCCCGTTGTCGGCCATCGCCGGCTTGTAGGACGACGACGCCGTCTGCCCTTTCACCACCGGTTCGGTCTCGGTGATCTCGACGGTGATCTTCTGCGGAAACTCGATCGCGATGCAGGCGCCCTCGTAGGTCTTCAGATGGCAACGCATGCCTTCCTGCAGATAGACCTTGCCGTCGCCCACCACATCGGCCGGAACCGCGATCTGGTCGTAGGTCTCGGGCTCCATGAAGTGATAGCCCTCGCCATCCTCGTAGAGGAAATCGTATTCCCGTTCCTCGACATGGGCGCGCTCGACCTGCTCGGTCGTCCGCCAGCGTTCCGACACCTTCACCCCGTCCGAGATCCGGCGCATGTCGACCTGGGTCACCGGGGTGCCCTTGCCGGGATGGAAGTTCTGGGCGGTGAGCACGACATAGAGCCTGCCGTCGAGCTCCACGACATTGCCCTTGCGAAGGCTCGAGGCGATGACTTTCACGGATGCATCCTTGCGGTTTTGGGCGGCGCGGCCTACAGCCTGCGCCCGATCGCGTCGCGCCTAGCGCACTTTTGCCCGGATTTCCAGCCGAAAGCACCCCGATGCCCCCGCCCGGACCCGACACGGACGACACGCCCTGGTGGGATCCCGCCCGCCATGCCGACCGTCGGCCGCTTCTGCTGGCCCGCAACCGCGTGCAGGCGGCGCTGCGCGGCTGGTTCGGGGCGCAGGACTTCACCGAGGTCGACCCGGCCGCCTTGCAGGTCTCGCCGGG
>CAYUXM010000182.1:0-6079 GCA_964448765.1 uncultured Rhodobacterales bacterium
TCCACCGCCACCTTCGGCGGCGTCGGCTTCATGCTGATGTTCGGGGCCAGCCAGTCGGGGTTCGTCGGCTGGGACAGCTCGCTGCTGTTCTTCGGCGCGGCGGACAACTGGGCGATGGCGTTCTTCGTCTACCAGCTGATGTTCTGCGGCACGGCGGCGACGATCATGTCGGGGGCCGTGGCCGAACGGATGTCGATCAACGGCTACCTGATCGGCGCGGTGCTGATCGCGCTGGTGATCTACCCGGTCGCCGGCCACTGGGCCTGGGGCGGGCTTCTGGGCGCCGAGGGCGCGCCCTACCTGGCCAGCAAGGGGTTCCTGGACTTCGCCGGGTCGACCGTGGTGCATTCGGTCGGCGCCTGGGTGGCGCTGGCCGCGATCGTGATCCTCGGGCCGAGGATCGGCAAGTTCGACGAGACCGGCAAGCCGCGGGTGCTGCACGGCCATTCCTCGGTTCTGGCCACCAGCGGCGCGCTGATCCTCTACATCGGCTGGATCGGCTTCAACGGTGGCTCGCTTCTGTCGGGCGGGGCGGGAATCGCGCCGATCGTGGTCAACACGATCGTGGCCGGCGCCGCGGGCGGGCTGGCGCTGATGGCGATCGGCAAGGCGGTCACCGGGGTCTACCGGCCCGATGCCTCGATCAACGGCCTGCTGGGCGGGCTGGTCGCGATCACCGCCAGCGCCGACCTGATGGACCCGTCCAGCGCCTTCTTCATCGGGCTTCTGGGCGGCGTGGTCGTCTTCGCCTCGACCTGGGTGATGGAAAACGTCTTCAAGCTCGACGATCCGCTGGGCGCGATCGCGGTGCACGGCTTCGCCGGCGCCTTCGGCACCGTCGCGCTGGCCGTCTTCGCGCCCGTCGAGGCGCTGCCGGCCGGCACGCGGCTGGCGCAGGCGATGGTGCAGGTCGAGGGGGTGGCGATGGTCTTTGCCTGGGTCTTCGGCGTGGCCTTCGCGGTCTTCAAGATCGCCGATCTGGTGATGCGGGGGCCCGAGGGCGGGCGCGGCCTGCGGGTGTCGGAACGTTTCGAGGTCGAGGGGCTGAACCAGCACGAGCACGATTCGCCGATGGGTACCGGCATCCTGCAGACGATCATGGCCGACATCGCGCGCAACCATAAGGGCCAGATGGCGAAGGTCGATCTCGACTACGGCGACGAGGCCTATGAAACCTCGGTCCTGTTCAACCGGATCATCGACAACATCGCCGCCGAGCGCGCGACCGAGGAACAGACCTACCAGACCCGAAAGGCCGAGCGCATGGCGGTCGAGGCCGAGGTCGCCGAGGTCGTCGCGGCCTGTTCGCGCGGCGATTACTCGAAACGTCTGTCGACCGAGGGGCGCGACGGCTTCCTGCTGGAACTCTGCCGCGGGATCAACGCGCTCTGCGACGCCTCCGAACACGGCCTGTCGGACCTGCAACGGGTGCTCGACGAGATCGGCGACGGCTGCCTGACGGCGCGGATGGCCGAGGGCTACGAGGGCCGGTTCGCCGAACTGGGCGAGGCGGTCGACCGGATGAGCCGCGGGATCGGCGAGCTGATGGCCTCGATCGGCGAGACGGCGGGGTCGGTTTCCGACGCCGGCGCGCAGATCGCGACGGCGAGCGACCGGTTCCACCGCCGCTCCACCGACCAGGCGCAGGCGATCGATGCCTCGGTGCAACTGCTGGACGATCTCGCCGCCTCCGCCGCCGAGACGGCGCAGGAGGCGCAACGCGCCGACGCGCTGTGCCAGGCCGCGCTCACGCATTCCGAGGCCGGGCAGGCCCTGTCAAGCCAGCTGATGAGCCAGATCGAGGATATCCAGGGCACCACCGGCAAGATCACCGAGGCGCTGGAACTGATCGAGAGCATCGCCCGGCAGACCACGCTGCTGAGCATCAACGCCTCGGTCGAGGCGGCGCGCTCGGGCGGGCCGGAAACCTCCAACGAGGGGTTCAAGGTGGTCGCGCAGGAGGTCCGCGCGCTGGCGCAGCGCAGTTCCGACGCCGCCAAGGAGATCCGCGAGCGGACGAAATCGGTGCATACATCCGTCACCCGCGGCGTCGATCTGGTGGGCCAGGCCGCCGACGCGCTGCGCGAGATCAACGGCGCGATGGCCGAAAGCTCGGGCACCGTGTCGCGGCTGGCGCTGACCGGCGGCGAACAGATGACCCGCGCCGCCGCGATCCAGACGCAGGTGCGCAGCATCTCGGACATGGCCAGCGCCAACCTCGCGCTGGCGGCCGAGACCAGCGAACTGTCGCATCGGCTGGACGCGAACGCGCAGGAGACGCTGGCGCAACTGGCCCGGTTCGACCTGCCCGGCGACGACAGGCTGGCGGCATGACCCGGACGCGGCGGCCGGATTGAACCGCCGGCTTTGCCCGCTACCATGTCCGGGGCGGCGGATGGCGGCGCGGCGGCTGGACGAGTGACGGGATGGATTGCGACCTGACGCGCGAGATGCGCGATCTTGGACAGACGGTGCTGGTGCTGCAGGGCGGCGGCGCGCTGGGCGCCTACCAGCTGGGCGTCTACGAGGCGCTGCACGAGGCCGGGGTGGAGCCCGACTGGGTGATCGGCACCTCGATCGGCGCGATCAATGCCGCGATCATCGCCGGCAACGCGCCGGCCGACCGGATGGACCGGCTGCGCGCCTTCTGGGACCGGATGGAACAGGCCGAGCTGTTCGGCGCCCCAAGCTCGTGGTGGGGCCTTGTAGCGCGCAACATGGCGACGATGGCGACGGGCCTGCCGGCCTTCTTCCGCCCCAACCCCGCGGCCTTCGCCGGGCCGCTCGTCCCGCTCGGGCCGGAGGCGGCGGGCTACTACTCGACCGCGCCGCTGCGCGACACCCTGTCCGACCTGATCGATTTCGACCGGATCGCGGCCGGCGAAACCCGGCTCACCGTCGGCGCCTCGTCGGTCAGCGACGCGCGGATGCGGTATTTCGACAGCCGCGACAGCCGGCTCACGCTCGATCACGTGATGGCCTCGGGCGCGCTGCCGCCGGCCTTTCCGGCGGTGCGGATCGAGGGCAGGCTTTACTGGGACGGCGGCATCCTGTCGAACACGCCGCTGGAGGTGGTGTTCGACGATCTGCCGCGCCGCGACGCGCTGGTTTTCGCCGTGCATATCTGGAACCCGCACGGGCCCGAGCCGGGATCGATCTGGCAGGTGCTCAACCGGCTGAAGGATCTGCAGTATTCCAGCCGGGCCGAAAGCCATATCCGGCGGCACCGGCAGATCCACCGGCTGCGCCACGTGGTCGCCGAACTCGCCGCCCGGCTGCCGCCCGAGTTGCGCGAGGCGCCCGAGATCGCCGCGCTCGGCGCGCATGGCTGCCTGACGCGGATGCATGTCGTGCGGCTGATCGCCCCGGCGCTGGAGAACGAAACCCACATGAAGGACATCGATTTCAGCCCCGAGGGCATCCGCCAGCGCTGGGACGCGGGCTATCGCCATACCATGGCGACGCTGGAGCGTGCGCCGTGGCGCGATCCGCACGACCCCGAGGACGGGCTGATCCTGCACGAGGCCTGCGGCGGCGAACCCGTCGCGACAGCCGCCGCGGCGGAGTGACGCCGCACTGGGCCTGCCGTCAGATCGACCCGGCCTCGACCATGAAGTTGCTGGCCGTGCACATCGCCGCGTCGTCGGAGGCCAGAAACAGCACCATCCGCGCGATGTAGACCGGCGCGATCAGGTCGGGCAGGCATTGCCGGGCGCGGTGTTTTTCGATCGCCTCGGGCGTGACCCAGAGCTGCTTCTGCCGCTCGGTCATGATCCAGCCGGGCACCACGGTGTTGACCCGGATCCGGTGGTCGCCAAGGTCGCGCGCCATCGTCCGCGTCAGCCCGTGCACCGCCGCCTTGGCGGTGGTGTAGGCCGGCATGTTGCCGCCCGCCTCCCACCAGCTGTTCGACCCGATGTTGACGATCGACCCGCCGCCCGCCGCGATCATCCCCGGCGCCACCGCCTGGATCGCGAAGAACATGTGGCGCAGGTTGGTCGCCATGCGTTCGTCCCAGTATTCCGGCGTCACCTCGCGCCAGTCGTGCCGGTCGTCGCGCGCGGCGTTGTTGATCAGCACCCCGGCCGGGCCGATCCGCTCGGCCAGCCGGGCGAAGGCCATGCGCAGCGCGTCGATGTCGCGCAGGTCGCAGGGCTCGAAGGCCACGTCGCCGCCCAGCCGGGCCGCCAGCGCGGCGCCGCCGTCGCCATCGAGGTCGACAAAGCCCACCCGCGCGCCCTGCGCCGCGAAGGCCGCGACGATCTCGGCCCCGATGCCCGAGGCGCCGCCGGTGACAAACACGGTCTTTCCCTTCAGGCTCGGGTAGCTGGCGAAGGCCGGGGCGCTGTCGTTTGTCATGGTGCGTGAACCTCCCTGCCGGATCGTGGCGCGGCGACCCTAGCACGGACGGCGACGGCCGCCAGCCCCGGCCGCCGCCGCGAAGAATTGACCGCGCCGCGAAAAGCCCCTCTAGTGGCGCGCCACGAAGGGACGCCGCCGATGGACCTCGCAACGCCGCGCAATTCGCAACTGATCGACGTGTTCCGCTCGCTCGCGATGCTGCACGTGGTCTTCGCGCATTCCCTGATCGTCTACCTGCTGGCCGTCGATGCGCCCGATCTGGTCGCCGGGTTCGTCGCCTCGGCGCCTTTCGCCTTCAACCCGATCTGGCACACCTATTCGGTCGATATCTTCTTCATGCTCTCGGCGCTGCTGATCGGCATGCCGCTTCTGTCGGAATACGGGCGCAGCGGCAGGATCGGGCTCCGGGCGCATTTCCTGCGCCGGGCGACGCGGATCCTGCCGCTTTATTACCTCACGCTCGGGCTTTACCTGCTGGTGCAGGATCCGCCGTTCGAGGAAGTGCTGCTGTCGCTGGTGTTCATGGGCTACGTGTTCGGCGACGGCAACGCGATGGATATCGGCGGCTGGGCGATCGAGGCGCTGGCGCAGTCCTATGTCTTTTTGCCCTTCGTCGCGCTCGCCGTGGTCCGCGCGCCGCGTCCGGGCCTTGCCATCGTCGCGCTGATCCTGGCCAGCGTCGCGATCCGCTGGGCCCATGTGCTGGCGCATCCGGAACTTGAGGTGCCGCGCGTCTACCTCTTCGACGAGTTGATCGGGCTGCCGCTGGCCGACGAGCTTTATCATCGCTCCTGGTTCCGGCTCAGCCCGTTCTTCGTGGGGCTGGGGCTGGCCTGGCTGCTGACGCTGCGCCGCGACGCGCTGGAGCGGGCGATGGACCGGCCGCGCAACCGCCGGCTCGTGCTGGTCGCCGGGCTGGCGCTGTTCGTGCCCACCGCCTGGATCCCGCTGCACGACCCGGCCAGCCCGGTGCACGACTGGGTGGGTCACGGGTTTCTGGTGGTCTACCTCGTGACCTCGCATACCCTCGTGGCGCTGGGCTGCGCGGCGATCCTGCTGGCGCTGATGGCGCGGCCGGCGCGGCCGGGCGGGCTTCCGGGCGGGCGGATCTGGCAGGCGCTGGCGCAGAACCTCTACGCGGTCTTCCTGTTTCACCCGATCTTCGTCTTGCTGGCCGCCGTGATCGTCTTTCGCTCCACCGATCCCGCCGCGCTGCAAGGCGCGACGTTCTGGCATGTCTGCGCGATCTTCGCGCTGGCCGTACCGATGACGCTGGCGCTGGCGGTGCCGTTGACGCGCTACGTCGAACGGCCGGTCCAGTCCCTGTTGCGGCGGGCGTTCATCGGCGAGGCGGAGGCATCGAAGGCCGGCCGGCCGGGCGCCGGCTAGGCCGGGCCGCACAGGCCGGGCCGCCCCGGCGCCGTCCCCTGCCCCGGCTCGGCCCGGATCGACCGGCCGAGCAGGATGTCGAACGACCGGCCGTCGCCCGCGCGCCGCACCCGGTCGCGCGGTTCGACCTGCGCGAAGATCGTGCACAGCCGGCCCGTGTCATCCGCCAGGCGGCGCGTCTCGATCACCACGATCGCGTCCTGCCCGGCCCGGTCGGCGCGCAACCCGGCCTCGTTCAGCCGCCAGATCGCCACCTGCTTGGCCCGGCCCCGGACCTCGCCCAGCGGCCGATCGTCGATCGTGTAGACGCCGCGCGACCGGCCCAGCC
>CAYUXM010000183.1:0-6044 GCA_964448765.1 uncultured Rhodobacterales bacterium
CCGGCGTGGCCGCCATGCCGCGGTGCCGCAAGGCCGGTCAGCCGCGCGGCGGCGGCTTCAGGACATAAAGCGCGGTCCCCCCCTCGCGGGCGATTTCGCGCAGCGGCAGATGGGGGGGCATTTCCCCGCGCGCCAGGCCGATCGCGAGGAGATGCGTATAGTCCGCCTCCCAGGTCGCGAGATAATCCCAGCTCGGCGAGAGATCCCGCGGCCGCACAAGCTTCGCGACCGGCGCCGCGACCGGCTGCGGCGCGGACAGCCGGCGCCACTCCGGCCGCAGCGCCAGGTCATGCGAGCCGGCGACGAACAGCGTCGGGACAAAGGCCTCCGAGAACGGCACGAGATAGGCCGCGCTGTGCCAGTGCAGGGTCGCCCGTTCGGAATTCCCGCCCAGCACCGGCAGCACCCGGGCGCCGGCCGGAACCGCCGCCGCAAGCCTCTGCAGCCCGGCGATATCGGCGGACTGGAGCCTTGCGCTTTCGTGAAACAGGAAGCTGCGCAGGGCCACCAGCGCGACCAGCAGCGCGACCAGCCCGGCGCGCAGCCCCGCCGCGGACACCCGCAGATCGGTCGCTGCCAGCGCCAGGCCGAGCAGCAGATAGGGAAACCGGACCTGCGTGAGGACCACGCCCGAGAGGGCGGCGGGCATCAGCAGCGTGACCAGCCCGAACAGCAGCAGCGCCGGGCCCGCGCCGGGCGCCAGCCGCAGCGACACCCCCGCCCGGAGGGCGGTGGCGAAGCTCAGAAGCCCGAGCCCGGCCCAGAGCATCGGCCCCTGCGCGACCAGCCCGTCCGGCATCGGGGCGGCCTGCAGCCAGGGCCGGCCGAACGGCGACAGCAGCAGGTCGAGCCGCTGCGCGGCGTCGCCGAAGACCGTCTCGCTGCCGTAGCCCGCCGGCCCGGCCGCGGCCATCCGCCCCAGATGCGCCAGGCAGACCGCCCCGATCAGGCCGAGTTCGGGCCAGCGCGGACACCGCCAGCCGCCGCGCAGCCGCCCCGCCTCCCAGCCGGTCAAGAACAGCACATAGGCAAGCAGCGCGAGGACATGGCCGGCATAGAGCAGCGCCAGCGCCGCCGCCGTCACCGCCAGCCGCAGCGCCGGCCGGCGGTCGGCGAGCCCGATCCAGGCCGCGATCGCGAGGATCGCCAGCGGCACGGTGACGACGAAATTCTCGAACCCCCAGAGCAGGCTGGCATTGTGCACCAGAAGCGCCGCCGCCAGCGGCCAGGCCGACCAGCGGCCATGCAGCACCCGGTGCAGGATCGCCACGGACAGCACGAAGCCCGCAAGCGCGCCCCCGACCGCGAGCCGCGAGAAGGTGATCGCGTCGGTCAGGTGCCGCCCGGCGGCGCGCCAGACGAGATCGACCGCGGCATTGGTGCCCAGCGTCGGGGCATGGCTGTAATAGGCCGCGAGCGGGCCGTCCGCAGGGGCGGCCATGATGTGGCGGCGCGCGATGTGGTTGGCCAGATCCTCGAGCGGCAGGAAGCCGTTCAGCGCCACGGGCGCCAGCACGAGGCCGAGGGTGACCGCCGCGAGGCCCGCGACGGCGACGTCAGGATCGCGGGTCATCGTGCCGGACCACCGTGTCGATCAGATAGGCGGGGCGGCGCTTGGTCTCGACATAGATCCGCCCCAGATACTCGCCGAGGATCCCGATCCCCATGATCTGCAGGCCGCCGATCAGGTAGATCGAGACCACGACGGAGGCCCAGCCCGACACCGTGGCCCCCAGCAGCGCGGTCACCGTCGCGTAGAGGATGTAGCCCAGCGAGAACAGCGCGATCAGCAGCCCGACGAAGAAGATGTAGCGCAGCGGCCTGACCGAGAAGGCCGTCACCCCGTCGAGCGCGAACAGCAGCATCCGGCCCAGCGTGTAGCTCGTCTCGCCGCCGGAGCGTGGCCTGCGGGTATAGGCGACGGTCGAATTGCGGAAGCCGAAGCTGCGGATCAGGCCGCGCAGGTAGAGGTTGCGCTCGTCATGCGCGCGCAGCGCCTCGATCGCCCGCCGGCCCATCAGCCGGAAATCGGCATGATCGTGCACCACCTCGACCCCGAGCGCGGCCAGCAGCCGGTAATAGCCCCGCGCGGTCAGCCGCTTGAAGGCGCCGTCGCTGGACCGGTCGCCGCGCACGCCGAAGACGATCTCGTCGCCGGCCAGATGCGCCGCGACCATCTCGGGAACCACCGAGATGTCGTCCTGCAGATCGGCGTCGAGGCTGATCACCAGATCGCCGCCGGCCGACAGCAGCCCGGCCAGAAGCGCCGGCTGGTGGCCGAAGTTGCGCGACAGCCGGATCCCCACGACCTCCGGCCGCGCCGCGGCCGCCGCCTCGATCCAGGCCCAGGTGCGATCGGTCGAGCCGTCGTCGACCAGCACGATCTCGTAGCCCGCCAGCCGCGGGAAGCGCGCGGCGAGATCCGGCCACAGCGCCGCCAGCGCCTCGATCAGCGGCACCACGTTGTCCTGTTCGTTGTGACAGGGCGCGACGAAGCTCAGCCGCAGCGGCGCGGGCCGCGGCGCCGCGCCGGGCGGCGGGTCGGCGGGATCCGGCAGGACGATCCGCGGCGCGGCGCTCATGGCCGGAACACCCAAAGCCGCAGGGCGAACCAGTTCGACCCGGCCAGCGCCAGCGAGACCGCGACCCCGGTGGCGAGCGCCCCGGCCCCGATCCCGTCGCGCAGCAGGAGCGCGAGGCCGGTGCTGACGGCAAGCCCCGCCGCATTCGTCGCCGCGAACCGCGCCGCCATCCGCGGCACCGGGCCGGCGGCCCGGAAGGTGAAGCTGCGATGGCCGGCGAACTGGAACAGCACCGCCAGCACATAGGCCCCGAGATTCGCCGCCGCCGTCGCCAGGCCGAGCCCGCTGAAGCCGGCGAAGAGCAGGGCGTAGAGCGCCGCGGTCGCCGCGCCGACGGTGGCGAAGCGCAGCGGCGTCGCGAACCGCCCCGCCGCGCCGGTCATGCCGCGCCCCAGCGCGCCAGGAGCCCGTGCAGCGCCCGGCGCTTGAGCCGCGCCAGCGCCAGCACCGCCGGCGCCGGCAGGCGGCGCAGGACCGCGCAGCGCCACCGCCACCAGGCGGAGCCGCAATCGGCCAGCGGCCGATCCCCGGGAACCACGGCGGCGCGGAACGCCGCGGGCAGGTCGGCGAGCGCGTCGGCGCGGACATAAAGCAGCGTGTTGTAGCGATACCAGGGCGCGACCCGCCGGTCCCGCGCCAGGGCCGGGCGGAGGCAGTCGACCGCGACATAACCCTCGGCCGCGAACAGCGCCCGCCAGTGCTCGAGCGGTTGCTCGTTGACATGGAACTCGCCGCCCTGGCCCGGCACCGCGGCCGAGAACAGGACATGGTCGGCATGATCGACGAGGCTGCGCACCAGCACCGGCGCGGCGGCCGCCGGCAGATGCTCGCCGACCTCGAGCGATATCGCCAGGCCGAAGCGCCGGTCGGCCGGCAGCGGCACGGTCAGGTCGTGCGCCCGGAACCGCTCGGCCGGGATCGCCAGCCGGGCGCGGTCGAGATAGTCGCCGTCGATGCCGCGCAGATCCTCCGTGCCGAAGCGCTCGGCGAAGGCCCGGCACCAGGTTCCGGTCCCGCAGCCGATGTCGATGCACGACCGGTCCGGCGCGCCGGACCCCTCGAACAGCGGCGCGAGACGGTCGAGCACGATCGCCGCGGACTGTCTCGATCCCGCCATGATCGAGGCGAAGAACCTCGTGTCGTATCGCCCTGCCATCGCCCGCCTTCGCGCCTTGCCACCGGTTGTCGCGCCAGCATAGGGGCCGCCGGTTTCCCATTGGTTGAGCGTTTCGGCCCGGAACCGGGCGGGCGGCCCTTGAACCGGGCCCCGGCCGGCCCCAGCCTCGGCAGGCGGGGCGCATCACCGCGCCCACGCCGATTTGTCTGCTCCGATTGCCAGGAAGGATTTCACCGATGCCCCTCGCCCCGTCCCCGCTTCGATCGATCCTCGCCGCCCTCGCTCTGGCGCTGCCCGCCGCGTCCGCATCGGCCGAGGTCTACCCCCCCCACCATCGCGCAAATCCACAGCGGCCACAGCCTGACCGACGGGGCGATGTTTCAAGGCGATTGGCCAGGCCATGGCCCGGCGCTGGTGAAACAGCTGGGCGGCAGCGCGGCTGGGGTCGGCCAGAGTACGATCCCCGGCTCGACGATGAAATGGCGTCGCGAGAACGCGCCGGGCTACGGCGCCCCGGACGCCTGGCACGGCATCGCGGACTGGGAAATCCTGGTCATTACCGAGAACAACCTCACCCATCCCGAGACGCTGTTCCCCAGCGGCTGGCAAGTCGGCGAACGCGAAAGCCGGCGCGAGGAACTCCGGATCTGGCGCGACCATGCCTGGGCGAAGGGCAACGGTGGCCGCGGCGCGGCGGTATTTTACTACACCAACTGGCCTGCGCATGACGATTTCGACCCCGCCGCCTCCTGGCGCGAGCGGCTGGAGGCCAACGAGGTCGAATGGCTGGCCCGCGTCGCCCATGCCGAGGCGACCCGGCCCGAGGGCGCGCCGCCGATCGGGATCGTGCCGGGCAACGCGCTGATGATGCGGATTTTCGACGATGCCGAGATGGGGCTGGTGCCGGGGCTGGCGAACGGGCAGGCGTTTCTCGCCAACCGCGCCGGATGGTGGCACGACCATGTTCATGCCGGCCCCTATCTCGGCCTCGCGCTGGCCTATCTGCATGTCGCGGTGATCCACGGCGCCGACCCGATGCGGCTGCCGCATACCGGCCTCGGCCTCGACCGGGAACCGGACCGGGCGCTGGCGATCTACCTCAAGGCGACGGCACGCGACATCGCCCGCAGCCACGGCGGCGGGCAAGCACCGACCCGCGCAAGCCCCTGATCGTGCGGTAGCGCCGCCTCCCGGCCCGGCAGTCATCTGGCCGGAAGGCGGCGCCATCACGACAAGGCAGATTTTTACCCTGCATTCCCCAAGTAACTTGCTGATTTCGCCGTCGTGACTTGAATGTTTCGCATATAAATCATGTGGTTATCGGCGATGAAGGGCGTGTTTCATGGATTACCCGGAGGGTGCGAGCTCGGAGCGGGGTGACCGGGTCAACTTCGACCGCCGCGTGCGGGTGGAGTTCCGAGGTGCGCAGATCAGTTCAGACGGCGGCCTGCTGGTGATGCGCGAGCGGGATTACACGCTCGGCCTGTCCGATCTGGCGTCGGCGGCGCTGCGAGATACCCGCATGGGGAAGAACACGCTTCATCGGCTCGATGGTTTGTTCTGGCAATCGGTGTTCGGGCGGCTGGCCGGATACGAGGATGTCAACGACGCCGACCAGCTGGCCCTCGATCCGGTCATGCGTCAGGTTGTTGGTGGTCGGGCTGCCGACGTTTACATGAAATTCATTTATACGTCAGAAAATCTTCAATGAAGAAGATTTGGTCGATGGAGCCATTTTTCATAAGGATTTCGTGAATTGGTATTTTTGCACTGGGAAAGGCCAGGAATTAAGCATTCCGTGCTTCTGACGAGAGCGAGTGGATTTAAAACTTCAGCCTTTGTACTTTTAATCGGTTTGTCTGCTGCGTCTATCATGGTGATAGGTCTCTACTTGATCGGGTTTGATGCTGTTGCTGCTTTAAGGGATCGTAGCTTGAGCGAAGTCCCGGAAGCGGGCCTGATAAGCTACATGGGTATTTTTCTCATGGGAGTTGGGGTAGCGGCAGCTTCCTTTGAGGCTGTAAGGACCGACGACCTGCCGCTTGGAGCACTGGCATTGTTTTGTTGGCTGTTTTCAATTGACGATGCCTTCCTGATCCACGAGGCGCTAGGCGCTTGGGAAGTTGTCTTCTTTGCTGTCTACGGTCTTCTCGCGGCCATCGCTCTTTTCCTGTTAAGCAAATCCGAAGGTCGCCTTTCTTGGCCGATATTGGTAGCAATTGCAGCGTTTGCTTTTTCAGTTTCAGTTGATGTGTCTTGGGACCGGGCGATTGGTTACCTGCAGCTACCGAGCGAAAGCGAGAATTTCTATTACCGCGTAGGATATGTTCTTGAGGATGTACCAA
>CAYUXM010000184.1:0-5942 GCA_964448765.1 uncultured Rhodobacterales bacterium
AGGCCTCGATCCGGTGGTGAAGCTGGAAGAAGATCGCCGCGCCCACGGCGGTGAACACGGCGCCGAGGATCGGGCGGGCGCGGATCGCCAGCGCCTGCGCCGTGGCGCGGTTGCGGGCCAGAAGCCCCTTCGCCCCGTAGCCCAGCGCCAGCACGATGGTGGCGACCCCGCCGGCAAAGGCCAGCATGATCGCGAAGGCGCGGCCAAGCTCGGCGCCCTGCGAGGCCAGCGCGATGGCGCTGCCCAGTGTCGGGCCGATGCAGGGCGACCAGACCGCGCCCAGCAGCATGCCGGCCACCACCTGCCCCGACAGGCTGGACCGGTCGACCCGGTCGAGCCCGGCATCGGCGCGCCCGGCCATGCCGGCGGTCGCGGTGGCGAACCGCGCGCCCATTGCCGGCACCAGCATCGTGAGGCCGAACAGCACCATCAGGGCCGCGGCGGCGCGGATCACGCTGTCCTCGGTCAGCCCGAGGCTGCGGCCGGCCACCGTGACGCCGAAGCCGAAGCCGACGAAGGCCGCCGCCATGCCCCCGGCCAGCGCCGCCGGCCCCCAGCGGCCCGCCTGCAGCGCGGTCGCCAGAACGATCGGCAGAACCGGCAGGACGCAGGGGTTGATCAGCGTCAGAAGGCCGGCGGCATAGGCGAGGACAAGATCGAACATGGGGCGGAGACTGCCGCGCCCGCCCCGCGAAGTCACATGACAAGCCGCGCGCGGCCCGTCACTTCGCCGCGAGAGATTGTTTCGACAGTTGCACGGCGAGAATCCCGGCCGCCACGATCACCACGCCGACGATGTCCCAGGGCCCCAGCCCCTCGCCGAGGATCGCCGCGGCGATCGCCACGCCGAAGAACGGGTTGAGGAAGTGGAAGGTCGCGGCCTTGATCGCGCCGATCCGGTTGACCAGCAGAAACCATACCAGCGTCGCCAGTAGCCCCGGCACCAGCGTCGTGTAGGCGAAGGCAAGGCCCAGCCGCAGCGTCCATGTCACCTCCCAGCTTTCCAGCGCCACGGCGAAGACGGCCAGCACGGCCGAGCCCACGAACATCTGCAGGCCCACGATCATCAGCACGTTGCCGCCCGATCCGGTCGAGCGCACCGCCAGGGTGGCGACCGACAGCGCCAGCGCGCCCAGCACGCACAGCGCCACGCCGATCACGTCGGCCCCGCCCGACAGCCGCGTGCCCATGATCAGCGCCACCCCGACGAAGCCCGCGACAAGCCCCGCCAGCCCCAGCCGGCCCACCCGGTCGCCCCAGGCCGCCCAGCCGATCCCGGCGACCATCAGCGGCATGGTCGAGGCGATGATCGAGGCCAGCGAGGCCTCGACCCATTGCATCGCGACGAAGTTGAGCCCGAGGTAGAGCGCGTTCTGGCAGATCCCGAACACCACCACCGCCAGCCATTGCGGCCGGGTCAGCCGCCAGGTCTGCCCCATCGCCCGCGCGATCATCACGCCCAGCGCGCCGGAAATCAGGAACCGGATCGCCAGCGCGGTGAGCGGCGGCGCATCGGCCACGATCATCCGCGCCGAGGAAAAGGCCGAGGACCACATCAGGGCAAAGGCCAGCCCCATGCCGATGGCGCGCAGATCCATTCGCTGTCCCCGGTTGCAGGGCGGTCTTGGCAACGAAAAGGGCCGCCCCCGGGCGACCCTATCGCGGCCGGCGCCGGCCGCAAGGGCCGGTGCCGGAAACTCTGGTGCGATCAGCCGTTGACGCTGTCCTTCAGCGCCTTGGCGATGGTCATCTTGACCTGCTTGTCGGCCGGCTTGGTGAAGGTTTCGCCGGTCGCCGGGTTGCGCACCTGGCGCTCCGGCCGGGCGCGGCACATGATCTTGCCGATCCCCGGGATCGTCACGGCGCCGCCGCCGGCGACCTCGCTGGTGATCACGGCGGAAATCGCGTCGAGCGCGGCGCCCGCGGTCTTCTTGTCCGAACCCATTTCTTCGGCAAGCGCCGCAACGAGCTGGGTCTTGGTCATCGGTTTGGACATGGCTCTGTCTCCTCACTCGGCCCCGCGTTTTGGGGGTCATTCCGGTAATTAAACGTCATATAGGGGGGCTACACAACGTTTTGTGGCCTCTGGCAAGCGTTTTTCTAGCGTTTTCGGCGTTTTTTCGCCCGTCAGAGGAAGGCGGTCTCCTCGAAGGACCGCAATTTCCGGCTGTGGATCCGCTCCAGCGGCATCTCGCGCAGCCGCTCCATCGCCCGGATCCCGATCAGCAGGTGCCGGGCGACCTGGGTCTTGTAGAACTCGGTCGCCATGCCGGGCAGCTTCAGCTCGCCATGCAGCGGCTTGTCGGACACGCACAGCAGCGTGCCGTAGGGCACGCGAAACCGGAATCCGTTCGCCGCGATCGTGGCGCTTTCCATGTCGAGCGCGATGGCGCGCGACTGGCTCAGCCGTTGCACCGGGCCGGACTGGTCGCGCAGTTCCCAGTTGCGGTTGTCGAGCGTGGCGACCGTGCCGGTGCGCATGATCCGCTTGAGTTCGTAGCCTTCCAGCCGCGTGACATCGGCCACCGCCTGCTCCAGCGCGATCTGGATCTCCGCCAGCGCCGGGATCGGCACCCAGACCGGCAGATCGTCGTCCAGCACCCGGTCCTCGCGCAGATAGGCATGGGCCAGCACGAAATCGCCCAGCGACTGCGAATTCCTGAGCCCGGCGCAATGGCCGACCATCATCCAGGCATGCGGGCGCAGCACCGCGATATGGTCGGTCGCGGTCTTGGCGTTCGACGGGCCGACGCCGATGTTGACCAGCGTGATCCCCGCGCCGCCTTCCCGTTTCAGATGGTAGGAGGGCATCTGCGGCATCTTCGCCAGCTGCTGCAACGGCGCGGCGGGATCGGTGATCTCGTGATTGCCGGGGCCGACGAAACTGACGTAGCCGCTTTCGGGATCGCCCAGCGCCCGGCGCGCGAAGGCCTCGAACTCGTCGACATAGAACTGGTAGTTGGTGAACAGCACGTGGTTCTGGAAATGCTCCGCCGCGGTCGCGGTGTAATGCGACAGCCGGGCGAGCGAATAGTCCACCCGCTGCGCGGTGAACGGGGCCAGGTGGCCGGACCCGTCGGGATGGCCGGGCGAGGTGCCGTTGACGATGTCGTCGTTCGTCGTCGACAGGTCCGGCACGTCGAAGACGTCGCGCAGCGAGAAATCGAGCACGCCCTCCTGCGGCACGGTGACGGCGGGGTTGTTGGCCACGGCGAAATGCACCGGCATCGGCGTGGCCGAGGCGCCGATGCCGACGCCGACGCCGTGGTTGCGCATCAGGATGCCGATCTGCTGGGTCAGGTAGTTGCGGAACAGGTCGGGCCGGGTGACCGTGGCCGCATAGGTGCCCGGCGCCGCGACATGGCCGAAACTCAGGCGGCTGTCGGTCTGGGCATGGCTTGTCGTGGTCAGCCGGATCTCGGGGTAGAAGGCGCGGTAGCGCGCCTCCGGCCGGCCGGAGGCCGCGGCCCCCTCGAAGGCGCGGACAAGAAACGTCACCGCCTCGTCGTAAAGCGTTTCCAGCCGCGCGACGGCGGCGGCAGGATCGGTGAAGGTCTCGGGCGCCGCGGCGGGCGGCGTCCGGACGGGCGGAACATGCGGGGTCATCGGCACCATCTGCACAGGGTGCGGGGAACCTCGCACCTCGCGGCCGGGCTGGCAAGCCCGCCCGTCGCGCCCGCCCGCGCCCGATTTTGGTCCGCAAATATCCCGCGGGGGAGGGCCGGCACAGCCGGCCCCGGGGGCGCGAAGCCCCCGTGACACGACCGGCCCCGCGCATCACGGGGCGGGCTCTGGCCCTGCCGCCCGCGCGCCGCTAGGCTGGCACCGATCCGGCGCGGGAGGGCGGCGTGAACATCCTGTTCGTCATGTATGACCAGCTGCGCTTCGACTACCTGTCCTGCGCCGGCCATCCGCATCTGCACACCCCGAATTTCGACCGCGTCGCGGCGATGGGGGTGCGGTTCGACCGGGCCTATTGCCAGTCCCCGGTCTGCGGCGCGAGCCGGATGAGCTTCTACACCGGGCGCTACGTCCACAGCCACGGGGCCAGCTACAACAACTATCCGCTGAAGGTCGGCGAGATGACGCTGGGCGATCACCTGCGTCCGCTGGGGATGGAAACGGTGCTGATCGGCAAGACCCACATGAGCGTGGACGCGGCGGGGATGGACCGGCTGGGGATTTCGCGCGAGGGCGTGATCGGCGCGCGGCTGGCCGAATGCGGCTTCGACGTCTGGATCCGTGACGACGGGCTCTGGGCCGAGGGGCCCGGTGGGTTCTACGACAGCCGCCGCTCGCCCTACAACGAATACCTGCGGGCGCGGGGCTATGGCGGCGAGAACCCCTGGCACGACCATGCCAATTCCGGCGTCGACCCGGCGGGCGACATCGCCTCGGGTTTCCTGATGAAGAACGCGGTCCTGCCCGCCCATGTGAAGGAGGAGGACAGCGAAACCCCCTGGCTGACCTCCCGCGCCATCGATTTCATCGAGGATCGGCGCGGATCGGGCCGGCCGTGGCTGGCGCATCTGTCCTACATCAAGCCGCACTGGCCCTATATCGTGCCGGCGCCCTATCACGCGATGTTCGGGGCCGAACACGTGCTGCCGGCGGTGCGCAGCCCCGCCGAACTGCAGGATCCGCACCCGGTCTACGGCGCCTTCGCGCAGGGCACGATCGGCCGCGCCTTCCAGCGCGACGAGGTGCGCGCGGCGGTGATCCCGGCCTATATGGGCCTCGTGAAGCAATGCGACGACCAGTTGGGCCGGCTGCTCGACTACCTCGAAGAGACCGGGCAGATCGCCGACACGATGATCGTGCTGACCTCGGACCATGGCGATTACCTGGGCGATCACTGGATGGGCGAGAAGGACCTGTTCCACGATCCCTCCGTGAGAATCCCGATGATCGTGGCCGACCCGCGGCCCGAGGCCGACGCGACGCGCGGCACGGTGTCCGCCGCGCTGGTCGAGTCGATCGATCTGGCCGCCACCTTCATCGAGGCCGCCGGCGGCGCGGTGCCCGGCCATGTCGTCGAGGGCCGGTCGCTTCTGCCGCTGCTGCGCGGCGAGGATGCGCCCTGGCGCGCGGCGGCGATCAGCGAATACGACTATTCCGCCTCGCCGGTCGCCGCGCAGCTGGGGCTGGCGCCGAAGGACTGCCGGCTGATGATGGTCGCGACGGAGCGCTGGAAGATGGTTCACGCCGAGGGCGGGTTCCGCCCGATGCTGTTCGATCTTGCCGCCGATCCGCAGGAGTTGCGCGACCTCGGCGACGATCCCGACCATGACGGGGTGATCGACGGGATGTACGGCCACCTGAACCGCTGGGCGCGGCGGATGTCGCAGCGCACCGCGATTTCGGATGCCGACATCGCGGCCCGGCGCGGCAAGTCGCGCCGCAAGGGCGTGCTGCTGGGCGTCTGGGACGAAACCGGGGCGAGCGACGAGGATCTCGCGCGCTACCGCGGCCCCGCGCCGCCCCTGCCGGACTGACGCAGGCGCGCAACAGGTCGGCGCAGCGCGCGGCGCCCGTCCGGCCGGCGGGCTTGACCGCGACGGCCCCGCCTTCCTAGGCTTATCCACAGATGGGGCCTCCGACCCGGCGCAGATCGGGCGCAGCCGGCCCTGCCGAGCAGTGACAGTTGATAGGTGACGAGTTGCGCGTGTATCGCATCCCCGCGGCCGGCATGGCCGTTCTGTCCCTTGCCGCGACGCCCGGACCGGCCAGCGCGCAAGGGTTTTTCGAGACCCCCGAGTTTCTCGCACCCGAGATGGAGCCCACCGGCCTCGCGCCGGCGGACCCCGGCCTGGGCTTCGGCCTGGGCGAGGCGGCCGCCGGGGCGGCGGCGAACCCGATGATGACCGGCCTTCTGGCGCTGGGCGTCGGCCTCGGCCTGGCTGCCGCGGCGGGTGGCGGCGGCGGTGACGACGATGGCGATG
>CAYUXM010000185.1:0-5736 GCA_964448765.1 uncultured Rhodobacterales bacterium
AACCTGCCGCAGCTTCATGACGATATCTTCGGGCTTCTCTCGCTTCCCAGCCATCCCCGGATCCTCCAATTGACGGGGCAAAGCTACCCCAGTTGGTGGACCACTTCAGTGGGGGCATTCCACCGACGCTCCCCTGCGCACCGCGGCCGAGTAGCCGTCACCCCGTGCCATTCGCCCGGCACGCCACGCCCGGGCGACGGGGCGCCGTGGCGCGGGCCGGGCGCATGCGGGCGGGGCTGGCGACTGGCCCCTACGGTCGCCTCCCGGCCGCGCCTCGCCCTTGCCAGCGCCCGGCCGCGGCCCATTATTGTCGGATGACCCGATGGATCCCGCGCCTCGCCCTGCCGATCCTGCTCTGTGCCTCTCCGCTCCACGCATGGCAGGCCGGGGCCGAAGGCGCGATCTGCACGCTCGATCATTCCGGCGCCGATGCGAAGGTCCGTCTGACCTACGATCCGTCCGTGCCGCGCTACAGCATCTCGATCCGCACCGCCGTGCCCTGGCCTGAGACCGACGGTTTCGCGATCCGCTTCGAGGGGCAGCGGGGCATCACGATCTCGACGATCCGGCACGTGCTGTCCGACGGCGGGCGCAGCCTGACCGTGACCGACCGCGGGTTCGGCAACGTCCTGAACGGGCTGGAGTTCAACGCAGCCGCGATCGCGATCGCGGGGGACAGGCGGGTCGCCATCGACCTGTCGGGCGCGGCGCCCGAGGTTGCGGCCTTCCGTGCCTGCGCGACGATGCCGATGAGTTGACCGGATCGGCGCCGGGACGCCCGCGCCGGCATGGTCAGCTGCGCAGGGCAGGCCTGGGCCCGGTGCAGTCCGGCGCGGTCCGGGGTTCGAGGCAGGCCGCGAGAGGCGACGCGGCGGCAACCCCGCCGGATCTGGTGCGCAGCGTGGCCGTGCCGCGCCGCAGGGCGTTGACCGGGCGCGACGTTCCCCGGCCGGAAAGCAGCCGCAGATCCTCGGCGATCTGGTCGTCGGTAAGCCGCGCGAGGTCCGGGTGGCAGGGCACGTTGACCAGCCGCGAGAACAGCGCGGTCACGCGGGGAAGGTCGCGCAGCGGCTGGTAGTATTTCGCAAGCGTCAGATACGCGGTCCGGCCGATCGCCTCGTCATCCAGCGCGTGCGGCGCGCGCAGCGGCATCGCCGTCATCGGGATGTCGGAGTCGGGCACCGCCAGCGGCACGAAACCGTGATCGCAGGCGATCTCCAGCAACCGCCGGCGCTGGGCGAGGTAGCGCGGCGCCCAGTCGTCCGCCCGCAAGAGCCGGTCGAGGTGGAAGGCGCAGGCGATCTCCGATAGCTTGCCGTTCTGCAGCCAGTGCGACGAGCCGGCAAGGCCCTCGCCGTAGTCGAGCAGGCCGAACGGGTTGGTGACGATGATGCCGTCGTGATCGCCGCCGTCGAGGGCCGCGCACTGGTCGAGATCGAGCAATCCGCGGTCGTCGCAATCGAGCAGGGTGACATCGTGGAAATAGCCGCGGCCGATGTTGCGGAAGCTGAACGACGAGGCGACCCAGCGAAGCTTCCGGCCGGCCCGGTGGGACAGCAGCCGCGCCATCGCCTCCAGCGCCATTCCGCCGTTGGCCAGCGGCACCAGCGCCGTGCCGGCGGGCCGTGCGACATGATCGGACAGGCACTGTCGCAAACCGGAGTAGAGCGGGCCGCGGTTCGACCACTTGTTCTGTGCGGCCGGGGCGGCAAGGAGGCGCTCGATCGTGGCAAAATCCGGCGCTTTCTGTTCGACAAATGCAAGCTTCAAGGCTGTTGTCCGTGGCTTGGGTGAAACGGGTCCTCAAATTCCGTGCCGCCGGGGCGGGGGCGGGCGATGCCGCGCCGCTGGCGGTATCCGGCAGACGAAGCAGTGCCCGCCGGCCTTTGAAAGGATTGCTCGCGTGCCGAAAGCTATAGAAAGGCGAACGCGCCCCGATGGGTGCCGCGCCGTGGCCGAATCGCGACGCTGGTGGGGTCCGGCGGCGGTGGCGCGCCGCTGCGCAACGCCTCCAGCCGCCCGGCCAGCGCCGCCTCGCCGATGATCTCGGAGGCCGGAGCACGGTTGGCGAAGAACAGGATCGTGTCGCGGCACAGGTGGCGGTACAGGTCGTAGGTCGGCGTGCCGCTGCAGTGCAGCCCGGCGACCCGGGGCGGAATCGCGCGGCGGCCCGGCCCGGCGATCCGCCGCCGCCGGGCCGGGCGGCGCGGCGCCATGCCGCGCCCCCGCAAATGTGTAAAGCAATCTTTACAGTTGTCATTGTCAGAAAAACTTGACATTGTGAAAATGGTGTCGCGTTCCGCGCGCCGCCGAGAGGGTGGAGCGGGCCTGTCTTTGCTCAGCGCTGGATCGGTCCCTTCGCCGACTGGAGAAAGCATCTTCGGAGGATACGGGACATGACAGATGACCCCGACAAAGTATGGCCGACAGGCCTGACACTCAGAGAGGCTGAGGAAGTCCACAGCTATCTCATAGACGGTACCCGGGTATTCGGGGCTATCGCGGCACTCGCGCATATCCTCGTCGCCGTTTCGACCCCCTGGCTCGGGTAGGGAGGTAAGCCATGAACAATGCAAAGATGTGGCTTGTCGTGAAACCCACGGTCGGGATTCCGCTGTTCCTCAGCGCCGTCGCCGTGGGGTCGTTCGCGGTCCATGTGGCCGTGCTCACGAACACCTCCTGGGTGGGTGACTTCCTCAAGGGGCAGCCGCTCGGCTCGGGTGACGAGATGGCCGCGGCCAAGCTGCCCGAGGCCGGCATAGACACGGCGAAGGCCGCCTATGTGGTGCCGCAGGGCGCCGGCGCCCAGGAAATCCTGGTCGTGCTGCCCGACGGGAGCGTCGCGAAAGCCGTCATGGCGGCGCCGGAAACGCTCGCGTCGGCGGATGGGCTGACGAGACCGCCCATCACGCAATGACGGACGAGCCCGCCGGGGCATCCCCGGCGGGCTCCTTCACGCACCCGGCGGCGTGTGGCCGCATCCGGCCCCGCCGCGAGATTCGCAGGCGCCACAGATGTTCGACTATCGCGCTTTCGCCCTGAGAACCCTTGCCCGGGTCGGGCCGCGGTACCTGCCGTTCGCCGATGTCGCGACGGCCGAGGTGCCGCTTGGCCGGCTGTTGCGGCTGTCGCTGTTTCAGGTCACCGTCGGCATGGCGCTGGTGCTGCTGGTCGGAACGCTGAACCGCGTGATGATCGTTGAACTCGCGGTGCCGGCCTCGCTCGTCGCCGGGATGCTGGCGCTGCCGCTGGTCTTCGCGCCGTTCCGCACCCTGATCGGCTACAAGTCCGACACCCATGTCTCGGCGCTGGGGCTGCGCCGCGTGCCCTATATCTGGAAGGGCACGATGTACCAGTTCGGCGGTTTCGCGATCATGCCCTTCGCGCTGCTGGTGCTGTCGGGCTACGGCGAGGCGGTGGACGCGCCGCGCTGGATCGGGCTGAGCGCCGCGGCGCTCGCCTTCCTGCTGGTCGGCGCGGGTGTGCACATGGTGCAGACCGTTGGCCTTGCGCTGGCCACCGACCTCGTCGTCGAAGAGGATCAGCCCAAGGTCGTCGGCCTGATGTATGTGATGCTGCTGTTCGGAATGGTCGGCAGCGCGCTCGTGTTCGGGGCGCTTCTGGAAAACTACACGCCCGGACGGCTGATCCAGGTGATCCAGGGCGCCGCCGTCGCGACCGTCGCGCTCAACCTCCTCGCCCTGTGGAAACAGGAGGCCCGCGACCGGCAACGCGCCCATGCCATGCTGACGGCGCGGCCCCCGGCCTTCCGCGCGGCGCTGGAGCAGCTGATGCGCGGGCCCGGAACGATCCGGCTTCTGGTGGTCATCGGGCTGGGCACCTTCGGCTTCGGCATGGCCGACGTGCTGCTGGAACCCTACGGCGGCCAGGCGCTGGGCTTTACCGTCGCGCAGACCACGAAACTCACCGCGCTCTTCGCCGGCGGTACGCTGGCGGGCTTCGGCATCGCCTCGCGCGTGCTGGGCCGGGGCGGGGCGCCCGTGCCTCTGGGCCGGCTCGGCGCGGCGATCGGCATTCCCGGCTTCCTCGCGATCGTGCTGTCCTCGGTGCTGGACCAGCCGGGCCTGTTCCTCGCCGGGACCTTCGCGACCGGGCTGGGTGCGGGGCTGTTTGGCCACGCGACGCTGACCGCCACGATGCGTTCGGCCCCCGCGGGCCAGATCGGCCTCGCGCTGGGCGCCTGGGGGGCCGTGCAGGCCACCTGCGCCGGGATCGGCATGGCGCTGGCCGGCATCGTCCGCGACGTGCTCGTCGCGATGCCGGCGCTGGCTGGATACGGGCCCGCGGCGCCCTATACAGTGGTGTTCATGACCGAAGCCGCGTTCCTCGTTCTCGCCATCGCGGTGGCCGTTCCCCTGGGACGGTTCGCAGGGCACAAAGATGCGGCCGGGCATCGCGATCTGGCCGGCCATGACACTCGGAAAAACCCCGTGGAGGTAGCATGACAACGTTGATCACGCGGCTTTACGCCGAAGAGAAGGCGGCCGACAGCGTCGCGAGCCGGCTGAGGTGGGAGGGCCTGCCCGGTTACGCGATCCAGGTCATCACCGGCACCGACAAGGCCAAGCTGACCGACCGGATGACGCGGGCGCAGGTGCACGAGTCGGCAATCGGGGCCTATGCCGACAAGGTCGCCGAGGGCGCGGCGCTTCTGGTCGTGGCGGCGACCTACAAGCCGCTCGGCGCCGCGCGTATCACCCGCGAGACGATCGCGGCGAGCACGCCGGTCGAGGTCGCGGACGTGACCGAGGAGCACTATTTCCCCGACGGGCCGGACCATGCGCCCAGCATCCTCAGGGGCCATCCGCGGTTCATGACGCTCGATCTGGGCATGGGCGATTACGAGGGCAAGCCGATCTCGGTCGGCCTGTGCCTGCCGCTCCTGTCGAAAAAACCGCGCAAGAACCGCGTGTTCCGCGGCGGGCGGCACATGTCGCGGTTCTTCTGGCCGATGCCCTTGGTGACGCGCAAGCGCAAGGCCGGCTCGGCGATGCAGGGCACGCGGCACATGTCGCGGCTGTTCTGGCCGATGCCGCTGATCACCCGCGGCCGGCGTGGCCGGTCGGTGATCCGCGGCGGCGCGCTGCCGCTGTCGCGCGCGCTGGGCTGGCCGACGGTCAGCCGGCGGCCCTGAGACGCCCGCCCGCCGGCGCGTCCGGCGGGCGCGGGCGTTGCCTGCGGCGCGGAATTCCGCAAACTGTGACTCCCGGTCTTCGGACGTGACGGATGGGAGTGACATGACGGACGACACCGCCAGCAAGGCCGGCCGGCAGCCGGTTGCCGACTGGCTTTGCGCGCATCCCGCGGTCGAAACGGTCGTGATCGCCACGCCGGACGTGAACGGGGTGCTGCGCGGCAAGGCGGTGCCGCGCGCCCATGCGGCGAAGATCGACGCGGGTGGCGCGGCCGTGCCGCTGTCGATGCCCACCGTGGATTTCATCGGCGAGGAGATTCCGGGCTGCCGCGAGGTGCTGGCCACCGGCGACGGCGACATCTTCGTGCATCGCGTGTCGCGGCCGCCCTTCGTCTCCGCCGCCGATCCGGCGACGGCGGTGGTGCTGGTGGACATGGCCTGGCCCGATGGTCGGCCCGTCGAAACCGCCTGCCGCCACATCCTGCACGCCGTCATCGCGGACTATGCCGCCGCCGGCCTGTGCCCCGTCGCCGCGCTGGAGGTGGAATTCTACCTCTACGATCCGGCGCGCCCCGGCCTGC
>CAYUXM010000186.1:0-5728 GCA_964448765.1 uncultured Rhodobacterales bacterium
CCAACGGCGGCTGGTCGCTGGCCGATGCGCGGCACATGATGGGCTGGCTGGCCGAACGCGGGGTGGACTACGTCGAGCAGCCGCTGGTGCGCGGGGCCGAGGATCAGTTGCCGGACCTGTTCCGCGACCGTGCGCTGCCGATCTTCCTTGACGAAAGCTGCCGGATGTCGGGCGATATCCCCGGTTTCGCCGATCGCGTCGACGGCGTGAACCTCAAGCTGATGAAATGCGGCGGCATCACCGAGGCGCTCAGGATCGTCGCCACCGCGCGCGCCTTCGGGCTGCAGACGATGATCGGCTGCATGGGCGAAAGTTCCGTCGCGATCGCGGCCGGCGCCTCGCTGGGCGCGCTGTTCGACTACATCGACCTCGACTCCCATCTCAACCTCGATCCCGATCCGGCCGCCGGCGCGCCCTTCGAGGCCGGCGTCACCCTGCCCGAGGATCGCCCCGGCCACGGAGGACGCCCCCGCGATGCTTGATCCCGCCACCCCCATCGCGATCTATGCCGAGGCCACGATGGGCCTTCTGAACGCCAAGATGGCCGAGGGCATCCTGCGCTATGGCCGCAACCCGGTGGTGGCCGTGATCGACAGCCACGCGGCGGGCAAGACGGTGCGCGAGGTCTGCACCGTGGACAGCGCCGTGCCGATCGTCGCCGACCTGGACGCCGCGATGGCGCTGGGCGCGCAGGTGCTGGTTCTGGGCACCGCGCCGTCGGGCGGGCGGGTGCCGCCGGAATGGATGGCGGTGCTGGCCCATGCGGCGCAATCGGGCCTGTCCATCGTCAACGGCCTGCACGACCGGCTGAACACCCATTTCGGCCACGATCTGCAACCCGGCCAGTGGATCTGGGACATCCGCACGCCGGTGGGCGACCTGCCGCAGATCGGCACCGCCAAGGCCGCGCAGCTGGGCAACACCCGGGTGCTGATGGTCGGCACCGACATGGCGGTGGGCAAGATGACCGCGGGGCTGGAGTTGCACCGCAGCCTGCTGGCGCGGGGCCGCAAGGCGGCCTTCCTCGCCTCCGGCCAGACCGGGATCACGATCATGGGCAACGGCATCCCGCTGGACGCGTTCCGCGTCGACCATGCCAGCGGCGCGGTGGAGCGCATGGTGCTGGAAGCCGGCGACAACGACGTGGTGGTGATCGAGGGGCAGGGGTCGCTTCTGCATCCCGGCTCCACCGCCACTCTGCCGCTGATGCGCGGCAGCGCCTGTAACGCGATGATCCTGTGCCACCGCGCCGGGATGGAAACCCTCGACACGCTCGACCATGTCCGCATCCCGCCGCTGTCCGAGGTGATCGCGCTAAACGAGATGACGGCCTCGGCCAACGGCGTGCTGACGGCGGCGAAGGTGCGGGGCATTGCGCTGAACACCGCCCGGCTGGACGCGGCGGCGGCGCGGCGCGCGATCGAGGAGACGGCGGCCGAAACCGGCCTGCCGGTGACCGACCCGGTGCGCGATGGTGCCGACATCCTCGCGGCCGCGCTGGAGTGACGCGCCGCCCCGGCCCGCGGCACCGCCCCGTTGCCGTGCCAGCCGCAGGCGTCGAGGATCTCGGCCAGAACCGCCTGCGGCGACACGCCGAGGGCCGCGCAATAGTCGATCAACCGCGATACCGAGATCCGGTTCAGCCCGCCTTCGTATTTCTGAAGCTGCTGGAACGAGATGCCCATGCCGTCGGCCACGTCCTTCTGGGTCGCGCCGACGGCGCAGCGCCACCGGCGCAGGACCGTGCCGATCGCGCGGTTCGTCGCCTCGGGCGGGGTGGCGCAACCGGCGCCGGGGAACCGTTCCGCGAAATCCGTCCAAGCCATTGCCACCCCCTGGCCACCAGCCGGCGCCCGCCGCCGCTTCCGGTCGATGAGGCCCGAAGCGCCGGGCACTGACAATTCGTGTCATCTCTAGGGTCGCAACCGGGCCCGCCGGTCAGGCCCCGAAATGCGCGTCCAGCCGGTCGAAGGCGGTGTTCAGCACGTCCTCGCCCACGCAATAGGCCATCCGCACATGCCCGGCACCGGACGGGCCGAAGGCGCTGCCCGGCGTCACCGTCACATGCGCCGCGTCCAGCAGGCGATGCGCGAACCCCACGTCGTCGGCGGTGTCGAGAAGCCGGGGGAAGACGTAGTAGGCGCCTTCGGGCCGGACATAGGCGAAGACGCTGTCCAGCCGGTCGAGTCGCTCGCAGATCAGGTCGCGGCGGCGGCCGAGGATACGCTCGAATTCGGCGAGGTGATCGGGCGGCCCTTCCAGCCCGGCCAGCGCCGCGATCTGGGATATCCTGGGCGCGCAGATCATCGTCTTGTCGTGCACCTTCACGACCTCGTCGACCAGCGCCTCGGGCAGCACGGCGTAGCCCACCCGCCAGCCGCTCATCGCGTAGGCCTTCGAGAAGGTGAAGAGATAGGCGAGGTTGTCGGCCAGGTCCGGCAGGCCGGCGAGATCGAAGAACCGCGCGCGGTTTTCATAGGTGAAGTGCCGGTAGGGATCGTCGACGATCACGATCAGGTCGCGGGCCAGCGCGACCTCGGCCACCGCGCGCAGCGTCGCCTCGGTCAGGATCCGCCCCGTCGGGTTCGAGGGGGTGACGATCACGATCGCCTTGGTGCGCTCGGTCACGAGGCCGGGCAACTCGGCCGGATCGGGCTGCCAGCCCGCCGCCTCGTCCATCCGCCAGTAGACCGGCACGCCGCCGAAGAACCGGATCTGCTGGATATGCGACACGAAGCCCGGATCGGTCACGATCACCTCGTCGCCGGGATCGACGAGCACCTGGAACAGGGTGTCGAGGCCCTGCATGTTGCCCGCGGTGATCGTCACCCGGCGTTCCGGGTCGATCCCGATCCCGGTGCGGCGGTGGTGTTCCTCGGCCACGGCGCGGCGCAGTTCCGGCAGGCCTGCGGGCAGGGCATACATGCCGGCCCGCGGGTCGTCGGCCAGCGCGCGGGCCGCCGCGGTGCGGATCGGTTCGGGCGTCGGAAACGACGGCAGCCCCCAGGCCAGCGAGGCGGCATCGGGCACCTTCGCGCCGAGGATCGACATCTCCTTGATCGCCGAGATCCGCGCCCTGCGCGCCCTGTCCGAAACGTGAGTCCTGCCGGTCATCGATCAGCCCCCTTCGCGGCCTGCCATCCTGTGCCATCCCGCATCCGGCCGCCGCCGAGGACCGCGACGGGGCAGCGCGCGGCGGCGAACAGCATCCGCAGCGCCGCGGCATCGCGAAACGGCCCGGCCGCGGTATCGACCACGACGGCCGCGGCGTGGCTGCGCTCCAGCCGCCCGAGGGTTTCGGCCGGGCCGGCGGCCGGCACCTCCGCCACGGTGGTCGACCGGGCGCGGGCCAGCGCCGCGGCCAGCGCGCGGGACGCGTCCGCGCCGCCGCCGGAACCGATCAGCAGGACAGGGCCGGTCATCCGCCACAGCGGCCGGTGGCCCAGCAGCAACAGGTCGTCGCGCCCGAGCGCGGCGCAGGCCCCGGCGACCATGTCGCCCGCCGCCGTCTCGAACGACCATTCCGCCGCGAGGCCCTCGGCCAGCGCGGCAAGGCTTTCGCGAAAGCCGCGCGCCTCGCCGCGCGACCACAGCCGCGCCGCCTTGGCATCGGGCAGCGCCCGAAGCCCGCCGCCGACCGAGACGAGCCGTTGGGCGGGGCTGACGGCCAGCGCCGCCATGCCCTCGTCGAACATCACCCCGGCCAGCCGCCGCGGTCCCTCCGTCAGCAGCGGGCTGGCGAAGGCCAGCGCGGATTCGGCATCCGCGCAGCTTGTCGCCGCGATCACAAGCCGCCGTCCGCCCGGCGCCGGCGCGCTCATGGCGCCGTTCCGCCGTCGGCGGCGGCGGCGCGCAGGCCGAACCTGCGCCGCGCCTCGGCGAAGCGGCGCAATTCGGCCTCCACCCGCGCGTTCACGCTGCCCTCGGGGAAATCGCCATCCTTGCCACGCCGGCCCGCCGGGGTGCCGGTGAGCAGTTCGATCCCCGCGTCGATGGTGGCCACCGGCACGATCCGGAACCGGCCCTCGGCCACCGCCTCCACCACACGGTCGCGCAGCATCAGGTGTTCGACATTGGCCCGCGGGATCAGGACGCCCTGATCGCCGGTCAGGCCGCGCGCGGCGCAGATGTCGAAAAACCCCTCGATCTTCTCGTTCACCCCGCCGATCGCCTGCACCTCGCCCAGCTGGTTGACCGATCCGGTGACCGCAAGCCCCTGCCGGATCGGCAGGCCCGACAGCGCCGACAGCAGGGCGTAAAGCTCGGCGCAGGACGCGCTGTCACCCTCCACGCCGCCGTAGCTTTGTTCGAAAACGAGGCTGGCGTGCAGCGAGAACGGCACATCCGGCGCATAGGTCGCCGCAAGGTAGCCCGACAGGATCAGCACGCCCTTGGAATGCAGCGACCCGCCCAACTCGACCTCGCGCTCGATGTCGATCAGCTTGCCGCCGCCCATCCGCACCCGCGCCGTGATCCGCGAGGGCTGGCCGAACCGCGTCGCGCCCAGCCCGACCACCGACAGGCCGTTGATCTGGCCGGTCTTCGCGCCCCCGGTGTCGATCATCCGGATGCCGCGGCCGATCGCCTCCTGCATCCGGTCACGGATCCGGGCGGCGCGGTGGTCGCGTTCGGCGACGGCGCGGGCGACATGCGCGCCGGTCACCTCGTCGTCCTTGGCGCTGCGCGCGTAGTGTTCGGCCTCGCGCTGGATGTCGGTCAACTCGCTCAGCCGGAGCGTCAGCTTCCTCGCATCGTCGGCGATCCGCGTCGCCTCGTCCAGCAGCGCCGCAGCGCCCGTGTCGGCCAGCGGCAGAAGGCCCTGCTGCACCCCGTAGCAGCGCAGCAGCTCGGCCAGGCCCGCCAGGGTTTCGTCGTCGCGCCCGACGATGTCCTCGAAATCCGCCTGCACCTTGAACAGTTCGGGGAAGTCGGGATCGAGCAGCACCAGCAGCGCGTGCAGCATCCGGTCGCCGATCAGCACCACCCGCAGGTCGAGCGGGATCGGATCGGGTTCCAGCGAGGTGGTGGAGATCAGGCTCATCCGTTCCGCGATGGAGGTGATGGTGATCGCGCGTTTCTTCAGGCTGCGCTTCAGCGCGTCCCAGGCATAGGGTTCCGACAGCACCCGGCGCGCGTCGAGCACCAGGAACCCGCCGTTCGCGCGATGCAGCGCGCCGGGCCGGATCAGCGTGAAATCCGTCATCAGCGAGCCCATGTGCGAGACATGCTCGATCCGCCCGGCCAGCCGGTCGAGCGTGGGCAGATCCTCGGTCTCCACCGGGGCGGTGCCGTCCTTGCCCGGTGCCTGCGCGATCACGGCATTGACCATGTAGCGGCGAAAGGCGGGATGCTGATGCGCCTTGTGCACCGCCTCGGGAAACGGGCCGTTGCCGCGCTGCTTGGCGGTTTCGAGGAACAGTTCGGGGTTCTCGATCATGTCGGCGCACACGCGGTCGAGATAGGCGGCGATCTCGGGCACCTCGCCGATCGCCGCCCGCGCCTCGCCGATCCGGGCCGAGACCGCGCGCTCGGCCATCTCGGCGTTCAGCGCCTCGACGCGGGCGCGGTGTTCGCGTTCCAGCTTCGGCGCGTTGCGCAGGATGTCCGCCAGCCCCTCCTGGAAGCGCGGGATCTTGGCGTCGATCGCGTCGCGTTCGGCCTTGGGCAGCTTGTTGTAATCCTCGGTCTTCAGCACCTTTCCGTCGCGCAGCGCGGCGACCATGTAGCC
>CAYUXM010000187.1:0-5717 GCA_964448765.1 uncultured Rhodobacterales bacterium
CGGAATGGAACAGGTTGATCAGCCCGCGCTGCGAATGCATCACGTTGTAGTTCAGCTCCGCCTCCAGCCCCTCCCAGAGCCTGAGCGAGTGCGAATAGAATTCCTGGTTGCCGGGCAGGAAGTAGTTGGCGCGCACGATCGTTGTGTTGCGGCCCACGTTGCCACCGCCAAGGTAGCCCTTTTCCAGCACCGCGACATTGCTGATGCCGTGGTTCTTCGCCAGGTAATAGGCCGTGGCCAGACCGTGGCCGCCGCCGCCGATGATGATCGCGTCGTAGTCGGATTTCGGCTCGGGGTCGCGCCAGGCCGGCCGCCAGCCCTTGTTGCCGAACAGCCCCTCGCCGATCACCCGCAGCCCGGAATAACGCATCGCAGCACTCCCTGCCCGCAGCACCTGCCGTCCCGTTCACGACTGAACCGGGTTCACGGCGGATTTTCAATGCACAATCCGCGCCAACCCGTCCGGAAGCGACAGACGGCGGTCGTTTCGGGGCGGCGGGGCGGAATTATCCGGACAGGCCTGTCCGGATCACAGCCCCTTGGCGCGGTAGCTGTTGGCCACCCGGTCGATCGCGACGATATAGGCCGCCATCCGAAGGTCGGTCACGTCGTCGCGGCCATGCCAGGTTTCGCGCATCGACTGGTAGGCCGCGCGCATCGTGTCGTCGAGGCCCGATCGCACCAGTTCCAGTTCGTCGGCGCCCTTGAGATACTGTTCCTTGAACCCCGGCGACAGCGTCCAGCCCAGTTCCTTGTCGGCCGACAGCCGCTCCAGCTCGTCGATCAGAAGCTGGTGGCGCGCCTCTTCCTGGCGGCGCTGCATCCGGCCGAAGCGGATGTGGCTGAGGTTCTTGACCCATTCGAAATAGGACACGGTGACGCCGCCGGCATTGGCATACATGTCGGGGATGATCACGCAGCCCTTCTTGCGCAGCACCTCGTCGGCGCCCGAGGTCACCGGGCCGTTCGCGGCCTCGATGATCAGCGGCGCCTTGATCCGGTCGGCGTTCGACAGGTTGATCACGCCCTCCAGCGCGGCGGGGATCAGGATGTCGCACTCGCGTTCCAGAAGCGCGGTGCCGTTGGCGTCGTAGGTCGCGCCGGGAAAGCCCTGCACGCCGCCGTTGGCGCGCATCCAGTCCTGCACGGCGGCGACGTCGATGCCGTCGGGGTTCCACAGCCCGCCGTCGCGCTCGATGATCCCGGTGATCCGCGCGCCGTCCTCCAGCGCGAGGAACCGCGCGGCATGCGAGCCCACGTTGCCCAGCCCCTGCACGATCACGCGCTTGCCGTCCAGATCGCCCGACAGCCCGGCCTTGGTCTTGTCCTCGGGATGGCGGAAGAATTCGCGCAGCGCGTATTGCACGCCGCGGCCGGTGGCCTCCACCCGGCCCTGGATGCCGCCGGCATTGAGCGGCTTGCCGGTGACGCAGGCGCGGGCGTTGATGTCGGTGGTGTTCATCCGCGCGTACTGGTCGGCGATCCACGCCATCTCGCGCTCGCCGGTGCCCATGTCGGGGGCGGGCACGTTCTGGCTGGGATTGATCAGGTCGCGCTTGATCAGTTCATAGGCGAAGCGGCGGGTGATCTGCTCCAGCTCGTGCTCGTCGTAGTCGCGCGGATCGAGGCACAGGCCGCCCTTCGATCCGCCGAACGGCGCCTCGACCAGCGCGCACTTGTAGGTCATCAGCGCCGCCAGCGCCTCGACCTCGTCCTGGTTGACCGACATCGCGTAGCGGATGCCGCCCTTGACCGGCTCCATGTGTTCGGAATGGACCGAGCGGTAGCCCGTGAAGGTTTCGATCTTGCCGCGCAGGCGCACCCCGAACCGGACGGTGTAGGTGGAGTTGCAGACCCGGATCTTCTCTTCCAGACCCGGCGGCAGGTCCATCGCCGCGACGGCGCGGTTGTACAGGATATCGACGGACTGGCGGAATGTCGGCTCGCCGGCTGCGGACATGATCGGAACCCTCCCTGGTCACACGGACGCGCGCCCTGACGGTCGCGCGGCGCGGCCAGACTAGCCCGATTTGGTTAACAGTGCAGGTCGGAATCGGCGACAATCGCCCAAAATTTCAGCGCACCGGGTTTCAGCGATCCGCCGCGCGGCGTTCGGACAGCAGCACGTCGACCATCTCGGCCATGAACTTGCCCTCCGTGCCCAATATCACGCCGCCAACACCGATCCTGCGGCCGATCCGCCACCACAGGCCCGGCTGCCAGGCGAAGCCGTCGCCCCGGTCCATGGTCAGAACGAAGCCGTTCGAGGGCTTGAAGGCGAAGGCCCCGCGGCTGACCGAGACGATCCGCCCGATCGGCGCGATCAGCCGCCCGTCGGCGTCTTCCAGCCCCGCCTCGGTCAGGGTGAGCCTGCCGGCGGTGGCCTGCCGCATCCGTTCCGCCAGCCACAGGCTGAGCGCGCCGAAGCCCAGCAGGAACACGATCGCCCAGGCATGTTCCGGCGGTTCGGCGATGGCGACCCAGATCAGCACCCCGCCCAGCGCCGCGACACAGGCGATCGCGAACCACCGCTTGGCCTGCGGCGGGTGGATACGGGCGAGGATGCGGGGGCCGGGCGCGTCGGTCATGGCCGGTGTCGTAGGGTGCGACGGCCGGCGGCGCAAGGGCTTCGCCACCGCAACCGGCCGCCCCGGACCGCCACGGGCCGCCCCGGTGCCGCGTCAGCGCGGCGGGCGCACCTCCTGGCCGCGTTCCTCGGGTTCGTCATCGACCAGTTCGTCGGGAAAGCCCGGCGCCCGGATCGCCAGCCCCGTCGCCTCTTCCAGCCGCTCGACGATCCGGTCGGACTGCGCCCGCTCGCCGTAGCGGCGCTGCCCGTCGGCCATGATCTCGATCAGCAGCGGCGACAGTTCCAGCGGCACGGCGTGATCCTCGGCGATCTTCTGGAACAGGCCGATGTCCTTCTGCACGAGGTCCATGGTGAAATTGACGTCGCGCGCACCCGACAGGATCAGCTGGCTTTCGGTCTCGTGCACGAAGGAGGTGCCCGAGGAGATGCGGATCGCCTCGTAGGTGGTGGCCATGTCCATCCCCGCCGCCTTCATCGTCACGAAGGCCTCGCACAGCGTCAGCAGGTTCGCGGTGGCCAGGTAGTTCGTCATCACCTTGAGGACCGAGGCGGAGCCCAGCGGCCCGGTATGCAGCACCCGCCGGCCCAGGATCGTGAGCAGGGGCAACACCGCGTCGAAGGTCTCGCGGTCGCAGCCCGCGAAGATCGAGATGTTGCCGGTCGCGGCGCGGTGGCAGCCGCCCGATACCGGCACGTCGGCGGCGCGCCCGCCCGCCGCGGCGACCTTTGCGGCCAGCCGCTTGACCTCGTCGGTATCGGTCGTGGACATTTCCAGCCAGGTCTTGCCCGGCGCCATCGCCTCGAGAATGCCACCCGGCCCCTCGACCACCGCGGCCGAGGCCGCCGGCGAGGGCAGGCAGGTGATTACCGTGTCGCAGGCGGCCATCATCGCCGCCGGTCCGGCAGCCGCCGTCGCGCCGCGGGCGGCGAAATCGGCGATCCGGTCCGGGTCGAGATCGTGGACCTGCAAATCGATCCCGTTGCGCAACAGGCTTCCCGCCAGCTTGCCGCCGACATTGCCCAACCCGATGAATCCGACCCGCATCGCTTGCCTCCCTGCCGATGTCGGGCCGATCCTCGGGCCGGCCGGGCGCCCGGTCTGTTCCGTCTGCGACAGGGCTCAGCCGCCCACCGCCTTCAGGGCCATGTCGGCATAGATTTCGGCCACCCGCCCGCGCGACAGCCGGCCGCCCTCGCGGTACCAGTTCGTCACGCCGGTGAGCATCGCGATCAGCGCCATCGTCGCCAGCCGCGTGTCGGGCACCCGGAACGCGCCGGCCGCCGCGCCGCGCGCGAGGATCGCCTCCAGCCCGTCCTCGTACCGGTGGCGCAGCGCCTCGACGCGGGCGAAGTTTTCGGGGCTGAGATTGCGCAACTCCATATAGGCGATGAACACCGCCTCCGGCCGGTCGAGGTGAAAGCGGATGTGAAACCGCGCGAAGGCATCCAGCGCGGCGCGGGGCGCCCCGGGTTTCGGCTCCGCCGCCCAGGCGGCGTGCAACTCCTCCAGATGGGCGATCATCAGGTCGGCCAGCAGCGTCTGCTTGTCGGGCGTGTAAAGATAGAGCGCCCCGGCCTGCACCCCGACCTCGGCCGCGATCTGCCGCATCGAGACCGCCGCGTAGCCGTGCCGTGCGAACAGCCTGAGCGCCGCCGCGCGCACCCGCGGGCCGGTGGTTTCGGAATGCGATCCGGTCTTGCGCGCCATGCGCCCAGAGTATCTGAACACCCGTTCAGTTCAATCCCCCGCTTCGGCCGCCGCCCGGCCTTGCCCCGGCCCCGCCCTGCCCCTAGGCTCGCCCGCGATCCTCGCCGGAAGCCGCCGCCATGCCCCGCCCCGCCGCCCTCGCCCTTGTCCTCGCGCTCGCCGCCTGCGACTGGCCGGTGCCCGACGCGATCGGCGCGCGGGAAACCCCGTCGGGCCCCTGGCCAAGCCTCGCCCCCGATGCGGTTCTGGGCCTCGGGCCCGAGGCCGGGACCGACGCGGAGGACGAGTTGCCCGACGCGGCCGATCTCGCCGGCCGCGCCGACGCGCTGCGCGAGCGGGCCGCGGCCCTGGCGGTGCCCTGAGCCCCGCCGCGCAGCCCCGCGCGCCCCGCGTTGCATGCCCGCGGCGAACAGGCTAACAGGCGACGACCGCAGCGACCGACGAGGTTTTCCATGTCCGCCAAGCCCCTGCGTCTCGGCATCGCCGGCCTCGGCACGGTGGGCATCGGGGTGGTCAGGATCGTGCAGCGCCATGCCGCGCTGATCGCGGCCCGCGCCGGGCGCGAGATCGCCATCAGCGCGGTCTGCGCCCGCGACCGGGCGCGCGAGCGGCCGGTCGATCTGTCCGCCTATGCCTGGGAAGACGACCCGGTGGCGCTGGCCCGGCGCGACGACGTGGACCTCGTCGTCGAACTGATGGGCGGCGCCGACGGGCCCGCGAAGGCCGCGACCGAGGCCGCGCTGGCCGCCGGCAAGAACGTGGTGACCGCCAACAAGGCGATGCTGGCCCATCACGGCAACGCGCTGGCCGGCGCGGCCGAGGCGGCGGGCCGGGTGATCCGGTTCGAGGCCGCCGTCGCCGGCGGCATCCCGGTCGTGAAGGCCCTGACCGAGGGTCTGGCGGGCAACGAGATCCGCCGCGTGATGGGCGTGATGAACGGCACCTGCAACTACATCCTGACCCGGATGGAAAGCGCCGGCCTGCCCTACGAGACGGTGTTCGAGGAGGCCCGGCAACTGGGCTACCTGGAGGCCGACCCCAGCCTCGACGTCGGCGGCATCGACGCCGGCCACAAGCTGGCGCTGTTGGCCGCCATCGCCTTCGGCAGCCGCGTGGCCTTCGACGACGTGCAACTGCAGGGGATCGAGCGGATATCGATCGACGACATCCGCCGCGCCGGGGACATGGGGTTCCGGATCAAGCTGCTGGGCGTGGCGCAGATGACCGGCCGCGGGCTGGAACAGCGGATGTCGCCCTGCCTCGTGCCCGCCGACAGCCCGCTGGGGCAGTTGCAGGGCGGCACCAACATGGTGGTGATCGAGGGCGACAGCGTCGGCCAGATCGTGCTGCGCGGCGCCGGCGCCGGCGAAGGGCCGACGGCCAGCGCGGTGATGGCCGACGTGATCGAGATCGCCCGCG
>CAYUXM010000188.1:0-1099 GCA_964448765.1 uncultured Rhodobacterales bacterium
TGGCTGTCGCCGATCATCGTGACCTTCTTCTGCCCCGCCGATCCGGCCTTCGCCTTCGCCCGGTTCTACGACCTGATGAAGGCCAGGGGCTTCATCATCTATCCCGGCAAGCTGACGGTGGTGGACAGTTTCCGCATCGGCTGCATCGGCCGGATGGACGCGGCGGTGATGCGCCGGGTGGTCGCGGCCGCCGGCGACTGCCTGGCCGAGATGGGCGTGGCCTCGGCCGCGCCGCCCGCCGCCGCCTACGAGGAACGCAAGCGGCTGGCGGGTTGACCCCGCCGCGCCGACCCCGACACTGCACCGGACTTCAGACAGGACAGACCCGCATGACCGACGCCAACCGCCCGCCCGTGACCGTCAATGGCCGCGACTACCCGTTCCCCAGGGTGCCCGCCATCGCGATCTGCCTTGACGGCTGCGAACCGGCCTACCTGACGGAGGCGAGCGCCAAGGGCCTGACCCCCACGCTGGACCGGATGGTGGCACAGGGCACGGCGCGGACCGCGCATTCCGTCATCCCCTCCTTCACCAACCCCAACAACCTGTCGATCGCCACCGGCCGGCCGCCCGCGGTGCATGGCATCTGCGGCAACTACCTGTTCGACCCGACCACGGGCGAAGAGGTGATGATGAACGACATCCGCTTCCTGCGCGCGCCAACGATCTTTTCGGCCTTCCAGACAGCCGGCGCGAAGGTCGCCGTGGTCACCGCCAAGGACAAGCTGCGCGCGCTGCTGGGCGCCGGGCTGGACTGTTCGGGCGGCCGCGGCTTCTGCTTTTCCTCGGAGAAGTCCGACACGACCACGACGGCCGAACACGGGATCGACAACGCGTCGGCCTGGCTTGGCCGCCCGGTGCCCGAGGTCTATTCCGCCGACCTGTCGGAATTCGTCTTCGCCGCCGGGGTGAAGCTTCTGGCCGAGGACCGGCCCGACCTGATGTACCTGACCACCACGGATTACATCCAGCACAAGTTCGCGCCGGGCGAGGCCGAGGCCGATGCCTTCTACGCGATGGTCGACGGCTACCTCGCCCGGCTCGACGCGATGGGCGCGGCGATCGTGGTGACCGCCGATCACGGGATGAAGCCCAAGCA
>CAYUXM010000188.1:1199-5603 GCA_964448765.1 uncultured Rhodobacterales bacterium
ACGCGATGGGCGCGGCGATCGTGGTGACCGCCGATCACGGGATGAAGCCCAAGCACGGCGCCGATGGCCAGCCCAACGTGATCTACGTGCAGGATCTCCTGGACGACTGGCTGGGCAAGGGTGCGGCCCGCGTGATCCTGCCGATCACCGACCCCTACGTGGTGCATCACGGCGCGCTCGGCTCTTTCGCCACGGCCTACCTGCCCGAGGGCGCGAATGCGGGCGAGATCACCGCGCGCCTCGCCGCCCTGCCCGAAATGCTGGAGGTGGTGGACAAGGCCACCGCCGTGGCGCGCTACGACCTGCCCGAGGACAGGATCGGCGACGTGGTGATGATCTCGACGGAAAACATGACGATCGGCACCTCGGCCCATCGCCACGACCTTGCCGCGCTGAAGGAACCCTTGCGCAGCCACGGCGGGCTGACCGAACAGGCGGTGCCGTTCATCGTCAACCGCCCCGTGCCGGACCTGGCCGATGCGCCCGATCTGCGCAACTTCGATGCTTTCCAGATCGCCACCACCGCCGCCGCGAAAGGGTAGCGCCATGACCATCCGCCACGAACCCATGCGTATCGCCGGCCGCAAGGTCGATGCCGAGGGCGTCATCGAGGTCCGCTATCCCTGGGACAATTCGGTGATCGGCACCGTGCCCGCCGGCACGGCGGACCACGCCCGCGAAGCCTTCGCCATCGCAGCGGCTTACGAGCCGAAGCTCACGCGGTACGAAAGGCAGCGCATCCTGCTGACGGCGGCCGAGCTGATCGTCGCCCGAAAGGAAGAGCTGGCGCAGCTGATCACGCTGGAGCTGGGAATTTCGAAGGCCGACAGCTACTACGAGGTCGGCCGCGCCTATGACGTCTACACGCTGGCGGGGCAGCTGTGCATCCAGGACGATGGCGAGATCTTTTCCTGCGATCTGACCCCGCATGGCAAGGCGCGCAAGATCTTCACCCTGCGCGAACCCCTGCGCGCGATTTCCGCGATCACGCCGTTCAACCACCCGCTGAACATGGTCAGCCACAAGATCGCCCCCGCCATCGCCACCAACAACTGCATGGTCGTCAAGCCCACCGAACTGACGCCGATGACCGCGCTGGTGCTGGCCGACATTCTCTACGAGGCCGGGCTGCCGCCCGAAATGCTGTCGGTCGTCACCGGCATGCCCGCCGATATCGGCGACGAGATGATCACCAACCCCGAGATCGACCTGATCACCTTCACCGGCGGGGTGCCGGTGGGCAAGCTGATCGCGTCGAAGGCAGGCTACAGGCGGCAGGTGCTGGAACTGGGCGGCAACGACCCGCTGATCATCCTCAACGATCTCACGGACGACGATCTCGCGAAGGCCGCCGATCTCGCCGTGGCGGGCGCCACCAAGAATTCCGGCCAGCGCTGCACCGCGGTCAAGCGCATCCTGTGCCAGGACAGCGTGGCCGACCGGTTCGTGCCGCTGGTGCTGGAGCGGGCCAAGAAGCTGCGCTTCGGCGACCCGATGGATTCGGAAACCGAACTGGGCACGGTGGTGCACGAAGCGGCCGCAAAGCTGTTCGAATCGCGCGTCTACAAGGCCGCCGAGCAGGGCGCCGAGGTGCTTTACGATCCGGGCCGGAAAGGCGCGCTGCTGCCGCCGATCGTGGTCGACCGGGTGCCGCACGGATCGGACCTGGTGATGGAGGAAACCTTCGGCCCGGTGATCCCGGTGGTCCGTGTCCCCGACGACGACGAGGCGGTGATCGGGATTTCCAACTCCACCGCCTTCGGCCTGTCCTCGGGCGTGTGCACCAACGATTTCCGGCGGATGCAGCGCTATATCGCGGGGCTGAAGGTGGGCACCGTGAACATCTGGGAGGTGCCGGGCTACCGGATCGAGATGTCGCCCTTCGGCGGCATCAAGGACACGGGCAACGGCTACAAGGAAGGCGTGATCGAGGCGATGAAAAGCTTCACCAACGTCAAGACCTTCTCGCTGCCCTGGGTGCATGGATGACGCGCCATACCGAGGGCGAATCCAACACCTCCGCCGCCCGCGCCGAATGGGCGGCGCGCGAGACCGATCCGGCGACCCGCGCGCTGCTGGACCGCGACGCGGCGGCCTTCCTGCACCAGTCGCTGTCCTCGCCCTGCGTCTCGACCATCGCGAAGGCCGAGGGGATCTGGATCGAGGATACCGCGGGCCGCCGCTACATGGATTTCCACGGCAATTCCGTCCACCACATCGGCTATGGCCACCCGAGGCTGAAAGAGGCGATCCGGCAGCAGATGGAGGCCCTGCCCTTCGCGCCGCGCCGCTTTGCCTGCGAGACGGCGGTGGAACTGGCCGAGGAACTGGGCCGGATCGCGCCGGGCGACCTGTCGAAGGTCTTGTTCACCACCGGCGGGTCGGACGCGGTCGAGGTGGCGCTGAAACTCGCCCGCGCCGCGACCGGGCGGTTCAAGACGCTGTCGTTCTGGGATGCGTTCCACGGCGCGGGCTTCGGCGCGGCCTCGATCGGCGGCGAGGCGACGTTCCGCAGCCATGTCGCCGGCCCGTTGCTGCCGGGCGCGGAACACGTTGCGCCGTTCCACTGCTACCGCTGCGCCTATGGCCACTCGGGGCCGGAGAGTTGCGGCCTCGCCTGCGCGAAGATGGTCGGTTACGTGCTTGAAAAAGAGGGCGATATCGCCGCCGTGATCGCCGAACCGATGCGCGCGGTGCCGGTGGTGCCGCCGCCGGGCTACTGGCAGGCGGTGCAGGCCGCCTGCCGCCGTCACGGCACGCTGCTGATCCTTGACGAGATCCCGACCGGGCTGGGCAAGACCGGCCGGATGTTCGGCTTCGACCATGACGGGGTGGTGCCCGACATCGTGGTGCTGGGCAAGGCGTTGGGCGGCGCGATGCTGCCGCTCGCCGCCGTCGTGGCGCGGGCCGATCTGGATGTCGCCGGCGACGTCGCCATCGGCCACTACACCCATGAAAAGAACCCGGTCACGACGCGGGCGGGGCTGACCACCCTGCAGATCATCCGCGACGAGGGGCTGGTGGACCGCGCGGCGGAGCTGGGCGGACTGGCGATGGCCCGGCTGCGCGACCGGATCGGCGACAGCCCGGTGGTGGGCGACATCCGCGGCCGCGGCCTGATGGTCGGGGTCGAGATCGTGGCCGACCGCGCCGCCCGCGCCGCCGATCCGGACCGGGCGGAGCGGATCTATTACCGCTGCCTCGCCGCAGGGCTCAGCTTCAAGATCAGCGCCGGCAACGTGCTGACGCTGTCGCCGCCGCTGGTGATCGCCGAGGCCGATCTGCTGCGCGCGATGGACATCGTCTGCGCCGCCGTGCAGGCCGAGACCTAGCGCGGCGCGCGGCCGCCCCCGCACCGCCGCGATACCGGCGGCCCAAACCGCGGGCCGGTCACGCGCCGATCAGGATCCGGGTCTGGCGGCGGTCGCGGCGTTCGCACATCCGGTCGATCAGCTTCGCCATCAGCCGGGCGCGGGTCTCGGCCTGCGCCGGGTCGCGACCAAGGTCGCGGGTCTCGCCCGGATCGTCCGCCAGATCGAACAGCATCGGCGGCACATTGCCGCCGAAATGCACGTATTTCCAATGGGTTTCGCGCAAGATCGCAACCCCGGACTGAAGTTCGGTCAGGCCCAGTGCGCGCTGGATCCGGGTCGGGCTTCGGGGATTGCCGAAATCGGCCTCGAGGAACACCGCGTCGCGCCAGCCCGCCGGCGCCTCCCCGCGCGCCAGCGGCAAAAGCGAGGCCCCGTCCATCGCGTCGGGCGGCGCGCGGCCGATCCAGTCGAGGATCGTGGGCGCGATGTCGATGCTTTCGGTCAGCGCCGCGACGGCATGGCCGGCGCGGCCGCCCTTGGGATCGCGGATCCACAGGGGCACCGCGAAGGCCGGATCGAAGACGCTTTCCTTGCCCCACATCGCCTTGTCGCCCAGCATCTCGCCATGATCGGCGGTGACGATCACCAGCGTGTCGTCGGCCTGCCCCGTCGCCTCCAGCCAGTCCAGCAGCCGGCCGAGGTGGTGATCGACCTCGGCGGTGAGGCCCAGGTAGACGGCGCGCAGTTCCGCCACCTGCGCGTCGCTGAGCCCGGCGCAGTCGCCGTCGAACCCCCAGAACAGGCCGCGGTTCGACGGGGCGGAAAACCAGGCGTCGAGGAACGGGTGATCCGGGCGGCGGCGGTCGGCCGCCGGCAGCGCCGCGGGATCGACCAGCCGGTTCCAGGGCGCCGGCGCCACCAGCGGCGGATGCGGCCGGATGTAGGTGACATGGGCGAACCAGGGCTTGCCCCGGCGGATGTCGAGCGCGGCGAGCGTCCGGTCCGTCAGGTAGGCCGTGTCGCTGTCTTCCGCCGAATAGAGCGCCGGGTCGGAGGGGCGCGGCGGCTCGTTCCCCGGCGCGACGGGGCG
>CAYUXM010000189.1:0-5598 GCA_964448765.1 uncultured Rhodobacterales bacterium
CCGAGCGCCGCGACGAGATCGACCGCAACATCGTCGCGGGCCTGCTGGTCGAGGGTACTTTCGTCAACCCGGTACCGGGGATCACGCTTTACGCCCGCGAGATCACCGACCTGGGCGAATTGCGCCAGACCTTCCTGTCCGATTCCCGCGGCGCGGGGGGCCGCGCGGACTATTATTCCGACCGCGCCTACATCGTCGATCGCGACGGCGCCACCTCGCTCGTTCTGGTCGAGGGGGTGGCGATGAACGCGCTGGCCGGCCGGACGCTGGAGGTCACCCGCTTCACCGACCTGACCTTCGACATCGCGCCGCCCGATGACGGCGCCGGGCGCGAGGAGCTGGAAACGCGGGAGCTGTCGACGCTGCGGCTGTTCGCCGCCGCGCCGGCCGATCTGGAGCGCACCGGCGGCAGCCCGGTGGGGTTCCTGCGCGAGGCGCATGACCGGATCGCCACCACGCTCACCGCGGCGCTGTCGCCGGCGCTGGCCTTCTCGATCCTGCTGCTGGGCGGGTTCAGCCGGATGGGTCTGGTGCCGCAGATCGCGACGGCATCGCTTGTGGTGATGTTCCTGCAACTGGTCGCCAACGCGGCGACCGATGCCGCGGCGCGCTCGGCCGCGACGATCCCGCTGTTCTACCTCAACCCGGCCCTGACCGCGGCGATCACCATCGCCGCCCTGTGGCTGGGCACCCGGCCGCGGCGGTCGCGCGGGGTGGCGGCATGACGCTGTCGCTGTACCTCGCGCGGCGGTTCCTCGGCGCCCTCGGCGTGGTGCTGGCGGTGTTCGTGGCGCTGGTGTTCCTGATCAACCTTGCCGAGGAAATGCGCGACAAGGCCGGCACCGGCGCCGGGCTGACCGGGGCGATGGAGCTGGCCGCGCTCGGCCTGCCCGCCACGCTTTACCGGATCCTGCCGCTGATCACGATCCTCGCCGCGATCTCGCAGTTCGTCGCGCTGGCGCGGTCGTCGGAACTGGTGGTGATCCGGGCCGCCGGCCGGTCGGGGCTGCGCGCGCTGGTCGCGCCGGCGCTGACCGCGCTGGCGCTGGGCGCGCTGGCCGTCGCGGTGCTCAACCCGCTGGTCGCGGCGACCAGCCGGATTTCCGAGATCCGCGCGGCCGAGATGACGGGCGCGGAACCCTCGGCCCTGTCGATCAGCCGCGAGGGGCTGTGGCTGCGCCAGGGCAGCCCGACCGGCCATGTCGTCGTCCATGCCGAGCGCAGCAACGAGGACGCCACGGAGCTTTTCGACACGACCTTCACGGGCTTCGATCACGAGGGCCGCCCGGTGCGGCGGATCTGGGCGCCCCGCGCCCGCCTGGTCGAGGGGGAGTGGCTGCTCGACGAGGCCAAGGCCTGGACGCTGGACGCCGCCAACCCCGAACGCGACGCCAGTCTTCACGACCGGCTGGCCCTGCCGTCCGACCTGACCGCGGATCGCATCCGCGACGGGTTCGGCCGGCCGTCGGACCTGTCGATCTGGGACGCGGCCGATTTCGTCGCCGCGCTCGACACCGCGGGCCTGTCCAGCCGCAAGCACCGGGTCTGGATCCAGACCGAACTTGCGCTGCCGCTCTTGCTGGCCAGCATGGTGCTTGTCGGCGCGGGCTTCACGATGCGGCATGTCCGTTTCGGCGGCACCGGGCGGATGGTGCTGATGGCGATCGGGGCCGGGTTCGGCATCTACTTCCTGCGCAACTTCGCGCAGGTGCTGGGCGAGAACGGCCAGATCCCGCTGCTGCTGGCGGCCTGGGGCCCGCCCAGCGCGGCGGTCATGCTGTCGCTCGGGCTGCTTTTGCACCTGGAGGACGGATGATGCTGCGCCGTCTGATCCTCGCGCTGTGGCTTGCCGCCCTGCCCGCCGCCGCCGCCGCGCAGGAGGCCGAGGAAATGGCGACGCTGGTGGCCGACAGCGTGCGCATCGATCTCGACACGCGGCTGGTGGCCGAGGGCAATGTCGAGGTGTTCTTCGGCAACCGGCGGCTGACCGCGTCAGAAATCGTCTACGACCGCACGGGCGAGACGATCGAGATCACCGGACCGATCCGCCTGACCGAGGGCGACGGGTTCGTTCTGGTCGCCGACACGGCGGAACTGGACCGCGACCTGACCGACGGCATCCTGCATTCGGCCCGGATGGTCTTCGACCGGCAGTTGCAGATCGCCTCGGCCGAGATCCAGCGCGTCGGCGGGCGCTACACGCAGATGGCGCGCGCGGTCGCCTCGTCCTGCCAGGTCTGTTCCGACACCGCCGTGCCCCTGTGGGAAATCCGCGCCCGCCGCATCACGCATGACACCCAGGCCAGCCGGATCTATTTCGACGGGGCGCAGTTCCGCCTCGTCGGCCTGCCGATCGTCTATATCCCGCGGCTGAAGATCCCCGACGGCAGCGTCGCGCGCGCCGCGGGCTTCCTGACGCCGGAGCTGAAGATCACCTCGCAGTTCGGCACCGGGCTGAAACTGCCCTATTTCCTGCCGATCGGCGACAGCCGCGACCTGACCTTCACGCCCTATCTCGCCGATGGCACCCGGACACTGGAATGGCGCTACCGGCAGGCGTTCCGCAAGGGCAGGCTGACCTTCGAGGGCGCGATTTCCGACGACGACCTGCGCGACGGCTGGCGCGGTTATATCGATGCCAACGGCAGCTTCTCGCTGCCCTACGGATTCGGGTTGAAGCTGTCGGGCACCCTGACCTCGGACGATGCCTACCTGATCGACTACGGCATTTCCTCGAGCGACCGGATCACCAACAGCGCCGAGATCACCCGGATCGGGCGCGACGAGTTCATCTCGGGCGAGCTACTGTTCTACGAATCGCTGCGTGAGGGCGCGGCGGCCGAACGGGTGCCGAAGGTGATCGGCATCTCGGCCTGGGAGCGGCGGTTCGGCGGGTTCGGCAGCGGCCGCGGCGGGCTGCGGCTGGAGGCCACCGGGATCGCCAAGCGCGGCCCGGCCAATGCCGAGGGCGACGGCCGCGACACGCTGCGCTTCACCGGGCGGTTCGACTGGCGCCAGGACGTGGTGCTGCGCAACGGCATGCAGATCGCCGGCCTTGCCGATCTCGCCGTCGATGCCTACACGATCGCCGACGATCCCAGCTTCGAGCCGAACGTGGTGCGCGCCCTGCCGGCGCTGGGCGCGGAACTGCGCTGGCCGTTTTCCCGCGTCGCGCCGGGCGGCGCGGTCGAGGTGGTGGAACCGGTTGCGCAGATCGTCTGGGCCCCCGACAGCCTGACCGAGGCGCCGAACGAGGACAGCACGGTGGTGGAATTCGACGAGGGCAACCTCTTCGCATTCTCGCGCTTTCCCGGATCGGACCGGCGCGAACTGGGCGCGCGCGCCAATCTCGGGCTGAGCTGGGCGCGGCACGACCCCGACGGCTGGTCGGCCAGCCTTGCGGCGGGCAGGGTGATCCGGGCCGAGGATCTGGGCCAGTTCACCACCGCCAGCGGCCTGTCGGGCACCAGTTCCAACTGGCTGCTGGCGGCGCGGCTGGAGGCCGGCGGGCTGGAACTGACCAACCGGGCGCTGTTCGACGACGAATTCGGAATCGCCCGCGACGAGCTTCGGCTGGGCTGGCGGCAGCGCCATTTCGACCTCGCGGCCAGCTACATCTGGATCGGCGAGGATCCCGCCGAGAACCGGCCGGAGGATTCCGCCGAGGTCTATCTTGACGGCGGGGTCCGGCTGGGCGGCAACTGGAGCGGCGATGTCGAGGCGCGCTACGACGTCACCGCCGGCCGGCTGTCCAACACCGCGCTGGGCGTGACCTACCGCAACGAATGCGTCTCGGTCGATCTTTCCCTCTCGCGTCGCTACACGTCCTCCGCTAGTGTCGATCCCAGCACGGAGTTCGCGCTCGAAGTCGCGCTCAGCGGCTTCGGCTCCGGCCACCAGGGCCGCAGATACCGCAAGAGTTGCGGCCCGTGACCGCGGCGACCCCGCGCCACCGACGACAGAACGGACCCGCCCGATATGCGCTTCATTCCCAGCATCCATGCCGCCCTTCTCCTTGCTGCCGTGCTTCTGGCCGGGCCACCGGATCCTGCCCGGGCGGTCGATTTCCGGCCGGTTCTCTACGTCAACAACGGGGCGATCACCGGCTACGAGCTGGACCAGAGGATCCGGTTCCTGCAGATCCTCGGCACCGACGGCGACCTGCGCCAGATGGCGATCGACGCGCTGATCGACGACCGGCTCAGGCTGCAGGCCGGCGAGCGGTTCGGCTTCGACGTCGGCGACCGGCAGATCGCCGCCGGGATGGCGGAATTCGCCGGCCGCGCCAATCTCGAGACCGAGCAGTTCATCGCGGCGATCGGCGAGGCCGGCGTGGCGCCGGAAACCTTCCGCGATTTCGTCCGCGCCGGGCTGGTCTGGCGCGAGATGGTCCGCGCCCGGTTCAGCGGGCAGGTGGCGATCCCCGATGCCGGCGCCGAACGCGCGCAGGCGATCGAGGCCGGCCGCGGCCTGCCGCCGCGGGTGCTGCTGTCGGAACTGGTGCTGCCGCGGGAGCCCGGCGAAACCCCCGAGGAACTGGTGGAACGGGCCAGCGCGCTCGCCGCGCGGGCCCGCGGTGAAACCGCCTTCGCCGCGGCGGCCCAGCGGCTGTCGGCGGCCGATACGGCGGCCGAGGGCGGGCGGCTGGACTGGCGGCCGCTGACCGACCTGCCCGGCCCGGTGCGCGGCGCGGTGGCCGGGCTACAGCCCGGCCAGGTCTCGGCCCCGGTCGTCTCGGGCGACAGGGCCGCGATCTACCTGCTGCGCGCCGCGCGCGCCGCGGCCGAGGTCGCGCCAGAGGGCGTGCATGTCGAATACGGCGAATTCCGGCTGGCCGCGGCCGAGGACGCGGCGCGGATCGCCGCCCGCGCCGACCGCTGCGGCGACCTTTACGCCGAAGTCGAGGCCGAGGGGCAGCTGACCTTCGGCACCCGGCCCGAGGCGCGGCTGCCGGCCGATATCCGTGCGGCGCTGGCCGGGCTGGATGCCGGAGAGACGGCGGTGATCGCGCGCGGCGGCGCGCCGGTCATGGTGATGCTGTGCGCGCGCCGCGCCGGCGGCCCGTCGGACGTGCCGGGGATCGAGGCGATGCGCGGCCTGCTGGTCAACGAACGGCTGGCCGCCGAGGCCGAACTGTGGCTGGCCGAACTGCGCGCCACCGCGATCCTGCGCGAGCCCTGAGGCGGCGATGATCGCGCATGACGGCGAGCGCCCCGTCGCGCTGACCTGCGGCGAACCCGCGGGGATCGGCCCGGAAATCGCCGCCCGGGCCTGGGACCGGCTGAAGGGCCGGTTGCCGTTCTTCTGGATCGGCGACCCGGCGCATCTTCCGCGCGGCGTGCCGCTGCGCGAGATCGCCGATCCGGCCGAGGCGGCCAGCCACTGCGCCACCGCGTTGCCGGTCCTGCCACATCCGTTCCCGGCCCCGAACCGGCCCGGCCGGCCGGCGCCGGACAACGCCGCCGCGGTGATCGAGGTGATCGCGCGGGCGGTGAAACTGGCGATGTCCGGCGCCGCCGCCGCCGTCTGCACCGCGCCGATCAACAAGAAGGCGCTGAAGGACGGCGCGGGCTTCGCCTATCCCGGCCATACCGAGTA
>CAYUXM010000190.1:0-5544 GCA_964448765.1 uncultured Rhodobacterales bacterium
CGCTGCGCGAGATCGCCGGCCGGCTGGGGATCGGCACGGAGGCGGCGATGGCGGTGGGCGACGGCGCCAACGACCTTGGCATGCTGGGCCTTGCCGGGGCCGGGGTGGCGCTGCATGCCAAGCCGGTGGTCGCGGCGGAATGCGACATCCGCATCACCCACGGCGACCTGACCGCGCTGCTCTACATCCAGGGCTACGCGGTCACGGACTTCGCGGCGTGATCCTGCGCGCGGCCACCCCTGCCGACGCGCCCGGCATGGCCGGCGTGATCAACCCGATCATCGCGATCGGCGGCACCACGGCCCATCAAGGCCCGTTCACCGCCGACCGGATCCTGGCGCACTACCTCGCCGCGCCCGGCCTGCTCACCTGCCAGCTGGCCGAGGCGGACGGGCGTATCCTCGGCTTCCAGGTTCTGGAACGGCTGGAGGTGCTGCCGGCCGGCTGGGCCGATATCGGCACCTTCGTCGCGCCCGGCAGCCAGCGCCGCGGCATCGGCGGGGCGCTGATGGCCGCGACGCTGGCCGCGGCACGGGCGGCCGGAGTCGCCACGGTGAACGCGACGATCCGGGCCGACAACGCGCCGGGGCTTGCCTACTATGCCCGGCACGGCTTTGCCGATTATGCCGTGGATCCCGGCTGGCGCCTTGCGGACGGAACGCCGGTGGGTCGCGTCAGCCGTCGGCTGGACCTGTAGCGCCTCAGCAGAACCCCTCGGCCAGCCGCATTTCGCCTGTGATCAGCCCGCGCCAGTTCCGGATCGGGCCGGTCAGCAGCGCCCCGACCACCTCGTGTTCGGGGTCGAGCACGCCAAGCCGCATCAGGATCGCGGTGATCGCCGCCTCGGAGGCGCGCGTCGTCCCGTCCGCGATCTTCAGCGCCACGCCCAGCCCGCGTTCGGGGATGATGGCGACGAACACCGCCTCCGCCCCGGTCTTGACGGCGACGCGGCCCCCCATCGCGCGCATCAGCCGGGTGCAGGCGCGGCCCTCGCCCGCCACGTATTCGGGGTGGGCCGCCATCGCGCGGGTCAGCCGGACCATCGCGCGGGCCCGCGCGTCGCCGGTCTCGCGCGCCGCGGCGAAGCGGGCCGCGGCGCGGGCGAAGCCGTGCAGCGTGGTGGCGAAATTCGGGGCCGAACAGCCGTCGATCCCCCAGCCCGGCGCGGTCACCTCCGTCACCTCCTCGAAGGCCGCCTTCACCGCGCGCTGCACCGGGTGGTCGATCTCCACGTAGTCCGGTCCGGCGCCGAGGTGCCGCGCCAGCGTCAGGAACCCGGCATGCTTGCCCGAACAGTTGTTGTGGATCTGGCACGGCGCGGTATCGGAGCACAGAAGCGCCTTCTTCGCCGCCGCGTCGCGCGGCATGTGCGCGCCGCAGCGCAGGTCGGCCTCGCCCAGCCCCAGCGCGGCCAGCCAGCCCGCCACCATGTCGGTATGGATCGCCGCGCCCTCGTGGCTGGCGCAGGCCAGCGCCAGCTGCGCCTCGCCCAGCCCGGCCGCGTCGGCCGCGCCGCTTTCGACCAGCGGCAGGGCCTGAAGCATCTTGCAGGCCGAGCGCGGCAGGATCACCGCCTCGGGCTCGCCCCAGGCCTCGACGATCCCGCCCGCCGCGTCGCAGACGACGGCATGGCCCAGGTGCCGGCTTTCCATCATTCCGCCGCGCCACAACTCGATCATCGCCTGTGCCGCCATCTTTGTCGCCCCTCTTTCATACCCGCGTGAATTCAGCGATTTTCCGCTTCCGGGGCTTTCGCCCGCCGCCGATTATGCAGTAAACCCGACATACCGGGTCGGAGTGCCCCGCGCCAAGGCCAAGCCGCGCGGAAACGGCATGGGGCCGCCCCGGGGGGAGAAAACGACAGGCAGCGCAAGAGCAGGAGGCTGCGAACACATGACCTCATCGATCGCAGGAATCACGGGCGCGATCCTTGCCGCCGTGATGCTGGCCGGGCCGGCCGCCGCGCAGGAATCGAACAACCGTGTTGCCGCCGACACGGACTGGAGCGTGTTCATCGAGGACGAGCCCGCGAAGGAATGCTGGGGCGTTTCGGCGCCGAAAAGCTGGACGGCGCAGCGCGACGGCAACGACGTGACAGACGACGTGCGCCGCGGCGACATCCTGCTGTTCGTCACCTTCCGGCCCGGCGCGGGCGATTCCGGCGAGATTTCCTATACCGGCGGCTATCCCTTCGCCGAGGGGTCCACCGTGTCGATGCAGGTCGGGTCGGACAGTTACGACCTGTTCACCGACGGCGAATGGGCCTGGGCCGGCGGCCCCGACGAAGACGCGAAGATCGTCACGGCGCTGAAGAAGGGCGCCTCGGCCGTGCTGGTCGGCCGGTCCTCGCGCGGGACGCAGACCACCGATACCTTCTCGCTTCTCGGCTTCACTGCCGCGATGACCGAGGCGGAGAACCGCTGCGGCAACTGATCCGGGCGAAACCGGTTCCGTTTTTCGCGCCGATCGCCTATATCGGCGGTCTGCCCCGAGGACCGCGCCATGACCATGCCCGAAACGCCCCAGGCCGGCGGCCCCGCCGCCCCGATCACGCAGGACGTGCTGACGATCCCGCGCAAGCTGCCCGAGGGCGGCCCGGTCAACCTTGTCGGCCTGACGCGGGAGCAGTTGCGCGATGCGCTGATCGCGGTGGGCACGCCGGAAAAGCAGGCGAAGATGCGGCTGGGCCAGATCTGGCAGTGGATCTATCACTGGGGGGTGCGCGATTTCGCGGCGATGACGAACCTCGCCAAGGACTACCGCGCGCTTCTGGCCGCGCATTTCACCATCGAGTTGCCGCAGGTCGTCAGCCGCCAGGTTTCCGCCGACGGAACGCGGAAATACCTGGTGCGGATCGCCGGCGGGCACGAGGTGGAAACCGTCTACATCCCCGAGGAAAACCGCGGCACGCTGTGCATTTCCAGCCAGGTTGGCTGCACGCTGACCTGTTCGTTCTGCCATACCGGCACCCAGAAGCTGGTGCGCAACCTGACCGCGGGCGAGATCGTGGGCCAGGTGATGCTGGCGCGCGACGATCTTGGCGAATGGCCGGAACCGGGCCAGCCGAAGGATGAAACGCGGCTTGTCTCGAACGTCGTGCTGATGGGCATGGGCGAGCCGCTGTACAATTTCGACGCGGTGCGCGACGCCATGAAGGTGGTGATGGACGGCGAGGGGCTGAGCCTGTCGCGCCGGCGGATCACGCTGTCGACCTCCGGGGTGGTGCCGGAAATCGCCCGCTGCGCCGAGGAAATCGGCTGCCTGCTGGCGGTGTCGTTCCACGCCACCACCGACGCGGTGCGCGACAAGCTGGTGCCGATCAACAGGCGCTGGAACATCGAAACCCTGCTGGCCGCGCTGCGCGACTATCCGCGGCTGTCGAATTCCGAGCGGATCACCTTCGAATACGTGATGCTGAAGGGCGTGAACGATTCCGACGCCGACGCGCGGCGGCTGGTGAAGCTGATCGCCGGCATCCCGGCCAAGATCAACCTGATCCCGTTCAACGAATGGCCCGGCGCGCCCTACGAACGCTCGGACTGGGAGCGGATCGAGGCCTTCGCCGACATCGTCTACAAGGCGGGCTATGCCAGCCCGATCCGCACCCCGCGCGGCGAGGATATCATGGCCGCCTGCGGGCAGCTGAAATCCGCCACCGAACGGGCGCGGAAAAGCCGCGCCGAGATCGCCGCCGAGGCCGGGCTGGGCGGATGACGCCCGGTTCGGCCCCCGCCTTCGGCCTCAGGGCGCGGCCCAGAGCGTCAGGTCCAGCCGCTTGCCGCTGCCCAGGCTGAGGCCGGTGATCCGGCCCAGCGCGCGCGCGCCCGCATCCGCCATCGGGCCAGACTCCGCCGTCGGCATCAGCACCCGCGTGCAGGGCCCGGCCAGCGCCGCCACCGGGTCGTCGGCCCCCAGCGGGCGCACCGGGCCGGGCGACAGGAAGGTGAGCGAGGGTTCGTCGAACCCCGCGTTGCGGATCACCGGGGCGGGGCAGTCGGGGCCGACCGCGGCGGCGACGATCCGCGGCGCGGGCCAGGCCGCCTGCACCGCCGTCACGCCGCGCACCAGCCCGGCGGCGAACCCCCAGCCCATCACCGCAAGCCCCGCCGCGGCGGCCAGCGCAAGGCCGCCGGCCAGCGCCTGCCGGGTCAGCGCCGCGCCCAGCCCGATCGCGGCGAGGCCCAGGGCCAGCGGCGCCCAGGGCACCGGCCCCAGCGTCGCGGCGTAGGCCCCGATCGCGGCCAGCGCGGCGACGGGCAGCAACGTGATCGCGCCGAAGGCGAGCCAGTGCCAGACCCGGCGCGGTGCGGCCACCACGCCCTGCCAGACCGGGGCGACGGCAAGGACGAGGGCGGGGTAGAGCGGCAGGACGTAATGGGTGAGCTTCGTCGGCGTCGCCTCGAACACCAGCCAGGTCGGGATCGTCCAGGCCGCGGCGAAGACCACCGCCGCGCGGCGCCGCGCCTGCCAGATCGCCGGCAGCGCCAGCGCCAGCGCGACGGCGGCGGGAAAGAAGGTCAGCCACATCGCGGCCAGGTAGGTACCCGGCGGGGCGCCGTGGTTTTCCTGCCCCGCGGCGACCTTCGCCAGCATGTCCTCGCCCAGCGAGGCGGCCCAGAACCCGCCGTCCGACAGGATCGTGATCGCAACATACCAGGGCAGCACCAGCGCCGCGACAAGGGCAAGGCCGGGACCCGGCCGGAGCGCGCCCAGCCAGCCGGCGCGCCGCAGCCCCAGCGCGAGGACCAGCGCGGCAAGCCCCGTAACCATCGCGCCCACCGGCCCCTTGACCAGGATGCCCGCCGCCACCGCAAGCCAGAAGACCAGAACCTGCGCCAGCGGCAGATGCGCGGCGGTCCCCGGTTCGCGCGCGGCGCGCCACAGCCGCGCCAGCACCCATTGCGCCACCAGAACCGTCAGCAGAAGCACCGCGTCGGTCTTGGCGATCCGCGCCTCCATCCCCAGGCTGAAGACGCCGGCGAACATCAGCCCGGCGGCCAGCCCGGCGCGCGGCCCGGCGAAGTCAGCCACGATCCTCGCGGTCATCAGGACCGCCGCGATCGCCGCCAGCAGCGAGGGCAGGCGGTAGCGCCACAGCGCCGCGCCCTCCGCCGCGCCGGTCGCGGCGACGGCGGCGGATTGCAGCCAGTAGATGCCCACGGGTTTCTTGTGGCGCGGGTCGTCACGGAACCGCGGGTCGATGAAATCGCCGGTCTCCAGCATCTGCCGGCTGGCCTGGGCAAAGCGCGGCTCGTCGCGGTCGAGCGGTGGCATGGTGGCGAAGCCGGGCAGGAACATCGCCAGCGACACGGCGATCAGCAGCGCCGCCGCGCCGCGCCGCCCCAACCCCGAAAGCCGGGCCTCCAGCCAGCGGGCGAAGCCGGCCATCTCAGCCCGCGTCCGGATCGGCGAGGATCAGCGCCACCGCCTCTTCCGCCGTCTCGACGAAGCGGAACAGGCCCAGATCGGCCTCGGCGATCACCCCGGCCTCGGCCATCGCCTGCCAGTTCACGACGGTTTCCCAGTAGTCGCGGCCGAACAGCA
>CAYUXM010000191.1:0-5507 GCA_964448765.1 uncultured Rhodobacterales bacterium
CCTCGGTGAACAGCGGCGCGTAATCGGCGATGGCCGCGGGCTCGGCGCAGAAGCTTTTCAGCCGCACCTCGCCGCGGACCCCGAAGGCCCCGGCGACCGCACCGACACAGATCAGGCCCTGTTCGGCCATGTCCAAGCCCCCCTTGCGGCGGCCCGGGCGGTGAACTGCCCGGACCGGCCGCGCCAGGCCGTCGGGATCACTGCTCGGCCGCAGCCTCGGCGGGCGCTTCGGCTTCGGCTTCGGCCGGGGCCTCTGCTTCGGCGGCCGGCTCGGCGGCGGCGGCCTCGGCCTCGGCGGCCTTCGCGGCGCGTTCCTCGGCGCGCTGCCTGGCCTTCTGGCCCGGCTCGGCCTTGTTGGGATTGCTGCGGGATTTCTTCTCGGCCACGCCGGCGGCTTCGAGGAAGCGCGAAATCCGGTCGGTCGGCTGCGCGCCCTGGTCGAGCCAGTACTGCACCCGCTCCATGTTCATCTTGACGCGGTCCTCGCTGTCCTTGGGCAGCAGCGGGTTGTAGGTGCCCAGCTTCTCGATGAAGCGGCCGTCGCGCGGCATCCGGCTGTCGGCGGCGACGATGGCGTAGTGCGGGCGCTTCTTGGAACCGCCGCGGGCGAGACGGATTTTCATAGCCATGTGAGTTTCTCCTTCAGGTCTGGCTGGTCCGGGCCGTGGCCCGTCATTTCTGCATCTGTTCGTGGTGCCTGATCACTTCGGAAATGACGAAGGCCAGGAACTTGCGGGCGAAGTCGGGGTCGAGATCGGCCTCGGCGGCCAGTCGTTCGAGCCGCTCGATCTGCCGTGCCTCGCGCGACGGGTCGGAGGGCGGCAGGTCGTGTTCGGCCTTCAGCCGGCCCACCGCCTTGGTGTGCCGGAACCGTTCGGCGAGGGTGTAGACCAGGATCGCGTCGAGCCGGTCGATCGAGGCGCGGTGATCCTTCAGCAGGTCGGCGGCACGGGCGGCGGCGGCGTCGGTCATGCAAGGGCCTCCGAAGACGGGGAATGCGCGGCGGCAGCAGGCGCGAGATCGTGGCGGATCACCACGTCGCCGGGGTCGATCCCCGGCAGGCCGTCGTCGATCACGCCGCCAAGCCGCAGCCCCAGCGCGATCGACCGCGTGTTGCCGGGATCGATGATCGAGGTGACGAAGGGCCAGCCGAAGCCGGCCGCGATCCAGCCTTTCACCGCGCGCGCCGCCTCGTAGGCGATGCCCTTGCCCTCGGCCTCGGGCACGACGAACCAGCCGAATTCCGGCGCGGGGTAGTTGGCCTGCTGGTAGATGCCGACCTCGCCCAGATAGGCGCCGCTCTCGCGGTCTTCCACGCCGAACGGGCCGTAGCCGCGCAGCACCCACAGCCCGGCATCCGCCGCCCAGGTCTGCCAGGCTTCCAGCCGCGTCAGCGGCCGGCTTTCGAAGGATCGCGGCGAGGCGTAGAACGCCGCCAGATGCTCGAAATCATCGAGCTTCGGCGCCCTGAGCCGCAGCCGGGCGGTTTCCAGCACCGGGATATGAATTGCGGTCGGCGTCACTTCTTCTTGCCCATGCCAAGGCCCGACAGGCCCGGCGGCAACCCCATGCCGCGGCCGCCCATCGGCGGCAGGCCGGCGCCGGCGCCCATGCCGCCCTTCATCGCCCTCGCGGCCTCTTCCAGTTCGGCGGGCGACATCTTCGACGGGTCCGGCATGCCGCCCTTGCCCATCATCTGCTTCATCGCCTGCTTCATCATCCCGCCCTTGCCCATCTTCTTCATCATGTCCGCCATCTGGCGGTGCTGCTTGAGAAGTCGGTTGAGTTCGGACACTTCCAGCCCCGCGCCCGCCGCGATCCGGCGCTTGCGGCTGGCCTGCAGGAGGTCGGGATTGGCGCGTTCCTTCTTCGTCATCGAGTTGATCAGCGCGATCTGGCGGCGCAGCATCCTGTCGTCGAGCCCGGCCTCGGCGGCCTGCTTTTGCATCTTGCCCATGCCGGGCAGCATGCCCATCAGCCCGTCCATGCCGCCCATCTTGAGCATCTGCTCCAACTGGGACTTGAGGTCGTTCATGTTGAACAGGCCCTTCTGGAAGCGCTTCATCATGCGCTCGGCCTGTTCGGCCTCGAAGGTTTCCTGCGCCTTCTCGACCAGCGCGACGATATCGCCCATGCCGAGGATGCGGCCCGCGACGCGGTCGGCCTCGAAGGTCTCGATCGCGTCCATCTTCTCGCCAAGGCCGACGAAGCGAATCGGCTTGCCGGTGACCGCGCGCATCGACAGCGCCGCGCCGCCGCGGCCGTCGCCGTCCATCCGGGTCAGCACCACGCCCGAGATGCCGACCTTGCCGTCGAACTCGGTCGCGACGTTGACCGCGTCCTGCCCGGTCAGGCCATCGACGACGAGAAGCGTTTCGCGGGGGGCGACGGCGTCGCGCACCGCCTGCACCTCGTCCATCAGCACTTCGTCGATATGCAGCCGCCCGGCGGTGTCCAGCATGTAGACGTCATAGCCGCCCATCGTCGCCGCGCTTTTCGCGCGCTTGGCGATCTGCACGGCGCTTTCGCCCTTCACGATCGGCAGCGTGTCGACGCCGATCTGGCGGCCCAGCACGGCAAGCTGTTCCATCGCCGCCGGGCGGTTGGTGTCGAGCGAGGCCATCAGCACCCGCTTGCCGTTCTTCTCCGACAGCCGCTTGGCCAGCTTCGCGGTGGTCGTCGTCTTGCCCGAGCCCTGCAGGCCGACCATCAGGATCGGCGCCGGCGGGTTGTCGATCTTCAGCGCCTCGGGCTCGCCCTCGCCCTTCAGGACATGCACAAGCTCGTCATGGACGATCTTGACGACCTGCTGGCCCGGCGTGACCGATTTCGTCACCCGCTGGCCGGTGGCCTTGTCCTGCACCGCCTTGACGAAATCGCGCGCCACCGGCAGCGAGACGTCGGCCTCCAGCAGCGCGACGCGGACCTCGCGCAGCGCGGTCTTGACGTCGTCTTCCGACAGCGCGCCCTGCCTGGTCAGCCGGTCGAACACGCCGCCAAGGCGTTCAGACAGATTTTCGAACATCCCGGCCCTCCGGCGTTGGTTTCATGTCAGGCCGGAGATGGGCCCGGCGGCGGCGCGGCGCAACGGCCGATCGCACCCGTGGGCGCAACGCGCTGACGGATGGCGATCCCGGCCAATGCCCTGGGACCGGAAGCTTGCGGGCCTCCGGGAAGTGCGGCCGGAGATAGGGGCGGCGCGGCGGCGAGTCAAGCCACCGGCGCATCGCCCCTTGCACCTTCCGCGTGGACGGGCATCAATCGGGCATGACCACCGGCACCCCCCCGATGTCCAACTGGGACGAGATCCGCACCGCCTATCACGTGGCCAAGGTGGGCACGGTATCGGGCGCGGCGGATGTGCTGGGCGTGCACCATGCCACCGTGATCCGCCATGTCGATGCGCTGGAGGCGCGGTTGGGGGTGAAGCTGTTCCAGCGCCATGCCCGCGGCTACACCCCGACCGAGGCGGGGCAGGAGCTTCTGACCGTCGCGCAGGCCACCGAGGACCAGTTCGCGCAACTGGCCGCGCGGATCACCGGCGCCGGCAGCGCGATGGCGGGCGAGCTGATCGTGACCGCGCTGCCGGGCCTGTCGGCGCTTGTCACCCCGGTGCTGGCGGGCCTGCAGGCCGAGCATCCCGGGCTTCGGGTCCGCTACGTCACCGATCTGCGGCTCTATCGGCTGGAATACGGCGAGGCGCATGTCGCGATCCGCGCCGGGGCGAAACCGCAGGAGCCCGACAATGTCGTGCAGCCGCTCGTCACCCATCGCAGCGCGCTTTACGCCAGCCACGGCTACGCCGCGGCGCAGGGCCTGCCGGGCGACGCGGCGGCGCTGGCCGGGCATCGCTTCGTCGGGCCGGAAAACCCCGACAGCCGCGCGCCCTACCACCGCTGGCTGGCAGACCGGGTGCCGGCGGAGGCGATCGTGTTCCGCACGAACGATCCCGAGGCGCAGCGCGACGCGATCGCGGCCGGCGTCGGCCTTGGCTTCCTGCCGGTGCTGGAGGCCGGCGCCGACGCCCGGTTCGCCGAGGCGATGCCGGCGCGGCCGGAGTGGGACTCGGCGCTGTGGCTCGTCACCCATGTCGACCTGCACCGCAGCCCCAAGGTGCAGGCCTTCCTCGCCGCGCTGAAGGCCGACGCGCGCGCCCGCTGTCCGGGCTGACCGTGGCGCTGGCGAGCCCGGCGCGCGGGCACCTGGCGATGCTGCTGTTCTCGGCGCTGGTCGCTGGCTCGTTCTCGCTGGGCGCGCTGTCGGCGAACCTGATCGATCCCGCGGCGCTCAATGCCGTGCGGTTCTGGATCGCGGCGGCGATCATCGGCGCGCTGGCGCTGGCGCGGGGCGGCGTGCCGCGCGCCGCGCTGGCCGCGCCCTGGCGCTACCTTGTGCTGGGCGGGCTCTTCGCCTCCTACTTCGTGCTGATGTTCGAGGGGTTGAAGACGGCCGCGCCGGTGTCCACCGCCGCGGTCTTCACCCTCACGCCGCTGATGAGCGCGGGCTTCGGCTGGCTGATGATGCGGCAGCGACTGACCGGGCGGATGGCCCTGGCGCTGGCGATCGGCGGCGCCGGGGCGCTGTGGGTGATCTTCCGCGCCGACCTCGCCGCGCTCTTGAGGTTCGAGATCGGGCGCGGCGAGACGCTGTATTTCATCGGCTGCATCGCGCATGCCGCCTACACGCCGCTGGTGCGGAAACTGAACCGCGGCGAAAGCCCGGTCGTGTTCACCTTCGGCACGCTCGTTGCGGGCGGCGCGCTACTGACCCTGTGGGCCGCGCCCGAGATCGCGGCCGTGGACTGGGCCGGTCTGGCGCCGATCGTCTGGATCACGCTGGTCTACATATCGGTCTTCGCCTCGGCGGCGAGTTTCCTTGCCCTGCAATACGCCACGCTGCGCCTGCCCTCGGCCAAGGTCATGGCCTATACCTATCTCACGCCGTCCTGGGTGATCGCCTGGGAACTGGCGCTGGGGCAGGGCGCGCCGGGCTGGATCGTGCTGGCCGGGGTCGCGGCCACGGTGCTGGCGCTGCTGATCCTGCTCAAGCACGAGGCGGCGGCGCGGGGCTGAACGGCCGTGGCCGGTCTTGCGCTGCATCAACGACCGGTCGGCGGCGCGGCGGGCAGCCTTCACCGGGGGGATCATGCCATGCCAGCCGCGACCACGAAGGCCGAACTGCTTGCCGTGACGGAACGGGAATGGGCCAAGCTCGCGGCGCTGATGGCCTCGGTGCCCGACCGGCGCGCGCTTTGCCCGGTCGACGGCGAGACCTCGATCTGGGATGTCGTCGCGCATCGCGCGCACTGGATCGACCTGTTTTTCCAGTGGCTGGACGAGGGCCGCGCCGGCGGCCCGGTGGCGATGCCCGATCACGGGGTGAAATGGTCCGAGCTGAAGGCCTACAACGCCGCCCTGCGCGCGCGCCATGCCGGGCTGGACTGGGCGGCGGCGCAAGCCTTTCTGGAGGACCGGCACGCGCGGTTGCTGGGCTGGATGCGCCAGGCG
>CAYUXM010000192.1:0-5484 GCA_964448765.1 uncultured Rhodobacterales bacterium
CGGTGCTGACCGGCGGCGCGGCGCTGACCTGGCAGGGCGATCTGGGCGGCGGGCTTTCGGGCATGGTGCAGGCCGCCGGGCCGCTGGGCACCGCCGCCGCCGGGGCGACCGACGGCCGCTACCTTGGCGGCAAGCTGGCGCTCAGCCTCGGCGGCGGGGCCAGCCTGTCGGTCGGCGCCGGGGTGTTGCAGGAAAGCGGTGGCTTTCTGGGCACCGATCTGCGCGGCGCCTTCGGCAGTTCGGTCGCGGCGGAAACCGCCTTCGTCAGCCTCGGCGCGGGGCTGGCGGTGGGACAGGGGCGGATGGCCCTGTCCTATACCGAGGGGGTGACGGGGTTTTCCGGCGACGGGCTCGTGCAGTCCGGCAGCGGGATCGGCAGCCGCAGCCTTGGCGTGAGTTTCGAGATGGCCGATGTCGGCGCCCGCGGCGCGCGGCTGGGCGTCGGCCTGCGGCGCTCGCTGGACGTGACCGGCGGCCGGCTCGACCTGCGGGTGCCTGTGGCGCGAACGGCGGCCGAGGGCGGGCAGAAGACGATGGGCGTGGTGATGCAGGATGCCAGCATCGATCTCGACCCGGCCCGGGCCCCCACCGATCTGGAGCTTCGCTACAGCCTGCCCGCCGGTCCCGGCCAGGTCGGTCTTGCGCTGACCCGGCGGCTGGACGAGCCGGCCGACGACGGTTTCGTCGCCGGCCTGGGCTACCGGATCGTGTTCTGACCCGCTGCCGGGCCGGGCCGCGCCGGCCTCAGAACTCTTCCCAGTCGGTTGCCGCCGCCGTCGCGGCGCCGCCGCCACCGGCCGCCGCCAGCTTCGCGGCCGGCTGCAGCGAGGCCGCCGGTTCCGCGGCCGGCGCCGGCGCCGGGGCCGTCGAGGAGCGGAGCGCCGCGCGCCCGCCGCCGGCGCCAAGGTCGAACCGCGCGGTCGCGTCGATCAGCGTCGAGGACATCGACAGCAGCGACTGGGTGGCGGCATTGGTCTGTTCCGACAGCGCCGCGTTCTGCTGCGTGGCCTGGTCGAGCTGGTTGACCGCGACGTTGATCTCCTGAATCCCGGTCGCCTGTTCGGCGGCCGAGGTCGCGATCTCGCCGACCCGTTCCCGGATGTCGCCGACGCTGTCCTCGATCGAGCCGATCGCCTCGCCCGCCTCGCCGACGAGGCTGACGCCGCGGCTGACCTGGCTCGACGACAGGTCGATCAGGTCGGCGATCTCGCGCGCCGCGTCCGAGGACCGCTGCGCCAGCGCCCGCACCTCGGAGGCGACGACGGCGAAGCCGCGGCCGGCCTCGCCGGCGCGCGCCGCCTCGACCCCCGCGTTCAGCGCCAGCAGGTTGGTCTGGAAGGCGATCTCGTCGATCACGCCGGTGATCTTCGAGATCTTGCCCGATCCGTCGGCGATTTCCTCCATCGCCGCGATCGTGTCGCGCATGACGCTGCCGGAGCGCTGGGCGCGCTCCTGCATGCCCTTGACCATCGTGCTGGCGTTCCCGGCGACCTCGGCGGCCGACTTGACCGAGGCGGTCAGCTGGTCGAGCGCGGCGGCGGTTTCCTCCAGCGTGGCGGCCTGCTGTTCGGTCCGGCGGTTGAGGTCGTTCGAGGCCGAGGCGATCTCGTTGGCCTCGTTGCGGATCGAATCCGCGCTTTCGACGACCAGCGCGATCGCCTCGGCGAGGGTTTCCGCGGCGGCGTTGAAATCGCGGCGCAGCGCCTCGTAATCCTCGGGGAACGCCGCGTCGATCCGGGCATCCAGCCGGCCCTGCGCCAGGTCGCCCAGCGCCGCGCCCAGGCGTTCGACCACGCCGGCCTGCTGCGCGGCGATGCGCGCGCGGCTTTCGGCCTCGCGGCCCTGCGCCTCGGCGGCGCTGCGGCGCGCGGCTTCGGCCTCGGCCTGCTGGCGGATGATGTCCTGGTGCGCGCGCTCGGCCTCGGCGCGGGCGGCCTCGGCGGCGGCCTTGTCGGCCTCGGCGGCCTGCTGCGCCGCCTCGGCCCCGGCCTGCGCCGCCTCGGCGGCGGTCATCGCGGCCTGCAGTTCGGTCGCGCGGGTCGCGGCGAGGGCATCCATCTGCAGCCGCACCCGCACCGCCTGGACCAGCGCGAAGGTTTCGCCCGCAACGATCGCGCCGTGCAACAGCGTGCGCTCGACATTGATCAGCAGATCGGTGCTGGGATACAGCAGCGAGGGCATGAACAGGCTCAGCGACAGGTGATGCACCACGATCGTCGCCGCGCCGAACAGGATCGCGCGGATATCGACCAGCGCCACCAGCACGGCGAGCACCGCGAAGAAGGCCATGTGGGTATCGACCTGCCAGTCATGCCCGGCGAAGGCGGCCGTGAGCGCGATCGCCTGCCCGACCAGCGCCTGCCCGGCGAGGATCCGGCCGGTGCGCGCATCCGGCAGCCGGGTGCCGACCTGCCCGACAAGGGCGAAGAGCGCCGAGATCACGCCTGGGATCACCGGGTTCGCCCCGGTGAAGAGAACCGCGGCGAGAACGGTGAGCGGAACGCCCGCCCAGGCGATCAGGGCGATTCGCCGGGCGGCCAGGGCTTGCACGTCATGAAGACTTTGGTCTTTGGGATTCATCTGTGGCCTGCAAGAATGACTGATCGAAATCGGTGCGGCCCGGCTGGCCCGGCGGCGGCGCGGGTTTGCCATGGCTTCGGCCCGTTCTCGCATCCCGGATGTTGATTTCCCGTAAAGCGCGAGCGATGCGGCCCGCGCGCAGCCGCTGGGTGGCCGTGGCGCGCGGGCCGCAACCGTGCCCGAACGGTCATTCCCCGCGACGAAAGCCGGCGCCGGGGCGAAAAACGGTCGACATGGCTGCTGCCGCGCCTACTGTTGCCGCGAGGCGCCCTGCCGGACGAGTCGATCAAGGGTTTCCGGACCGGAAAGCTGGAAGGACCATGGCAAACAACAGCACACCCGCGGCGCAAAGCGGCCGCTCCTACGTCCACGCGGGTCTCGACGTGCGCGGCGACCTGTCCTGCGCCGGTGTGGTGGAGATCGACGGCAACGTGCAGGGCGACATCGCCGCCGAGACGCTGGTGATCGGCCCCACGGGCACGGTCGCGGGGCAGGTGCGGGCGCGCACCGTCACCGTTTCCGGCCGGCTCGACGGGGCGATCGCGGGCCAGACCGTCACCCTGCTGGCCGAGTCCGTCGTCCGCGCCGACGTGACCTACGAGACGGTGACGATCCAGTCCGGCGCCGATATCGAGGGCACCTATCGCCACGCCGCCTTCGGCAACGGCTGACCCGGCCTGCCACCCGTCCTGCGAAGGAATTGACCGCTTCGGCCACGCGTGCAACGTTGCCCGGCGGGCGTTGGCGGCGGCTGGCCCTGCGCCGTGTGGGTAACGAGGGACTGGCATGCCGGGGGTTCGGTTCGCGGCGGGGCTCGGCGTGCTGCTTGCCGTTCTGGCCGGCGCCGCGATGGCGGAACCGGACCGCACGGGGTGGCGCCTGCTGGGGCAGGGCTGGCTTCTTTCGAATGACGCGATCGGCGACGGGCACGACCGCTGGCGCAGTGTCGGGCTGAGTTACGGCGCCGTCACCGGACCGGGCTGGGCCGGCCGTCTGCCCGACCGTCCCGGCGAGATTCTCGAATTCCGGCTGATGGCCGAGGCGATCGCGCCCGCCAACCTTGTCGATCCCGACCCGGCCGACCGGCGCTATGCCGGCATCGTCTCGGCCGGGATGCACAGCCATTTCGCACCGGGCCGGGCAGAGGTGCGGCTGGGTGCCGATCTTGTCGCCGTCGGGCCACAGACCGGCGTGGCCGGGCTGCACGAGGCGATGCACGACCTGTTCGGCCTGTCGCCGATCCGGCCCGGCGTCCATCGGCTGGACAACGCCCTGCACCCCACCCTGTCGGCCGAGATCGGGCGGTCCTGGCCGCTTGGCCCGGGCGCGACGGTGCGGCCCTTTGCCGAGGTCCGGCTGGGCGACGAGGACCTGGCGCGGATCGGCGCCGACCTGATGCTGGGTGCCGCCGATCAGAGGGCGCTGTGGCTGCGTGATCCGATCACCGGGCAGCGGCATGTCGGCGTGCGGGGGCAGGCGGGGCCGGGCCTTTACGCGACCTTCGGCGCCGATATCGCGGCGGTGCGCGAAAGTGCCTGGCTGCCGGCGGGCGGCGCGGCGGTGCTGCGCGACCGGCGCGCCCGGCTGCGCGCCGGCATCGGCTACCGCGCCCGCCGCTCCGACGGGTTCGCCGGCTTGACCTGGCTTTCGGAGGAATTCGAGGGCCAGGGCGCGCCGCAGGTCGTCGGATCGGTCACGTTGCGGTTTCGCTTCTGATGATGCTGGCCGTGACGACTTGGCGGTGCTAGTCTGCGCGCAACGGCCGGAACAGGCCGGACGAGGCAGCGTGCAGATGACAGCCGGACTCACCGGTCTTGCAAGCATTTCCTGGGCCCAGACCCGGATCGACGGCGTGCCGGGCGCGCCGCTTGTCGCGCTGCGGTGCGGTGCGACCTGGGAATGGTCGGGCGCGGTCGCGCGGCTCGACCCGGCGACAAGCCTCGCGCTTGGCGCGCGGCCGGTGGCCGAGGAGGTCGCGCCGCGCGCGCGCATCGCCCGTCGCGCCTGGCGGCTGGCCGCCGGGGTGCCGGGCGCGACGCAGCCCCCGCCTCTGCCGTCGCGGCCCGAACCGCGGGACGCGCTGTCCGGTCCCGGCCAGTTCGTCGTGGCCGACGGTGCGCGGCGGCACCGTGTCTTCCTGATGGCGTCCGGCGTGCCGGGCCGGCCCTGGCTGGTGTTTCCCGACGGGCCGCCCGCCCCCTGCCGGCCGCTCGTGCTGCTGTCGGTCCGGGTGCCGGGGCTGCCGCTGCGCCTTGGCGCGCCGTGGTTCCTGCCGGGCGGCTTCGCGCCGGGCACCGGGATCGCCACGCCGGAGGGGATGATCGCGGTGGAATTCCTCGCGCCGGGCGACCGGGTGCTGGCGCGCGACGGCGGGCTGCGGCAGGTCGTCTGCACGGTGCACTGGCAAGGCGATGGCGGGCCGGCGCGGCTGGCCGCCGGGCTGCGCGCGGTGACGATCCGGCCCGGCGCCTTCGGCCCCGGCCATCCCGCCCGGCCGCTGCACCTTGCGCCGGGCCAGATCGTCGGGGTCGGCGGGCCCGAGGTTCGCAGGCTGTTCGGCGCATCGCGCGTTCTGGTGCCGGCCGCGCGGCTCGCCGGGCTGCCGGGGGTGGTGCCGGCCGCGGGGCGCGCCGGCGGGCATTTCGTGCGGCTGGTGCTCGACGCGCCCGATCTCGTGCTGGCCGAGGGCATGGCCTGCGCCGGGGCGCTGCCGCCGCCCGCGCCGGGGCCGTGGCCCGAGGCGCTGGCCGCCGGGCCCTGCCCGCGCCCGCCGCGCCCCCTGACCGCGACAGAGGCCGCGCGGCTGGTGCATGCCCGCGCGCTGGGCTGCGCCGCGGCCGGCGCCGGCGCCCGAACGGGCCATTGACTCCCGCGCCGGGGCGTCTATAAGCCGCCCGTCCCGGG
>CAYUXM010000193.1:0-5473 GCA_964448765.1 uncultured Rhodobacterales bacterium
AGAAGGACGTCTGGTCGGCGGCGAAGTAGCCGTCCGCGGCGCGGAAGTTGCCTTGCAACTCGACGGTGTCACCGGCGGTGAGCGACACCATCGTCTGCAGCCAGAGTGCGGTGGCCTCGGAGACATGCGCCCCGCTGATCTCGCCGCGCGATCCACGGATCTCGGTCGTGCCGTTCAGTGCGAGCCGCCCGCTCATCCGCGCCGACGTGCTGGCGTTGACCTTGTAGAGCAGGGTCGCGCCGAAGAGGTAGGTGCCGTCTGCGGGCGCCACGAATCGGTTGTTCGCTGCGTCGAAGACCCCCTGGTCGTTGTAGTCGGTGTTGTTGATGGCAATCTTCGTCCAGGCCCCGACCCCTACATAGTTGTCGTAGTTGGTATAGGCCTTGAACCGCGGCATCCGGGGCTGGTCGACGATGCCGGTGGCGTTGTCGACGCTGAGCCCGTCGAAGAAAGTGCTGCCGTCGGCGGAGACCGCGAGGCGGAAGCGGTCGGAGCCGAAGAGCCCCACCAGCGCCTTGGTCACGAAGCCCGTCTGGAGCGTCAGCCCGAGGTCGTCGCCCGCGGCCTCCTTGTTCAAGGTGTAGAACAGATCGCCGGTGCCGCCCTCGGCCACGGTCTTCGCCGTCCAGAGCGCAGCGTTCAGCTTGGCCGAGAACGGATTCGACGCATCTGCCGCCGTCCCAAGCCCGAGCAGCGCAAGATTCTGCAGTGCCGACGGTGTGGTCCCGATCCAGCCCGCGCCGTCGTAGACCAGCAGCAGGCCCTCGTCCTCGACCCACGCCCGCCAACCGGTCCGCGGCGGCAGGCGCAGCCACGCCCCGTCGGTCCAGAGCGCGACGTTCAGATCCCACCCCGCCCAGTCGCCCGTCGCGCCGGAGCCAACGATGTAGCGGTCGCCATCGGTGGGGCTCGCAGGGGGTGCTGCCAGGTCCCGATCGATAACGGAGAGCTGGACGAGACCGTCGAGGACCCGCAGCGCCTCGTTGTGGGTGACGTGCTTCTGGGCCTGCGCCGCGAGGATGTAGGGCAGCAGGAGATGGGTCTTGGCGTCGGACATGGGTTGGCCTTCAGAGTGTCAGCGTGAAGGTCTTGGGCGCACCCCGCCCGACGAGGGCGGAGAGCTGATAGATGCGGATGTCGAGCGTGTCGCCGGGCCCGAGCGGCGCGCCCCAGTCGGCGGTCTGCTGGGCGGCGGTGTAGACAGCGCTGGTGGTGGTCACGCTCAGCACCCGCTTGACCGTCGCGCCGTCGAGGATCTCGACCTCGTAGGCTTCGATTTCCTCGCCGAGCGGCACCTCGAGCCCGCCCCAGCTGTCGGCCGCGAGCGATCGGGACCGGCGCGTCCAGCGGATGGTCAGATCGCCGGGACTGCGCGCCATGCGCCACGGCTGCTCGACATGGGCAACGGAGAATGGCCGCAGTCCCGCGCCCGCGGGCGTGAAGGCCTGCGCCACATAGGTCTCGTCGGTCACCGGGCGGCTCGCGGGGCCGATGCGCCAGTTCCACGGGATGCCGAGATCTGCTTCGGCGATCGGCAGCGATGCGAGACTATCGTCCAGCACCACCACGCGTGCGCCTGCCGGAGCCGGGTTGCCCATGGCCCCCTCGGTGCCGCGCTGGCCGCGGAGAAGCCGGGTCAGGCGATAGCGGCTTGGCGCGATTAGCTCGACCTCGCCCGCCTGAACGATCTCCCAGACGCCGGGCGTGCTCTGGATGGCGAGCGCATTTGCGCCGCCGAACAGCGGCAGGTCGGTGACGCTTTCCAGCGTGCCGGACAGAAGATCGACCACCAGGACGTTGCCAAGATCGAAGCGCGACTTTGGGCCGGCTTAAAGGTCCGAGACCAGCGTCCCGATCCGGGCCCTCGTGCCGAAGCTGGTGAGCAGCTCGAAGCCGTCGGCCGAGGGGCTGCGGAACACCGCGATCTCGCCCGGCCACGGCACCGCATGCGCCGCGGCGAAGGGTCGATGCGCGGGCTGGTCATCGGTCAGCTGCGGCAGGTCGAGCAGCACCGCCTCGGGGGCGCCGAACACGACAGCCTGAGAGAGCGCCGAGGGTCGCGGCGCTCCGGGCGGCAGATCGTAGGCCTCGCGATCCTGGCGCACCGCCTCGATGCCGCGCACTTCGGCATCGGCGATGGAGACGAGCCGCAGCGGGACGGCGCGACCGTCATGAGCGAAGGTGACGACATCGGCGGGATCGAGCGCCAGCCGCGACGGCGGCAGGCGAAACACCGCGCTCTCGCGGCCGGTCCAGGCTTCCATCAGCGCGCGGCGGCAGCGGCGCTCGGCCTCCTCCGGCGGGACCGCCATCGGGAAGCTCTCCGAGGCGATCCGGGTCGTGTCGACGGTGATGCGCCGGGCCTCGACCTGCGCGGCCTCGTAGTCCTCGTCGGCGCGGGCGACCTGCCATTTCAGAGCTTGCGGCAGTTCCGTTTCCTGGCCGCGGGTAAGTTCGAGGACATCGCCCTCGCGAGGCGCGACGAGATCATCGGTGCTGACGCTCGCCATTGCCGCCCGGCCGCGTATGACGAAACGGATGACGCCTTCGGTCTCCACCGCATCGAAGCCGAAGTGGCGGGCAAGCGTGGTGATGGACGCACGCGGGGACTCGAGTGCACCGATGGCGTAGCCCTCAACCGCGCCCCAGAGGCCGGTGACGTCGATGCGATCCTCGGGCAGGCCCGCGCGCAGGCATAGGTGTCGGACCAGCGCCGCCAGAGACACCGCGCCGAGACGCCCAGTCAGCCAGTGCCCCAGCCGCCAGTTCGCGCCGTCCGTCCAGACGTCGGTCAGCGCCGGAAAAAACGGATACGGCCGCGCGTCCCAGGTCCAGGCGGCGCATTCGGGGACATGCACCATCCGGCCGCTATAGACCGACGAGATCGGGTTGTTCGCGGCCTCGCCCCACCAGAGATATGTCGCCTCGAGATAGGCCCGCTGGATCGCGTCGTCGCGCCAGCCGCGGGAGAAGTAGGGCACGAAGCTCTCGGAGGATTTCGGGTCGAAGAAGACGTTGGGCTGGTTGGTGCCCCGATCGATTGCGGGGCATCCGAGCTCGGTGAACCAGATCGGCTTCGACTCGGGCGCCCATGCGGTCGGTGTGCCGCTCTCCACACCGCCTGGGCGGTCGTAGTGCGGGTTCGACCACCAGCTGCGCAGATCCTTGTAGCGGAAGACCCACGGTTTGGCCGCCGCACCGTCCGTGATCGGGGTGCGGACCTGCGCGGAGCGGTCCGCCGCGCTGGCATAGAACCAGTCGAAGCCTTCGCCGCCCGCGATGTTGTCCTGCAAGTACGCCCGGTCGTAGATCGCGGGCCAGCCCTCTGCCGCGTCCGCATGCTCGAACCCGTCGCGCCAGTCGGAGAGCGGCATGTAATTGTCGATGGCGACAAAATCGATCTCCGGGTCCGCCCAGAGCGGGTCGAGGTGGAAGAACACGTCCCCTGAGCCGTCGCCCGGCTGGTGGCCGAAGTACTCCGACCAGTCCGCCGCGTAGCTGATCGCCGTGCCCGCCCCGAGAATGGAACGCACGCCGGCCGCCAGATCGCGAAACGCCTGCACCGCAGGATACGCGCTGGCGCCCGAGCGGATCGTGGTCAGGCCGCGCATCTCCGTCCCGATCAGGAAGGCGTCGACCCCGCCTGCCGCCGCGCAGAGATGGGCGTAGTGCAGCACCATGCGGCGCAGACCCCAGTCGCCGGGCGCGCCGGTCCAGGAGACGGTCTCGCCCGAGACGGTGAAATCGGAGGGAGTGGCGCTCCCGAAGAAGGCCGCGACCTGGCTTGCCGCCGTGGCGGTCTTGTCGATGCTGCCGGCATAGCCCGCCGCGGGCGAACAGGTGATCCGACCGCGCCAGGGGAACGCGGGCTGGCCTGTCTCGGCGGCGTTGTCGGAGTATGGATTCGACAGCGTGTTGCCGGGCGGCACGTCCATAAGGATGAAGGGATAGAAGGTGACACGCAGCCCGCGCGCCTTCATTTCCTTGATCGCCTGCACCACCGCGAAATCGGCCGGCGTGCCGCCGTAGACCGGCCGGTCCTGGTTGTCCCGGCTGACGAGATGGGCGGCGGCGCGAGAGACGCCGTTCACGGACCACGTCTGCAGGCTCGTGGTCTTTTCGGGAACCTCGACGCCGGGGCGGATCGTGCAGTCGCCTGCGCGCAGGTCGCTCCCGAACCAGGCGACCACGAGGCTGACGCTCTCCACCTTCGGCGCCATGGCCTGCAAGCGGTCCAGCGCCACCACCATGTCGGCGGTATCCGAGAGTGCGTTCAGATTCTCGGGGATCTGCGCCCCGCCGCTGCCCTTGCGGATGCCCTGCGCCGCGTAGGTGAACTCGCCCGAGGCCGGGATCATCGTGACCGCCTGCGTCAGCCCCTCCGCGGTGTCGGGGTCGGCGAGCGGCCGGAACACCTCGAAGGAGAGCTGCGGCAGGCGGTTGCCGTAATTGCCGAGCGGGAGCTCCTCGAAGACGACATAGGCGGTGCCGCGATAGGCGGGCGTGTTGGCCGCGCCCATCTTCGCCGCGATGAACGGGTCCGCGGCCTGTGCCTCGTCGCCCGGATACCAGCGCCAGGTGATCCCGGCGGTGTCGAGCAGCTTGCCGTCCGCCCAGATGCGGCCGATGCCCGTGATGGGCCCCTCGCAGAGCGCCACGGCGAAGGAGGCGTAGTAGAGATACTCGGTCGTCTTGACCTTGCCACCCCCACCGCCGCCCTTGCCGCCGCCCTGCGTCGTGGTCTTCGTCTCCTCGCGGAAGTCGGTCGCCCAGATCACGTTGCCGCCCATCCGCATTCGCCCGTAGACGCGCGGGATGACGGCGCCTTCCGTCGAGGACGTGATCCGCAGGCTGTCGAGCCGCGGGCCCTCGATGCGCTGGGTGGGCGCAAGCGAGGAGACGATCCAGCTGTCGACGACCGAGCCGATGGTCGAGCCCACGAAGCCGCCGATGGTCGCGGCGCTGACGCCGAGGATCGCGCCGCCTATCGAACCGCCAATGGCGGCGCCAGCGGCACCGAGGACGAGCGTTGCCATGGTCGGGTTTCACCGTTGCGGAAACAGGAAGGCGAAGGCAATGCGCCGCCGCCAGGATGGGGTGAGCGGTTCCTCGATCACCCCGAGCCGCTCGTAGGCGTGGAGGAAGCTGTCGGGCCCGGTCAGGATCCCGACATGCTTGGCGATGGCGCGCGGCATCATCCGGAACAGCACCAGCGCGCCGGGACCGGCCTCGGCGGGAGGCACCTCGATCATCATGGCGCGCGCGCCTTCCACCAGCACCTCGCGCGGACCGGTCTCGCCCCAGTCGCGGGTGTAGGGCGGGATCGGGAAAGGCTCCGGCCCCACCACCTCGCGCCAGACGCCCCGCGCCAGCCCGAGGCAGTCGCAGCCGATGCCCCTGAGGCTCGCCTGGTCGTGATACGGCGTGCCGAGCCAGGACCGTGCGATGGCGATGACACGGGTGGGATCGGCGG
>CAYUXM010000194.1:0-1574 GCA_964448765.1 uncultured Rhodobacterales bacterium
CGCTATGCCGACGATCTGCAGACGATCGTGCCGAACATCGCCAAGGGCTGGGAATGGAACGACGATTTCACCCAGCTGACGTTCTTCCTGCGGGCCGGGCACAAGTGGTCGGACGGCGCGCCGTTCACCTCGGCCGACGTCAAGTTCTGGTATGACAACCTGTCGCTCGATCCCAAGGTGATCGAGAAGGCGAAGGATTACGTGCTGGTCGCGGGCGAGCGGATGACCGTCGACACGCCGGACGAGACCACCGTGGTCTTCAACCTGCCGTCGCCGAAGCCGGGGCTGCTGGCGCATTTCGCCACCTCCTTCGCGCAGGCGTTCCAGCCGGTGCATTTCCTCGGCCAGTACCACCCCGACCTGAACCCCGAGGCCGATGCGCTGGCCGCCGAATGCGGCTTCGAGAACGGGCTGGCGGTGATCACCGCGTATTTCGGCAATTCGGACTGGACCGATACGCCCAGCCCGATGCTGAACTCGCCCGACAAGGTCGATTGCCTGCCCGCCGACACGCATCCGACGCTGGAATCGCACATCTACGTGTCGGACACGACCGAGGGCCGCAAGCTTGTCGCCAACCCGTATTTCCACATGGTGGACACCACGGGCCAGCAGCTGCCCTACATCAGCCGCCAGGACGAGCTGTACGCCAATGACAACGAGGTGCGGATCCTCAAGCTCGTGAACGGCGAGGCCGACTACAAGTCGCAGTCGCTGACGCTGGCCGCCGCGCCGATCCTGCTGGAGAACCAGGAGAAGGGCGCCTACACGGTCCAGCTGAAGCCGACGATCGCGATGCCGACGATCTCGTTCAACGTCACCCATCCCGACGAGGCCAAGCGCGCGGTCTTCGCCGACCTGCGGTTCCGTCAGGCGATGTCGGTCGCGATCGACCGCAACGAGCTGAACGAGACGGCCTTCTTCGGCCAGGGCGAACCGAAGCAGTACATCGGTTTCTCGCCGACGCCGAGCTTCGTCGACCCGGCGCTGACGCAGCACATGGCGCAGCATGACCCGGCGATGGCCAACAGCCTGCTCGACGAGATCGGCATGGCCGATACCGACGGCGACGGCTTCCGCGAACTGCCCAACGGCGACAAGCTGGTCCTGAACCTGCAGTTCGCCACCCAGGGCATCGGCGGCGAGGTCGTGGAACTCGTGTCGCAGAACTGGGCCGATGTCGGCATCCAGTCCACCGTCAAGGAGGTCACCCCGGACGAGTACCGCTCGCAGCAGTCCTCGAACCAGCTCGACGTCGGGCTGTGGGAAAAGGGCCAGCCGGTCGCCATCGTGCTGGGCAACAACGAGCTGTGGGTGCCGCCGTTCGAGAACTACTTCGGCCATCGCACCGGCATGCTCTGGGCGGAATGGGTCGAATCCGGCGGGTCCGCCGGCGTTGAACCGCCGCAGTGGGTGAAGGATCTGATCGACGACGTCACCGCCTTCCAGGGCGCGGCGCCGGGATCGGACGCGCAGGCCGAGATCGGTGCGCGGATGGCGCAGGCGATGACCGAGAACCTGATGTTCATCGGCACGGTGCAGGCGCCGAACGTGATCTATCACCGCAACGCGCT
>CAYUXM010000194.1:1674-5463 GCA_964448765.1 uncultured Rhodobacterales bacterium
TGATGTTCATCGGCACGGTGCAGGCGCCGAACGTGATCTATCACCGCAACGCGCTCAAGAACGTCACCGAGTTCAAGACCCAGTCCTACGAATACTACCGGACCTATCCCTACGTGGCGGCCCAGTGGTTCTTCGACGAATGATCGCGCGCCGGCGCGCGTGATCGCCCAAGACCGGCCCGGGCGGTGCAATCCGCCCGGGTCAGCACAGAAGAACGGCGCAAAGACCGTTCGTCACGGACGACAGGGGACAAGGCGAGATGCTGCCATTCATCCGGTTCGCAGCGATCCGTGCCGCGATGGCGCTGTTCACGCTGCTGCTTGTCTCGCTGATCGTCTTCACGCTGATGGAACTGGTGCCCGGCACCTGCGCCGAACGCTACCTCGCCTTCAAGAACACGCAAGGATCGGGCATCTCGATCGAGGATATCGAGGCCGAGGAGCGGCGGCTGGGCCTTGACCGGCCGTTCCTGGTGCGCTGGGGATCCTGGGTCGGCAACGTGTTCTTCCGCGGCGACTTCGGCGACAGCTGCATCCTCAGGCTCGATATCAACCAGCTTCTGGGCGACAAGTTCCTGCTGTCGCTGGGCATCTGCCTGACCGCGCTGTTGCTGGCCTACCTGATCGCGATCCCCGTCGGGATCATCTCGGCCTCGTCGAAAAGCCAGACGCTGAACCAGTCGTTGAAGTTCGTCTCCTATCTGGGCCTCGCGCTTCCGAATTTCCTGCTGGCGCTGATCATCATGCTGATCTCGACCGTGCTGTTCGGGGATTCGATGACCGGGCTGTTTTCCAGCGAATACCGCGACGCGCCATGGTCGATGGACAAGTTCATGGATTTCCTGTCAAGGGCCTGGCTGCCGGTGTTCATCCTGGGCTGGTCGGCCACCGCCTTCGCGCTGCAGACCGTGCGGGCGCTGATGCTGGACGAGCAGGCCAAGCTTTACGTCACCGCGGCGCGGGCGCGCGGCCTGTCGGGCCGGCGGCTGCTGTGGCGCTACCCGGCCCGGCACGCGCTGGGGCCGATCATCAACTCGCTCGGCTTCGACCTGAACCGGATCTTCAACGAACTGCCGATCGTGGCCGTGATCCTGACCCTGACGGAGGCCGGCGCGCTGTTGCTGGAGGCGCTGGCGCGGTCGAACGACCAGCAGCTGGCCGGCGCGATCATCTTCCTGCTGACGGCCTCGATCGTCACCGTCAATTTCCTCACCGACGTCGCGCTGGCGATCATCGATCCGCGCGTCCGCAAATCCGTGATGGGAGGCTAGGCGATGGCCGAGACCATGCAGGGCCCACAGGCGACACCGCAGGAAACCGAGGCCGAGCGCCGCAGGAAAGAGGCGTATTTCACCGCCTCGCAGGGCCAGCTGATCTGGGCGCGGTTCCGCAAGAACCGCTCCGCCATGATCGCGGGGACGATCCTGCTGGTGCTGATCCTGATGGGGATCTTCGCGCCGTTCCTGTCGCCCTACGATCCCACCATCAAGGGCCGCAACGCCGACTACACCAACGGCGCGCCGCAGATCCCGCGGTTTTGCGACGAGGCCGGCTGTTCGATGCGCCCCTTCATCTACGGCGTGAAACGCGAACGCTCGCTGGCCACGAATTTCCGCTGGGTCACCACGATCGACACCGAGGATCGCCGCTACGTGCAGTTCTTCGTCGAGGGCGACGAATACAAGATGTTCGGAATGACCTTCGATACCCACCTGTTCGGCGTCGACGAGGGGTTCATTCACCTGTTCGGCACCGACGACACCGGCAAGGACATCTTCTCGCGCACCCTGCACGCGATCTACACCTCGCTCGCCGTCGGCACGCTGGGGGTGCTGATCAGCTTCGTCATGGCGCTGATCATCGGCGGGATCGCGGGCTATTTCGGCGGGGTGATCGACGGCGTGATCCAGATGGTCACCGACGCGATCCGAACCGTGCCGATCATCCCGCTGTTCATGGCGCTGGCGGCCTTCATCCCGCAGGAATGGTCGTCGGAGACACGGTTCTTCTTCATCTCGATCATCATCGGCTTCATCAACTGGCCGACACTGGCGCGGCGGGTGCGCACCCATCTTCTGGTCGAGCGCAACCAGGAATACGTGCTGGCCGCGCAGTTGCAGGGCGCGGGGGCCGGCCACATCATCGGCCGCCACCTGCTGCCCTCGTTCACCAGCTACATCATCGTCGATCTGGTGATCTCGTTTCCCTACATCGTGCTGTCGGAAACCGCGCTGTCGTTCATCGGGCTGGGGCTGAAGGATCCGGTGAACTCGCTGGGCGTGATGCTGCAGAACACGACCTCGGCCGACGTGCTGCTGAACTACCAGTGGTATTTCATCCCGGTGTTCTTCTTCATCGCGCTGGTGATGGCCTTCGTCTATGTCGGCGACGGGCTGCGCGACGCCGCCGATCCCTATTCGAGCACCAAGAAATGACCGCGCCGCTGATCTCCGTTTCGGACCTGACGGTCCGCTTTCACACCGACGAGGGGCTGGTGACGGCGGTCGACCGCGTCAGCTTCGACATCGCGCCGGGCGAGGTGCTGGGGCTGGTCGGCGAATCGGGCTCGGGCAAGTCGGTCACCGCAAAGTCGCTGATGCGGCTCAATGGCGACAACACGGTCTACGACCCGGCGTCGCGGATCACCGTGAACCTGCCCGACGGGCCGGTGGACGTGCTGGGGCTGAGGCGCGAACGCGACCTGCGGGTGGTGCGCGGCGGCGCGATCTCGATGATCTTCCAGGAACCGATGGCCTCTTTCGCGCCGGCGATCACGGTGGGCGACCAGATGGTCGAACAGCTGCTGATCCACACCACGATGTCGAAGGCGCAGGCGAAGGAACTGTCGATCGAGATGCTGGCGCGCACCGGCATCCCCGAACCCGCGCGGCGGTTCGACCAGTATGCCTTCGAGTTTTCCGGCGGCATGCGCCAGCGCGCGATGATCGCGATGGCGCTGTCCACCAAGCCCCGGCTGCTGATCGCCGACGAGCCGACGACCGCGCTCGACGTCACGATCCAGGCCCAGGTGATCGACCTGATGAAGGATCTGGTGCGCGATTTCGGCATGGGCATCCTGTTCATCACCCACGATCTGGGCGTGATCGCGCAGACCGCCGACCGGGTCGCGGTGATGTATCTGGGCCGGATCGTCGAGACCGGGACGGTGCGGCAGGTGATCCGGCATCCCGCGCATCCCTACACGCTGGGGCTGATCAACGCGCTGCCCAAGCTGTCCGATCTCGACGCGCCGCTGACACCGGTGCCCGGCGACATCCCGTCGCCGCTGAACCGGCCACCGGGCTGCGTGTTCCACACCCGCTGCCCGGTGGCGATCGCGGGCTGTTACGTCGAGGAACCGGCGATGCGACCGGCCCGCGACGGCCATCTCGCCGCCTGCCACCTGACCGAAGAGGCCGTGACCGAGGGGATGACCGCATGACGGCACAGGCCGACACGCCGCCGGTGATCGCGGCGGAAAATCTTACCGTCAGCTACACGCTGGGCCACGGGCTGCTGGCCACGAAGACCCGGCTGAACGCCGTCGACAACGTCTCGATCACGATCGAGCGCGGCAGCTTCTTCGGGCTGGTCGGCGAATCGGGTTCGGGCAAGACGACGCTGGGCCGCGCGCTCTTGCGCGCTGCGCCGATCAGCGGCGGCCATGTCATCTACCGGGATGACGAGGTGCGTTACGACCTCGCCGCGCTCTCGAAGCCCGAGTTGAAGGACTATCGCAAGCGCGCGCAGCTGATCTTCCAGGATCCCTATGCCGCGCTCAGCCCCCGGA
>CAYUXM010000195.1:0-5443 GCA_964448765.1 uncultured Rhodobacterales bacterium
GATGGTAAACACCGCCCGCCGGCGTGGCCGCCATGCCGCGGTGCCGCAAGGCCGGCCGGCGGGTCAGCGGCGGGCCGGCCGGGCGCGGCGGAACACCCAGGCCCGGTTCAGCAGGAAGCTTGCCGGCGGCACGATCACCAGGCCCAGGACCGCCCCGGCATAGGGCCCCGCGCCCAGCCCCGTCACCGCCAGCTGCAGCACCGCGGCATGCAGCCCCGCCGCCAGCCCCAGGGCCACCGCGAACCGCGCGATCTGGGCCGGCCCGGCCGGCCCCGCATGGCCGGGAAATACCCAGAAACGTTGGCCCAGATAGGTCACCGTGCCGGCGATGAGAACCGCCAGCGCATTGGCCGGGGCCGGCGGCATCCCGACCCCGTCGACCTGCACGGCGAAGGCCGCCAGATGCACCGCCGTGGCGATCAGCCCGGTGACGCCGAAGCGCAGGATCTCGCCGGTCGGCAGCGCCATGCCCGCCGCCTCAGCTGCCGGTGCGGCGGAACGCGTCCAGCATCCGGCGGTCGGCCTCCGCCTCGCCCGTCGCGCGGGCGAACCCCACCGAACGGCGAACATGGTAGATCGGACGTTGCTTGACCTCGATATACAGCCGCGACAGGTATTCCCCGATCACCCCCAGCGAGATCAGCTGCACCGCGCCCAGCATCAGCACCGCCACCATCAGCGAGGCATAGCCCGGCACGTCGCGGCCGAACAGCCAGGTCCGCACGAGGATCGTGACCATGTAGGCCAGCGCCCCCGCCGCCACCGTCAGCCCGACATAGGTCCAGACCCGCAGCGGGATCGTCGAGAAGCTGGTGATCCCGTCGAGCGCGAAGTTCCACAGCCGCCAGTAGCTGAACTTCGTGCGCCCGGCGGCGCGGGGCGGGCGTTCGTAGGGCACCGCGACGGCGGGAAAGCCGACCCAGGCGAAGATCCCCTTCATGAAGCGGTTGCGCTCGCGCAGCGCCAGCGTCGCGTCCAGCGCGGCGCGGCTCATCAGCCGGTAATCGCCCACGTTGGGCTGGATCCGGGTCTCCGACAGGCGGTTGAACACCCGGTAGAACAGCCCCGCCGTCAGCCGTTTCAGCCGGCTGTCGGCGGCGCGGCTGACGCGTTCGGCATAGACGATGTCATGGCCCGCCCGCCACAGCCGGACGAAATCGGCGATCAGCTCCGGCGGATCCTGCAGGTCGACATCCATCGGGATCACCGCGCGGCCCGAGGCCCATTCCAGCCCCGCGGTCAGCGCCGCCTCCTTGCCGAAGTTGCGCGACAGGCAGACCAGCTTGACGGCCGGGTCGCGGGCCGCGGCCAGTTCCACCGCGCGCACGGTCTCGTCGCGGCTGCCGTCGTCGACGAAGATGATCTCGTGGTCCAGGCCGGTCGCGGCCAGCACCGGGCCGAGCGCGGCGAGGAACGGCGCGATCGCCTCCTGCTCGTCATGCACCGGGACCACGACCGACAGGTCGGGCGGCATCTGGGGCGGCATCTCGGCCATCGGCATCGGCGCGGGCCTTCCTTCGCGGCGGGGCAGTCGGCGGGGCGGTCGGGGGCCCGTCCGGCGGCGCCGTCCGGGCCGGGGCAAGGCTAGCGGCGAATGGTTACCGAAACCTGCGGCCGACACCTTCCCTTAAAGCCCGGCTGCTAGGCCGGGGGCAGCAGCGGGCCCGGGTGGCGGGCCCGGGTCATGGGCGGGCGCAGCGCGTGGTCGCATCGAGGAACATGTCCGACAGCCGGGCCCGGCCCGCGCCGGGCCTGCGGGCCTGGGCGGCGCTGGCGCTGCTCGGCGTCGCGGCGCTGAACCTGCAGCTGTTCGGCATCGCCCATCCGCCGCTGATCGACTGGGCCAACCATCTCGCCCGGCACGGCATCCACTGCGCCGCGCCGGGGTTCGACGGCCAGGCGGCCTATTACGATTTCGCGCTGCGCTGGGTGCCGAACCTGGCCGGCGACCTCGTCCATACCCTGCCCGCGGCCTGCGCCGACCTTCTGCTGACCCGCGCGGTGCTGGTGCAATGGGCCACCACCGGGCTGGTGCTGGGCGTCTTCGCGCTGCATGCCGCGATCTGGCGCCGGGTCTCGGCCTGGCCGGCGGCGGCGGCGCTGTTCGCGCATAACATGCCGCTCGGCTTCGGCTTCGAGAACTATGTCCTCGCCGCGGCCTGGGTGCCCTGGGCGCTGGCGCTGTGGGTGGTGCTGGAACGCCGCGGGCCGGTGCCGGCCGCGGCGGTCTTCGTGCCGGTGATGGCCGGGCTCTACACGCTGCACCTTTACGCCTTCGGCTTTCTCGGCGCGGTGCTGGGCGGCCGGGCGCTCGGCCTGGCCTGGGCGGCGCGGGGCCGCGGGATCCGGGCGCTGGCCCCGGTCGCGGCGGTGGCGGCGGCCGGCGCGCTGCCGCTGGCGCATCTGGCCTGGCTGGCGGCGACGGCCTCGGGGCTGGAGCCGGGCAACACCGACTACGGCGATCCGGGCGGCAAGATCCTGGCGCTGCTGTCGCCGGTGATCCCGGTGACCTTCGGCCTCGATCCCCGGCCGCTGCAGGGCGTCGCGGTGCTGACCGTCGCGGCGGTGGTCCTCGGCCTCGTGGCGCTGCGCGGCGCGGGCCGGCCGCCGGTGCCGGCGCCGGGCTGGGGCGCGGCGCTGGCCGGCGGCCTGGCGCTGACGCTGGCGATGCCCGCGATCCTCGACGGGATCTGGTTCAGCGACATCCGGTTTCCGACGCTGCTGGCCTGCCTGTTCGTCGCGGTGACCGATCCGCGGCTCGCGCCCCGGCAGGCGGGGGTCTTCACCGGCCTGCTGCTGGCGGTGCTGGCGCTGCGGGTCGCGGCGCTTGGCGCCGACTGGCGCGCGCATGACGCCGAGGTGCGGCAGGTGCTGGCCGCCGCCGCGGCGCTCGGCCCCGGCGACCGGCTGGTCGCCGCCCGCGCCGACGAAAGCCGCGCGGTGTTTCGCCATTCCAGCACCCCGGCGCTGGTCGGCGCGGTGACCGGGGCGCATGTCGCCTCGCTGTTCCAGGGCGCCAACACGCTGACGCCGAAGCCCGGGGTCGGGCCGCGGCATGTCCGGCAGGGGCTGATGGAGTCGCTCGACCTGCTCCTGGCCGAGGCGGCGGGCGCCCCGGTCGAGGCGCCGCCGCACCTGCGCGACTGGCGCGGCTATTTCACCCACCTGCTGGTGATCGGCGAGGTCGCGGCGGCGCCGCCGGTGCCGCGGGCCCGGCTCGTGGCCGGGGACGACTGGTTCCGGCTCTACCGATTGGCGCAGGATCGGCCGGGCGCGCCTTGAACCGGGCCGGGGCCGGCCCCAGACTCGGCAGGTGGACCGCAGCGATTTGCCCGCGCCGATTTCCAGGAAGGATTTCACCGATGCCCCTCCGCCCGCCCCCGTTCCGATCGATCGTCCTGGCCCTGGCCCTGGCCCCGGCCCTCGCCGCCGCGCCCGCCGCGGCCGAGATCCACCCGCCCCGCGTGGCGCAGATCCACAGCGGCCACAGCCTGACCGACGGGGCGATGTTCAAGGGCGGCTGGCCCGGCCACGGCGTGGCGCTGATCGAGCGGCTCGGCGGCCATCGCGACCGGATCGGCAAGAGCACGATCCCCGGCTCGACGATGAAATGGCGGCGCGGCAACGCGCCGGGCTACGGCGCCCCCGACGCCTGGACCGGGATCGCCGACTGGCAGGTCCTGGTCGTCACCGAGATCAACCGGGCGCTGCCCGAGGCGCTGTTTCCCGATGGCCCGGACGCCGCGCGGCGGCAGGAGCTGCGCGAGGAGCTGCGGATCTGGCGCGACCATGCCTGGGCGAACGGCGACGGCGGCCGCGGCGCGGCGGTGTTCTACTACACCAACTGGCCCGCGCATGGCGATTTTCCCCCCGCCGCCTCCTGGCGCGACCGGCTGGAGGCCAACGAGGTCGAATGGCTGGCCCGCGTCGCCCATGCCGAGGCGACCCGGCCCGAGGGCGCGCCGCCGATCGGGATCGTGCCGGGCAACGCGCTGCTGATGCGGATCTACGACGATGCCGAGATGGGGCTGGTGCCGGGGCTGGCGAACGGCCGCGCCTTCCTGGCCGAGCGCGGCGGCTGGTGGCTCGACGATGTCCATGCCGGCCCCTATCTCAGCCTCGCGCTGGCCTATCTGCATGTCGCGGTGATCCACGGCGCCGATCCGATGCGGCTGCCGCATGCCGGCCTCGGCTTCGACCGCGAACCCGACCGGGCGCTGGCGATCTACCTCAAGGCGACGGCGCGCGACATCGCCCGCAGCCACGGCGGCGCCGGGCCCTGAACCGGCGGGTCAGGCCGGCGCCGCCGCGCGCCACAGCCGGAACCGCCCCTGCCCCGTCACCTCGCGCACCAGCCCGCGCGCCTCGAACAGCGCCAGGTTGCGCTGCACGGCGGCCCGGCTCGCGCCGGTCAGCGCCTCGGCCACCGGCGCCGAGACCAGCGGCCGCGCGGCCAGCGCCGCGATCAGCCGGGCCGGGGTGCGGCCCGACAGGTCGGCGGTGGCCGCCGTGGCGCCGGCCTGCCAGGATTCGATCCGGTCGAGCCGGCGCAGGGACGCGATCAGACCCTGTTCCAGCCCCGACAGCCAGGCCTCCAGCCGGTCCGGCGGCGTCCCGCCGGACCGCAGCGCCGCCGCCCCGCAGGCCGCGAGCGGGGCGAAGACCGCGCCGCCGCGCGCCTCCGCCGCGGCGATCCGGGCCGCGACCACCGCGCCCTCGAACCGCCCGTCCTGCGGTTCGATCCCGGCCCGCGGCCAGAGCCAGAAGGCGAAGCAGGCCCGGGTCAGCGGGTGCAGCGCGCCGGCCCGCTGCATCACCGCCGCCCAGGCCGCCGCCCGCTCGGCCAGCGGCGCGCCGGCCGCCGGGGCCGGCCCTGCCACCGCCTGCCGGCCGAGAAAGGCCACCAGCGCGGCGCCGGGCGCCGCCGCCGCGCCGCCCTCCGGCCCCGGCTCGGGCCCCGGCTCGGGCCCCGGCCCGCCGGTCAGCCGGCGATAGGCCCAGCCGGCGCGCTGCAGCGCCGGGGCCGCGGCGCCGGTGCCGCCGCCGCGCCGCGCCAGCCACAGCGCCAGCCGGTCCTCCGCCAGCCGCGCCCCGGCCAGCCAGCCCAGCCCGGCCGTCTCGATCAGCGCCAGCCGCTGCCGCCATCCCTCCGGCCCGCGCGCCAGCCGGTCGTCGAGGGCGCCGAACCGCGCCGCGACCCGCGCCAGCCGCGCCGCCGCCCGCGCCTCGGCCGCCAGCCAGCCGGCCGGCAGATCGGCCTCCGCCGGCGCCGCCGGCAGGCCCGGAAAACCTGTCGTCATGTCAGAAGGATGATCCATCATGGAAGCAATATATCGGTATTCTGCACATCACTCACCGAATTTTCCGGCCGCCGCCCCGTGCCCGGTTCCCGGATCGCCGCGGGCCGGGTCCGGCGGGCCCGCACCCCTGCCGGATCCGGGCC
>CAYUXM010000196.1:0-5441 GCA_964448765.1 uncultured Rhodobacterales bacterium
CCTTCCGCGACGAGGTCGGGCTGGCCGGCGTGAACTCGATCAACTGGGCGCGGGTGCTGGCGCAGGTCGTCTACTACTTCACCGCCGCCACCAGCCTCGGCGCGCCGCACCGGCCGGTGGATTTCACCGTGCCGACCGGCAATTTCGGCGACATCTTCGCGGGCTCTGTCGCGCGGGCGATGGGCCTGCCGGTGGGCCGGCTGGTGGTGGCCACCAACCAGAACGACATCCTGCACCGCTGCCTGACGACCGGGCGCTACGAAACCGACGGCGTGAAACCCTCGATCAGCCCGTCGATGGACATCCAGGTCTCGTCGAACTTCGAACGCGCGCTGTTCGAGGCCTACGGCCGCGACGCCGCGGCGGTGACGCAGCTGATGGAGGAACTGAAGGCGCAGGGCGGCTTTGCCGTCAGCCAGGGCGCGTTGCAGGCGCTGCGCGAGGTCTATGCCTCGGGCCGGGTGTCGGAGGACGGGACGCGCGCGGCGATCCGCGACACGCTGGCCGCCTCGGGCGAGCTTTTGTGCCCGCACAGCGCCGTCGGCGTGCGGGTCGCCGAGGCGCATCTGTCGGATCGCCCGATGGTCACGCTGGCCACGGCGCATCCGGCCAAGTTTCCCGATGCCGTGGAACAGGCCGCCGGCATCCGCCCGGCGCTGCCGCCGCATATGGAGGGGATCATGACGAAGCCCGAACGCGTGACGCGGGTGCCCAACGACCTTGCCGCGCTGGAGGCGCTGGTGCGGGAAAGGCGGCGGGCATGACGGTGCGGCTGACCACGCTGGCCAACGGCACCCGCGTCGTGACCGAAGAGATGCCGGCACTGGCCTCGGCCGCCGTCGGCCTGTGGGTCTGCGCCGGCGGCCGCCACGAACGGGCCGAGCAGAACGGGATCGCGCATTTCCTCGAACACATGGCCTTCAAGGGCACCACGCGCCGGTCGGCCCTGAGGATCGCCGAAGAGATCGAGGACGTCGGCGGCTACATCAACGCCTATACCAGCCGCGAGATGACCGCCTACTACGCCCGCGTGCTGGGCCCGGACGTGCCGCTGGCGCTCGACGTGGTGGCCGACATCGCGCTCAATCCGCTGTTCGACCCGAAGGAGATCGAGGTCGAGCGCCACGTGATCCTGCAGGAGATCGGCCAGGCGCTCGACACGCCCGACGACATCATCTTCGACTGGCTGCAGGAAGCCGCCTATCCCGACCAGGCCTTCGGCCGCACGATCCTCGGCCCCGAGGAACGGGTGGCCGCCTTCGGTCGCGCGGATTTCGAACGTTTCGTGGCCGAGCAATACGCGCCGGGCCGGATGATCGTCTCGGCCGCCGGCGCGGTCGATCACGACGCGCTGGTGCGGCAGGCCGAGGAGATCTTCGGCCATCTCGCGCCGCGGCCCGAACGGGCGCCGGAACCGGCCCGCTGGGAGGGGCGCGAACGGCGCGAGGACAAGGCGCTGGAACAGGTGCATTTCGCGCTGGCCTTCGAGGCGCCGGCCTATCGCGACCCGGAGGTCTATACCGCGCAGGTCTATGCCACGGCGCTGGGCGGCGGCATGTCCTCGCGGCTGTTCCAGAAGATCCGCGAGGAAAAGGGGCTGTGCTACGCGATCCACGCGCAGGCCGGCGCCTATGCCGATACCGGGATGCTGACGATCTACGCCGGCACCTCGGCCGAGGAGATCGGGGCGCTGTGCGACCTGACGGTGGCGGAACTGAGGCGCGCCGCCGAGGACATGTCCGAGGCCGAGGTGGCGCGGGCCCGCGCGCAGATGAAGGCGGGGCTGCTGATGGGGCTGGAAAGCCCCTCGGCGCGCGCCGAGCGGATGGCGCGGATGCTCCTGATCCACGGCTTCGTGCCGACGGTCGAAGAGGCCGCGACCCGGATCGACGCCGTCAGCCGCGCCGACGTGCTGGCGCATGGCGAACGGCTGGCGGGGCAGGCGCGCGCGGCGCTCGCGCTCTACGGCCCGCTCGCCGGGGCGCCCCGGCTCGACGATCTGCGCCGCAGGCTCGCCGCCTGATGGTCTTCCGGCGCCGCAAGGTCCGGATCGAGACGGAGCGACTGACGCTGCGGCTGCCCGAGCACGGCGATTTCCGGCCCTGGGCGGAGCTGCGCGACCGAAGCCGCGATTTTCTGATGCCCTGGGAGCCGACCTGGGCCGCCGACCATCTCAGCCGTCGCGCCTTCACCAACCGGGTCTACTGGTCGGCGCGGGCCGAGGGCGCGGGCACGGCGCTGCCGCTGTTCCTGATCCGCCGCGCCGACGCGGCGCTGATCGGCGGCATCACGCTCGACAACATCCGCCGCGGCCCGGCGCAGGCGGGCACGCTGGGCTACTGGGTCGGCGCCGACCATGCCCGCAAGGGCTACATGCGCGAGGCGATCGACGCGCTGGTGCACTACGGTTTCACCGCGCTCGACCTCAGCCGGGTGGAGGCCGCCTGCCTGCCCGAGAACGCGGCCTCGCGCGGGGTGCTGGAGGCCTGCGGCTTCAAATACGAGGGCGTGGCGCAAAGCTATCTGCAGATCGCCGGGCGCTGGCGCAACCACGTGCTCTACGCCAACCTTCGGCCCGACCGGCGCGGCCGCACCGGCGCGGGCTGACGCAACCGTCAGGTGACACCGGCGGCGGCGGCCCTATCCTGTCATTCAGGAGGTGACGCCGATGAGATTCGTCCACAGCCTTGCCGCGCTCGCCCTGCTGGCCGTCCCCGCCGCCGCCGAGGACAGGATCCCCAGCCACTGCATCGCGCTGGCGCAATCCGTTCCGGGCGCAAGCTACATTCACAAGGCGGCCTGGGGCGATCCGCTGCCGCGCGACTGGGTGCGGCTCAACTTCGTCGGCCACGCCACCTTCGCGATCGAAACCCCCGGCGGGCTTCTGGCGGCGACCGATTTCACCGGCCGGCTGGGCAATCCCGATATCGTGCCCGACGTGGTGACGATGAACCACGCCCATTCCACGCACTGGACCCCGAATCCCGATCCGCGCATCCCGCATGTGCTGCGCGGCTGGGGCGAGGGGTTCGGCGAACCGGCCGATCATCACCTCGACCTTGGCGAGATGCTGGTGCGCAACGTGCCCACCGACATCCGGTCGTTCGGCGGGGTGGAGGAGAACGGAAATTCCGTCTTCGTCTTCGAGGTCGCGGGGCTGTGCATCGGGCATCTGGGCCACCTGCATCACGAACCGACGCCCGCGCAATACGCGCTGATCGGCCGGCTCGACGTGGTGATGGCGCCGGTCGACGGCGGCATGACGCTCGATCTGCCGACGATGATCCGGGTGCTCAAGCGCTTCCGCTCGCGCGTTGTCATCCCCATGCACTGGTTCGGCGACGGCACGCTGGAGGCCTTCGTCGAGGGCATGGAGGACGAGTTCGACGTGGTCTGGACCGGCGAGAATTCCATCGACCTGTCGCTGGAAACCCTGCCATCGCGGCCCACCGTGATGGTGCTGCGCCCGCGGCCCTTGCGCTGAGCGGGCGGGCGATGTTCGGGATTGCGCGTCCGGCCGAAGTCTGGATTCTGGCCCGGCCCCTGCCGATGACCGCGAAAGACCCGGATGACGCCTGACCTGACCCCCGCCGATGCGGATTTCGCCGCCCGGCTTGCCGCGACGCTGCCGCCCGACACGATCCGCCCCGCGCCGCCGGCCTACCGGGAAGAGCCGCGCGGCCGCTTCGCCACACCCGCCGCGGTGCTGGCGCTGCCGCGCAGCCGCGACGAGGTTCAGGCGATCGTGCGGGCCTGCGCCGCCGCGCGGGTGGGGATCGTGCCCTGGGGCGGCGGCACCGGGCTGGTGGGCGGGCAGGTGCTGCCCGACGGGCCGGCGCCGGTGCTCTTGTCGCTGGAACGCATGGCCGCGGTCCTCGGGCTTTGGCCCGAGGAGAACGTGATCGCGGTGCAGGCCGGCGCGATCCTCGCGGATGTGCAGCGGGCGGCGCGGGAGGCCGGCCGGTTTTATCCCCTGTCGATCGCCGCGCAGGGCACGGCGCGGATCGGCGGCACGCTGGCCACCAATGCCGGCGGCGTGGGGGTGCTGCGCTACGGCAACGCGCGCGACCTGTGCCTCGGGATCGAGGCGGTGCTGGCCGACGGCACGATCGTCGGCGGGCTGAAGCGGCTTCGGAAGGACAATACCGGCTACGACATCCGCAACCTGCTGATCGGCTCGGAGGGTACGCTGGGGATCATCACCGCCGCGGCGCTCAGGCTTCATCCGGTCCCGGCCGGGGAGGGGACGGCGATGCTGGTGGTGCCCGGCCCGCGCGCCGCGCTCGACCTGCTGGCGCTGGCGCAGGACCGGATGGCGGGCTGCGTGTCGGCCTTCGAACTGATCTCGGGCCAGGGCCTGCGGTTCCTTGACGAGACGATGCCGGAGGTCCGCCAGCCCTTCGCCGGCCGGCCCGACTGGTCGGTTCTGATCGAGGTCGGCCTGCCGCGGGGGCTCGACCCGGCCGGGGCGCTGGAAGGGCTGTTCGAGGCGGCGGCCGAACGCGGCCTGGTCGAGGATGGCGTGATCGCGCAATCCGGGGCGCAGCGCGACGATCTGTGGACCTTGCGCGAATCGCTGCCCGAGGCGAACCGCCGGATCGGCGCGGTCGCCTCGCACGATACCTCGGTGCCGCTGTCGCAGATCCCCGCCTTCATCGACCGCGCGACCCGGGCGCTGGCCCGGATCGACGGGTTCCGGATCAACTGTTTCGGCCATGTCGGCGACGGCAACCTGCATTTCAACGTCTTCCCCCGGCCGGGCCGGAGCCGCGCCGATCACGAGGCGCAGCGCGACGCGGTGAAGGCCTGCGTGCACGAGGTGGCCGATGCGCTGGGCGGGTCGGTCAGCGCCGAACACGGGATCGGGCGGCTGAAGGTTGGCGATCTGGAACGCTTCGGCGACCCCGGCAAGCTTGCCGCGATGCGCGCCGTCAAGGCCGCGCTCGACCCGCTGGGCATCCTCAATCCCGGCGCGGTGCTGCGCGGCTGACGGGCCCGAAACGCGAAACGCCCCGCCCGGGGGGATGGGCGGAGCGTTTGCTGTGAGGTTCACAGGCGCAAGCAGCATCCGAAAGATCGGACGGCCTATACTTGCGCGATCCGGGTTGACAATTCGTTAGCGGCGCCGCGCCCGTTCAGCGCCCCTCGAAGGCGCAGAGCGCATGAACCTCCATCCCCATCTCTTCCAGCAGCGCGCGGCCGCCGAGCTCCGGCAGGTCGACGACGAAGGCACAGGCGATCACCTCGGCCCCCAGCCGCTCGCACAGCCTGATCCCCGCCGCGCAGGTGCCGCCGGTGGCCAGAAGATCGTCGACAAGCAGCACCTTCTCTCCGGCGATCAGCGCGTCGTCATGGATCTCCATGATCGCCTCGCCGTATTCCAGCCTGTAGTCCTGCGCCAGCGTCCGGCCCGGCAGCTTGCCCTTCTTGCGGATCGGCAC
>CAYUXM010000197.1:0-5356 GCA_964448765.1 uncultured Rhodobacterales bacterium
CAGGCGTGCGCCTTCGACCACTCGGCCATCTGTCCGTAGGCGGCTGTTTACACAGCCAGCGGGTGCGAATGCAAGGGCCGAGCGGCTTGTCTCCGCCCCGCACCCGCCCTAGGGTTCTGCCTTGCATGACGGCCGCAAGGAGGAAGATGCTGGAGGATCGCGATCTCGGCGCCAGGCCCCACGCGCCCGCCGCGGCGCGCGGACGGCTGGGCGAGAGGCTGCGCATGCAGTCGGTCTTCCTGGGCATCATCGCCTTCGCGGTGGTGCTGTTCTTGCTCGTGCAGGCGCGGTTCATCCTGATCTCGCTCGCCACGGCGATCATCCTGTTCAGCCTGACCGCCGACGCGATCACCGCGGTCGGCCGGCTGCGGCTGTTCGGCGCGCGGATCCCGGCCTGGCTCGCCTCGGTGGTGGCGCTCCTGCTGATCGCGGCGGGGCTGACGACGCTGTCGGCCGTCCTGCTGGGCCAGGCCAACACGGTGCTGGCCACGGCGCTGAGCTATACCGACCGCTCCGCCCAGGCCATCGCCTCGCTGTTTTCCTGGCTCGGCGCGGATGTCGAGGCGGCGATCCTGCAATCGATGCGCTCGATCGAGATCGGCAGCTACCTGACCACCGTGGCCAGCCAGGCCGGCAGCCTGCTGTCGGCGACGGTGCTGGTGATCCTGTTCGTCGGCTTCCTCTTCGCCGAACGGATCTGGTTTCGCGACAAGCTGCGCAACCTCTACGGCGATCCCGGGCGCGCCGACCGCGTCGGCGTGATCATCGGCACGATCATGCGGCGGGTGAACCGCTACCTGCTGGTCAAGGCGCTGGTCAGCGGCGTGACCGGCATCATCGTCTACGCGATCGCCCGGGTCTCGGGGCTGGAACTGGCGGTGGCGATGGCGATCCTCACCTTCGTGCTGAACTTCATCCCCTCGATCGGTTCGATCGTGGCGACCGCGATGGTGGCGCTGATCGCGCTGGTGCAGACCAACGACCCGGTGCTGGCCTCGATCCTGTTTTTCGTGATCGGAACCGTGCAGTTCACCATCGGCAACGTGATCGACCCGATGCTGATGGGCCACGCGCTGCGGCTGTCGTCCTTCGGGATCATCATGTCGCTGGCGTTCTGGGGCGCGGTCTGGGGCCTGCCGGGGATGTTCCTGGCGGTGCCGATCATGGTGGCGACGATGATCGCCTGCTCCAACATCCCGATGCTGCGGCCGCTGGCGATCCTGCTGTCGCGCGAGGGCCTGCCGGAGGCCGATACCGGCGCCGCCCCGGCCGCGGCCGGGGCTCAGGGCTGAAGCGTGATCACCACGCGGCGGTTGCGCTTGCCCTTCTTCTCGACCTTGGCGATGGCAATGAGCCCGATCTCGCCGGTGCGCGCGACATGGGTGCCGCCGCAGGGCTGCAGGTCTACCTGATCGGCGGCCGCGCCGATCCGCACCAGCCGCACCCGGCCCTGCCCGACCGGCGGCGCGACCGACATCGTCTTCACAAGGCCGGGGTTGGCGGCCAGGTCGGCATCGGTGATCCAGTCCTCGGTCACGGCAAGGTCGCGGTCGACGAGCGCGTTCAGCCGCGCCTCGATCCCCGGCAGATCCCCGGGCGGGTCGGGCATGTCGAAATCCAGCCGGCCGCGCCCCGGCGCGATCTGGCCGCCGGTCACCGGCAGCGGGATTGCCACCGACAGCAGGTGCAGCGCGGTATGGGTGCGCATGTTCAGGTAGCGCGTCTCCCAGTCGATCTCCTGCATCACCTGCGCGCCGACCGGCGGCGGCGCGGCGCCCTCTTCGGGCAGCAGGACCACGGCGTCGCCCTCGCCCTTCACCGCCCGCGCGACGGCCATCTCGCCCCCCGCCCAGGTGATCCGGCCCGCGTCGCCGGGCTGGCCGCCGCCCTGCGGATAGAACAGCGCGGCGTCGAGCACCACGCCGCCCTCCTCCGTCACGGCGGTAACGCGCGCCGGGGCGTCGCGGCGATAGGGATCGATGCGGAACAGAAGCTCGGTCACAGGTCGTCCTCGTCGGGGCGCGGTGGCGGCGCGGCGGTGTCGGTCGCCATGGGCGCCGGCGGCGCTTCGGCGGTTTCGGCAGCCTTCGCCGGGGTCGTCGCGGCGGCAGCGGCGGCCGGCGCGAAGGCGGCGCGCAGCGCCTCGGGGTTGCGCAGGTGGATGTCGCGCTGGGCGAAGGGAATCTCGATCCCTTCCTCGGTGAAGCGGCGCGCGATCTCGTGGTTGATGTCGTTGCGCACCGAGAGGATGAAGTTCACGTCGCGCAGGATCGCCCGGATCGTGAAATCGAGGCTGTCGGCGCCGAAGCCCTCGAAGGTGACGCTGGGCGGCGGGCTGATCACCACCAGCGGATGCGCCTCGGCGATCTCGCGCAGGATCGTGTCCACCCGCCTCGTGTCGGTGCCGTAGGCGACGCCGACGTTCAGCACCAGCCGGCCGTTCAGGTTCGACCGCGTCCAGTTCGTCACGGTGCCCGAGACGAGATCGGCATTGGGCACGATCACGTCGGTGCGGTCGAAGGTCTCGATCCGGGTCGAGCGGACGGAGATCGACTTGACGATCCCCATCTGGCCGCCGACCTCGATCCAGTCGCCCTCGCTGACCGGCCGTTCGATCAGCAGGATGATGCCGGAGACGAAGTTCGACACGATGGTCTGCAGGCCAAAGCCGATGCCGACCGACAGCGCGCCCGCGACGATGGCCAGCGACGACAGGTCGATCCCCGCGGTCGACACCGCGATCAGCGCCGCGAGGAAGATGCCCAGGTAGCCGACGCCCGAGGAAATGGCGTTCTGCCCGCCCTTGTCCATCCGCGTCTTGGGCAGGATCGACGCGCGCAGCGCGCCCTGCAACAGCCGCGTCGCGGTGTAGCCGACGGCGAAGACGATCACGAAGGTCAGGAACACCTCGGGCGAGATCCGCGTCTCGCCGAGTTGCACCCCCTCCCGCGCCCGGGTCCAGATTTCCGACAGGTCGGCGACGCGCGCGCCCCAGATCAGCGCGAAAGCGGGAATCGCGACGAGAAACAGCGCGAAGCCGATCAGCACCGGGATCAACTGGTCCTTGGCCGCCTCATGGGCGCCGGTGAGCACCGCGTAGCCATCCTCGACGAGTTGCTGCAGCAGGATCAGCACGCCGACCAGCGCAAGCGACAGGATCATCGGCCAGACGGTGGCATTGGCGGCGGGAACATAGCCCACCGCCGTCAGCACCAGCCCCAGCGCGGCGACCACCAGCGTCGCCGTGCCCAGAAGCCGCGCGATGCGGTCGCGAAACAGCAGTTCGCCCTCGTCCGTCTCCGCATGGAGCCGGCGCAGCATCACGCCGATCCGGTAAAGCAGGATCGAGGCCACGGCGACCAGCGGCGCGCCCCAGACCGATTGCGCGGCCACCGGCGGTGCCGGCCGGATCTCGCCCATGAAGGCCACGCGAAGCACCTCGCCGGCGACCAGAAGGCCAAGCATGTTGACGAGGAAGCGGCCCTGCCCGCCGGCCTCGACCTCGGGCAGCAGGCCGCCGGCGCCGCCGGGCTGGCCGAAAAGAAGCCCCGACAGCCAGCGCGCGGCGAAGACGGCGAAGGCCGCGGCCGGCAGCGCCGCGATCAGCGCGCCGACGAGCGGCCCGGTCATGCCGCTGGCCTCGATCGCCTGCACGAACAGGAACATCCCGCCGACCGGCAGCACCACCTGCCCCAGCGACAGCGCGAAGGCGGCCAGCCGCCGCGCCTGTTCGGACCCGCGCCCCTGCAACCGCTGCGCCAGCATCCGGAACACGGCCGGGCCGCGCACGAGGAACGCCACGGCCACAACCAGATAGAGCAGGATCAACGGCAGGTTGTCGCGCAGATCGGCACGGCGCACCGGGTTGCCCCAGGCCGACCCGACCTCGCCCCAGATCGTCTCGATCCCGCGGGTCAGCAGGGCAAAGCCCTCCGGCCAGGTCGTCGGGGCCAGCGGCGAGGGGAACAGTTGCAGCTTCTCGCTGGCCTGCCGGCTGCGGATCGTCTCGTCGATCTCGCGGATGATGCCGTCGGCGCGGCTGTGGGCCTCGACCGCGGCGATGCCGGGCGCCTGCAGCCGCGCAAGCTGGTCGTTGAGTTCCGCGCGCCGGTCGGCGATCTCCGGCGCCTCGGTCGCGCCCTCCTCCGGCGGCGGGCCCAGCGCGGAGATCTGGCCGCGCAGGGTCTCGATCCGCGACTGGTTGGCGCTTTGCGCGGCAAGAAACCGGCTGCGCCAGTCCGCGATGTCGCTGCGCAGCCGCTCCAGCGCTTGGTTCGAGGCGCGACCGGCCTCCAGCACGGTCTCGGCGCGTTGCGCGTCCTGTTCCCAGGCGTCGTAGTCGATCGCGGCCTCGGCCGCGGCGTCCTGCGCCCAGGCCGGGCCCGGCGCGCCGGCCGGGGCCAGCGCGACGATCAGCGCGAGCAGGAGGGCGAGAACCGCGCGCATCACCCTTCGAAGACCTCCGGCAGGGCGCGCGGCGCGCGATCCAGCCATCCCGGCACCGGCAGGCCCTTGCCGCGCAGGAACTCCGGGTTGAACAGCTTCGACTGGTACCGCGTGCCATAGTCGCACAGGATCGTCACGATGGTATGGCCCGGCCCCATCTCCCGCGCCATCCGGATCGCCCCGGCGACGTTGATCCCCGACGATCCGCCAAGGCACAGCCCCTCGTGTTCCAGCAGGTCGAAGACCACCGGCAGCGCCTCGGCATCGGGGATGCGATACGCCATGTCGGGCCGGAAGCCTTCGAGATTGGCGGTGATCCGGCCCTGCCCGATCCCCTCGGTGATCGACGAGCCCTCGGATTTCAGCGCGCCCTCCGTGTAATAGCTGTAAAGCGCCGCGCCCTCGGGATCGGCCAGCCCGATCTTCACGCCACCCGGTTGCAGCGCCATCGCCACCCCGGCCAGCGTGCCGCCCGACCCCACCGCGCAGATGAAGCCGTCGACCCGGCCGCCGGTCTGCTCCCGGATCTCCGGCCCCGTCGTCTCGACATGCGCCTGCCGGTTGGCCACGTTGTCGAACTGGTTGGCCCAGATCGCGCCGTTGGCCTCCGTCTTCGCCAGCGCCTCGGCCAGCCGGCCGGAATAGCGCACGTAGTTGTCGGGGTTGCGGTAGGGCGCCGCCGGCACCTCGACCAGTTCCGCGCCCGCCAGCCGCAGCATGTCCTTCTTTTCCCGGCTTTGCGTCTCGGGGATCACGATGACGGTGCGAAAGCCCATCGACGCGCCGACCAGCGCCAGCCCGATCCCGGTGTTGCCGGCCGTCCCCTCGACGATCGTGCCGCCCGGGGCCAGCCGGCCCCGCGCCACCGCGTCGCGGATCATGTAAAGCGCCGCGCGGTCCTTCACCGACT
>CAYUXM010000198.1:0-5350 GCA_964448765.1 uncultured Rhodobacterales bacterium
AGCGACATGCGTAGGACTACGTAGCAGGGCCGGATTGCAGCGGGCCCGGACCTATCGCGCCGCCGGAAGCGTGACGGTGAACCGCGCGCCGCCGGTCGGCACGGGCGCAAACGCGATGGTGCCGCCATGCGCCGCCACCACCGAGGCCGAGATCGCGAGGCCGATTCCGAGGCCGCCGCCCTGTTCGGCGCCCTGCACGAAGGGGTCGAACAACCGGTCGCGCAGCGCCTCGGGCACGCCCGGCCCGTTGTCCTCGACGACGATCCTTGCGCCGCGCGCCGCCGCTTCGGTGCGGATCGCCAGCCGCGGGTCGGCATGGCCGGCGAGCGCCGCCCGGGCATTGCGCAGAAGGTTGTCGATCAACTGCTGGATCAGCAGCCGGTCGAGCGGCAGCGGCGGCAGGCCCGGCGCGAACGCGCGCGTGACCGTGACCGGCGGACCGGCCGCCTCCAGCGCGATGCCGACCGCCTCGGCCACGACGTCGTTGAGATCGGCGGGCTCCGCGCGGATCTCGCCGGTCGTGAACAGCGCCTCGATCCGTGCGACGATCCCGGCGGCGCGGTCGGCCTGCGCCTCGGCCCGGTCGACGAGGTCGCGGACCGGGGCCGGGCCCGGGCCGGAGGCCCGCAGCAGGCGGCCGGCGGTGCCGAGGTAGTTGGCAAGCGCCGCGAGCGGTTGCCGGATCTCATGGGCCAGCGCGGCCGCCAGCGCGCCGGGCGTTTTCGCCTGCCCGAACCGGTCCAGCCGGGTGCGGAGCGTGCGCAGGTCGGCCCTGACGCGTGCGAATTCGGCGCATAGCGCCTCAAGCTCCGTGACGTCGAGGATCAGGCTGTCCCAGCGCGTTGCACCGTCCGGCAGGCGCACCGGGTTGCCCTGGCCTTCAAGCCACTTGCGCCGGCCGTCCGGCGCGACCACCCGCCAGCGGTGCAGCCATGGCGTGAGATTGCGCGCCGAGTCGCGGATCGAGGCCTGCATGCCCCGCAGATCCTCGGGCACGACCTGCGCCCAGAGCGGCGCCGGGTCGTGCCCGAGGCTCGCCGCATCGAGGCCGAGGGTGGCCTCGCAGCATCCGCCGACAACATCGATCCGATCGTGCCCGTCGGGGGCGAGGATGTAGCGCACGGCCGCGCCGGGCAGCTTTCCCGCGAGATCGCGCCGCGGCCGGTCGCCCGCCCGCGGGTCTGGCCCGTCCGGGGCCGGGATGCCGGGTTCCGATGTCATGCCGGCCCGGCGCGCCACGCGGCGAGAGAAGGGAGGCCGGCCACCGGCGAAGCGCATGCGCGACCGCCCCGGGCAAACCTGTGAACCACAACCGACACCACGCGCAACACCCGTCCTTTACACCCGGAGCCCGGGCAAATCCCTCGTCTTCGGGCATAGCACCGGGGCGGGATACACGCAAAGGTTGCGTTGCGTCAGCCCTTGCCGGCGCGTCCCGCGATGTAGTCGGCGAGCGCCTCGAAACTGCGCATCTGCGGATAGTCGGCTTCCGGCATCTCCAGCCCGTAACGTTGGCCCAGCGCGGTGACGAGGTTGAGGAAATCCATCGAGTCGATGTCGCATTCGTCGCGCAGGTCGGCGCCGCGGTCGATCTCGGCGGCGTCGATATCGGGGGCGATCTTGTGCAGTTCCTCGGCGATGGCGGTTTCGATCGGGGTCATGAAAGCTCCGTGCTTGTGATCCGGTCGGCGAGCGCATTGAGAAACAGCGCGCCGCGATGGCCGTCGCTGACACGGTGGTCGGCGGCGAGCGTGAGGGTGGCGACGGTGCGCGGCACGACGGCCCCGTCGCACACCCAGGGGCGTGGGCGCGGGGTGCCCAGCCCGACGATGGCGACCTGCGGCGGGGTGATCACGCCGGTCATCGCGTCCACGCCGCGGTCGCCCAGCGAGGTCAGGGTGATCGTCGCCGCGGCGAATTCCGAGGCGCGGAACCGCCCGGTGCGGGCGCGCGACACGAGGTCGCGCAGCGCCGTCATGATCGCGTCGAGATCCAGCGCCTCGGCGCCGAGGATCGCGGGCGCCACGAGCCCGCCGCCGCGCAGCCGGATCGCCATGCCGGCATGCACCTCGGTCGCCGGGCGGAAGGCGCCGTCCTCGAAATGGCCGTTGAACTCGGGGAATGTCTTCAACGTCGCTGCCAGTGCGTGCAGATAGACCGCGCCGGGCAGCAGCCGGTCGGCGGGCGCGCGGGTGGCGTTGGCGGCGGCGAGACGCTCGTTCAGCCCGGTCAGGTCGATGTCATGGGCGAGGTAGTAATGCGGGATTTCGCGCTTCGAGCGCGCCATCGCGGCCGCGATCGCCTTGCGCATCTCGGACAGCGCGCCGCCGGTGTCGTCCTTGCCGGGTTTCGGCGCGGGCGGCGCGCCGGCCCCGGCCAGCCGGGCCTCGACATCGGCCAGTTGCACCGGGTGTGCCGCCCCGGCGAAGACCGACAGGTCCAGCCCGGCGGCTTCGGCCCGGCGGCGGGCGGCAGGGGAAATCTGCAGCCGGCCCGTCGCGGTGGCCGCGGCCGGCGGCGGCGTTGCCGCGGGCCGCGGGGCCGGCCCGGGTTCGGGCGCGGCGGGTTCGGGCGCGGCGGGTTCGGCCGGGGCCGCCCGCGGTTCCTGCGGCTGCGGCGCCGGGGACGGTTCAGGTTCGGGTTCCGCGGCCTCTTCGCCCGGCGCGCGGATCATCGCGAGCGGCGTGCCGACGGGCACCTTGCGGCCGGTTTCCACCAGCGCATGGTCGAAGGTGCCGGCCTCGAAACACTCGATCTCGATCGCGCCTTTCTGGGTTTCCACCACCGCGATGATCTCGCCGCGGCTGACCGCCTCGCCCGGTGATTTCAGCCATTCGACAAGCGTGCCGTCCTCCATGTCGGAGCCCAGCGAGGGCATGCGGAAGGTTGCCATCACGCCCTCCCGACAAGCGCCCGCGCCGCTTCGGCGATGCTGGCCGGCTGCGGGATCGCGGCCTGTTCGAGGTGATGGGCATAGGGGATCGGCACCTCGGCCGAGCACAGCCGCGCCGGCGGCGCGTCGAGATCGTAGAAGCCGCGTTCGGCCACCTGCATGCCGATCTCGGCCGCGAGGCTGCCGGTGCGCCAGCCCTCGTCGACGACCAGCAGGCGGCGGGTCTTCGCGACCGAGGCGAGGATCGTGTCCATGTCCAGCGGGCGGAGGCTGCGCAGGTCGATCACCTCGGCCTCGATGCCCTCGCCGGCCAGCGCCTCGGCCGCGTCGAGCGACTTGAACAGCGACCCGCCGTAGGTCACCAGCGTCAGGTCGCGCCCCGCGCGGCGCACCACCGCGCGGTCGATGTCGACCGGGCCGGCATTGGCGGCAAGCTGGCCCTTGCGGTTGTAAAGCATCACGTTTTCGAAGATCAGCACCGGATCGGGGTCTTCAAGCGCGGTCCAGAGCATGCCGCGCGCATCCTCCAGCGTGGCGGGCGCCAGCACCCGCAGGCCGGGGATATGGGCATACCAGCCTTCCAGGCTGTGGGAATGTTGCGCGGCCAGCTGCTTGCCCGCGCCGGTGGCCATGCGGATCACCAGCGGCACGCCATAGGCGCCGTTCGACATGTGCCGGAACGTGGCGGCGGTGTTGAGGATCTGGTCGAGGGCGAGCAGCGAGAAATTGACCGTCATCAGCTCGACGATCGGCCGCATCCCGACCATCGCGGCCCCGATGCCCGCGCCGGTGAAGCCCGATTCCGACAGCGGCGTGTCGCGGATCCGGTCCTCGCCGAACTCCTTCATCAGCCCCATCGAGACGGCATAGCAGCCGCCGTAGGCGCCCACGTCCTCGCCCATCAGGAACACCCGGTCGTCGCGCTGCATCGCGTCGCGCAGCGCGGCGCGCACCGCCTCGCGATAGGTCGTCTCCACCGTCTCGGCCGACGGTTCGGCGGGCGGCGGCGGGGCGGGGCGGGATTCGGCCACGACATGCCGGGTTAGGGTTTCGAGCGGCTCGTCGGTGCCGGCCTCGGCGAAGGCCACGGCCTCGTCGATCTCGGCGTCGGCCTCGGCCTCGAGCGCGGCGATCTCCTCGGCGTGCAGCAGGCCGTTTTCCACAAGCCAGGTCTGGAACCGGACGATCGGGCCCTTTTCGCGCCACTCCGCCACCTCGTCCTTTGGCCGGTAAAGCTGCGCGTCGAACATCGAATGGGCGCGGAACCGGTAGGTGCGGCATTCCAGCAGGTATGGCCCGCCGCCCCCGGCGATGGCGGCGAGCGCGCGGCGCCCGGCGGCCTCGACCGCGACGACATCCATCCCGTCGACGACCTCGGCCGGCACGTTGTAGGCGGCGGCCTTCACCGTCACGTCGCCCTGCGCCTCGGACCGGTCGAGCGCGGTGCCCATCGCGTAGCCATTGTTCTCGCAGATGAACAGCACCGGCAGGTTCCACAGCGCGGCAAGGTTCATCGCCTCGTGGAACTCGCCCTCGGCGACCGCGCCCTCGCCGAAGAAACAGGCGGTGACGGCCTGCCGGCCCTGCATCCGGTCGCCCAGCGCGAGGCCCACGGACAGCGGCAGGCCGCCGCCGACGATGGCGTTGCCGCCGTGGAAGTTGCGTTTGGCATCGAACAGGTGCATCGAGCCGCCGCGCCCGCCGGCGCAGCCCTCGGCCTTGCCGAACATCTCGGCCATGACGGGGCCCATCGGCACCCCGCGCGCCAGCGCGTGGCCGTGTTCGCGGTAGGTGGCCACCACCCGGTCGGCATCGGCCAGAAGCGGGATCAGGCCCACCGCGATCGCCTCTTCGCCATCGTAGAGATGCAGGAAGCCGCGGATCTTCTCCCGCGTGTAAAGCTCCGCGCAGCGATCCTCGAAGCGGCGGATGCGGATCATGCCTTTCAGCAGGTCGCGCAGGTGGTCATGGTCGAGATGCGGTTTCGTCGGGGTGCTCATGCGCCGGTCTCCAGCGTCGAGGTATCGCCTTCGGGCAGGCCCAGTTCGCGCGCCTTCAGCAGCCGCCGCATGATCTTGCCCGAGCGGGTGCGGGGCAGGCTGTCGTGGATCTCGATCTCCTTGGGCGCGACGGCGGGGCCGAGCCGCTTGCGGGCATGGCCGATCAGGTCCAGCCGCAACTCCTCGCTCGCCTTGTAGCCGGGTTTCAGCGCGACGAAGGCCTTGACGATCTCGCCCGCGGTTTCGTCCGGCAGGCCGATGACGCCGGCCTCGGCCACCGCGGGATGTTCGATCAGCGCGCTTTCGACCTCGAAGGGGCCGATCAGGTGGCCGGAAGACTTGATCATGTCGTCCGCGCGCCCGACGAACCAGAAATACCCGTCGGCGTCGCGCATTGCGAGGTCGCCCGACAGGTACCAGCCGGAGCGGAACGCCTTTTCGTAGCGCGCGCGGTTGT
>CAYUXM010000199.1:0-2589 GCA_964448765.1 uncultured Rhodobacterales bacterium
CGAGCGGATCGAATACGATCCCAACCGCACCGCCTTCATCGCGCTGATCCGCTACGAGGACGGCGAGCAGGCCTATATCCTCGCGCCGCAGCGCCTTGCGGTGGGCGACACGGTGATCGCGTCGGCCAAGACCGACGTGAAGCCGGGCAACGCGATGCCGTTCTCGGGCATGCCGATCGGCACGATCGTGCACAACGTCGAACTGAAGCCCGGCAAGGGCGGCCAGATCGCGCGGGCGGCGGGCACCTATGCCCAGTTCGTCGGCCGTGACGGCGGCTATGCGCAGATCCGGCTTTCGTCGGGCGAGCTGCGGCTGGTGCGCCAGGAATGCATGGCGACGATCGGCGCGGTGTCGAACCCCGACAACTCGAACCAGAACCTCGGCAAGGCCGGCCGCAAGCGGCACATGGGCGTGCGCCCGACCGTCCGCGGCGTCGCCATGAACCCGATCGACCACCCGCATGGCGGCGGCGAAGGCCGCACCTCGGGCGGCCGCCACCCGGTCACCCCCTGGGGCAAGGGCACCAAGGGCAACCGGACCCGCAAGAACAAGACGACGGACAAGTACATCCTCCGTTCGCGTCACGCGAAGAAAGGGCGCTGATCCATGGGACGTTCAGTTTGGAAAGGCCCGTTCGTCGACAGCTACGTTCTCAAGAAGGCCGAGAAGGCGCGTGAGAGCGGACGTTCGGACGTCATCAAGATCTGGTCGCGCCGCTCGACCATCCTGCCGCAGTTCGTCGGCCTCACCTTCGGGGTCTACAACGGCCAGAAGCACATCCCGGTCAACGTGACCGAGGAGATGATCGGCCAGAAGTTCGGCGAGTACTCGCCCACGCGGACCTACTACGGCCACGCGGCGGACAAGAAAGCGAAGAGGAAGTAAGCCATGGGTAAGGAAAAGAATCCGCGCCGCGTGGCGGAGAACGAGGCGATGGCGAAGCTGCGCATGCTGCGCACCTCGCCGCAGAAGCTCAACCTCGTGGCGGCGATGATCCGCGGCAAGAAGGTCGACAAGGCGCTGGCCGACCTGACCTTCTCGAAGAAGCGGATCGCCGGCGACGTGCGCAAGTGCCTGCAGTCGGCCATCGCGAACGCCGAAAACAACCACGGGCTGGACGTCGACGAGCTGGTCGTCACCGAGGCCTTCGTGGGCAAGAACCTGGTGCTGAAGCGCGGCCGCCCGCGGGCGCGCGGCCGCTTCGGCCGGATCATGAAGCCGTTCTCGGAGCTGACCATCAAGGTGCGGCAGGTCGAGGCCGAAGTTGGGGAGCAAGCCTAATGGGTCACAAGGTCAATCCGATCGGCATGCGGCTTCAGGTCAACCGGACCTGGGACAGCCGCTGGTTCGCCGACACCAAGGACTATGGCGATCTGCTGCTTGAAGACCTCAAGATGCGCGACTTCATCCACGAGGAATGCAAGCAGGCCGGCGTCAGCCGTGTCGTGATCGAACGCCCGCACAAGAAGTGCCGGGTGACGGTGCATACCGCGCGGCCGGGTGTGATCATCGGCAAGAAGGGCGCCGATATCGAGACGCTGCGCAAGAAGCTTGCCAACATGACGACCTCGGAACTGCATCTCAACATCGTCGAGGTGCGCAAGCCCGAACTCGACGCCCAGCTGGTGGCGGAATCGATCGCCCAGCAGCTGGAGCGCCGCGTGTCGTTCCGCCGCGCGATGAAGCGCGCGGTGCAGAACGCGATGCGGATGGGCGCGCTGGGCATCCGGGTGAACGTGGCCGGTCGTCTCGGCGGCGCCGAGATCGCGCGGACGGAATGGTACCGCGAGGGCCGGGTGCCGCTGCACACGCTGCGCGCCGATATCGACTACGCGCTTGCCGAGGCCAGCACGCCCTACGGGATCATCGGGATCAAGGTCTGGATCTTCAAGGGCGAGATCATGGAACACGATCCGCAGGCCCGTGACCGCCGCGCCACCGAGGCGCAGGATGGCCCGGCGCCGCGCGGACCGCGCCGCGACGCGCGCTGAGGAGGGTAGGAGATGCTGCAACCGAAACGGACGAAGTTCCGCAAGCAGTTCAAGGGCCGGATCAAGGGCGAGGCGAAGGGCGGGTTCGACCTGAACTTCGGCGGCTACGGCCTGAAGGCCACCCAGCCCGAGCGCGTGACGGCGCGGCAGATCGAGGCGGCCCGCCGCGCGATCACCCGCCACATGAAGCGCCAGGGCCGGGTCTGGATCCGGATCTTCCCGGACACCCCGGTGACCTCCAAGCCCACCGAGGTGCGGATGGGCAAGGGCAAGGGCTCGGTCGATTTCTGGGCCGCCAAGGTCAAGCCCGGCCGGGTGATGTTCGAGATCGACGGCGTGAACGAGACGATCGCCCGCGAGGCGCTGCGCCTTGGCGCGATGAAGCTGCCGGTCAAGACCCGGATCGTGGTCCGCGAGGACTGGTAGGGCGAAGGCCGCGACGACCGGTCCCGCCGTCACCGGCGGGATCGCACCGGGCCGGGCCCGCCGCGGGACAGCTTGCCTTTGCGCTTGCTTTTCCACCGCGGGGGGAGTATCCGGCCCGCTCATGACTGCTCCACCGGATTCGCGTGTCACCCGCAAGGGGCCGCCCGGTGA
>CAYUXM010000199.1:2689-5310 GCA_964448765.1 uncultured Rhodobacterales bacterium
GTTCCCAAAGGTCGGGAGAAACCAAATGATCCAGATGCAGACCAATCTGGATGTCGCTGACAACTCCGGCGCGCGCCGGGTGCAGTGCATCAAGGTTCTGGGTGGTTCCCATCGCCGCTACGCGTCCGTCGGCGACATCATCGTGGTGTCGGTGAAGGAGGCGATTCCGCGCGGCCGCGTGAAGAAGGGCGACGTGCGCAAGGCCGTCGTCGTGCGCACCGCCAAGGAAGTGCGCCGCGAAGACGGCACGTCGATCCGCTTCGACCGCAACGCCGCGGTGATCCTCAACAACCAGGGCGAGCCCGTGGGCACCCGGATCTTCGGGCCGGTGGTGCGCGAACTGCGCGCCAAGAACTTCATGAAGATCATCTCGCTGGCGCCGGAGGTGCTGTGATGGCCGCGAAACTGAAGAAGGGCGACACCGTCGTCGTGCTCGCCGGCAAGGACAAGGGCAAGACCGGCGAGATCACGCGCGTCATGCCGAAGGACAACAAGGCCGTGGTCGAAGGCGTGAACATCGCCATCCGCCACACCCGCCAGTCGGCGCAAAGCCAGGGCGGCCGGGTTCCGAAGGCGATGCCGATCGACCTGTCGAACCTTGCGCTGATGGACAAGAACGGCAAGGCCACCCGCGTCGGCTTCCGCGTCGAGGACGGCAAGAAGGTGCGCTACGCCAAGACCACCGGGGAGGCGATCTGATGCTTGACGCTGCAACCTACACCCCGCGCCTGAAGGCGGTCTATCGCGACAAGATCCGCCCGGCGATGATGGAGGAATTCGGCTACAAGAACGCCATGATGATCCCGCGGCTCGACAAGATCGTGCTGAACATGGGCGTCGGCGAGGCCGTGAAGGACACCAAGAAGGTCAAGCAGGCCGCCGAGGAGCTTTCGCTGATCGCCGGCCAGAAGGCGGTGATCACCAAGGCCAAGAAGTCGATCGCCGGCTTCCGGGTGCGTGAGGAGATGCCGCTGGGCTGCAAGGTCACGCTGCGCGGCGACCGGATGTACGAATTCCTCGACCGCCTGATCACCATCGCGATGCCCCGGATCCGCGACTTCCGCGGCGTCAAGGGCACCTCGTTCGACGGCCGCGGCAACTACGCCACCGGCCTGAAGGAACATATCGTGTTCCCGGAAATCGACTTCGACAAGGTCGACGAGGTTCTCGGGATGGACATCATCATCTGCACCACCGCGCCCACCGACGCGGAAGCCAAGGCGCTGTTGAAGCATTTCAACATGCCGTTCTCGAGCTGACGCGGGAGGAGAGAGACAATGGCCAAGAAATCCATGGTTGAACGCGAAGTGAAGCGCGCGCGGCTGGTCAAGCAATACGCCGCCAAGCGCGCCGCGCTGAAAGCGACCATCGAAGACCAGAACCTGCCGATGGAAGAGCGGTTCAAGGCGACGCTGAAACTGGCGAAGCTGCCGCGCAATTCCTCGCCCACCCGGCTGCACAACCGCTGCCAGCTGACGGGCCGCCCGCATGCGTATTACCGCAAGCTGAAACTCTCGCGGATCATGCTGCGCGACCTGGCCTCCTTCGGCCAGATCCCCGGCATGGTGAAGTCGAGCTGGTAAGGGAGATCGCAGAATGTCGATGAACGATCCGCTCGGCGATATGCTGACCCGCATCCGCAACGCGCAGCTGCGCGGCAAGTCCACCGTGCGCACGCCGGCCTCCAAGCTGCGGGCCTGGGTGCTCGACGTGCTCGCCTCCGAGGGTTACATCCGCGGCTACGAGAAGGCGACGGGCGCCGATGGCCACCCGGAACTGGAAATCTCGCTGAAGTATTTCGAGGGCACCCCGGTGATCCGCGAGATCAAGCGCGTCTCCACCCCCGGCCGCCGCGTCTATGCCGGCGTCAAGGATATCCCGGCCGTGCGCCAGGGGCTTGGCGTCTCGATCGTCTCCACGCCGAAAGGCGTGATGTCGGATGCCGCCGCACGCACCGCCAATGTCGGCGGTGAAGTGCTCTGCACCGTGTTCTGAGGAGGTCGCCATGTCTCGTATTGGGAAGAAACCCGTCGAGCTGCCTTCGGGCGTTTCGGCGACGATCACCGGCCAGAAGGTCGAGGTGAAGGGGCCGAAGGGCACCCTGAGCTTCACCGCCACCGACGACGTGACCATCAGCCAGGCCGACAACGAGATCACCGTCGCGCCGCGCGGTACGTCGAAGCGGGCGCGCCAGCAGTGGGGCATGTCGCGCTCCATGGTCGCCAATCTGGTGACCGGCGTGTCCACCGGCTTCCGCAAGGAACTGGAGATCCAGGGCGTCGGCTACCGGGCCGCGATGCAGGGCAACACGCTCAAGCTGTCGCTGGGCTACAGCCACGAGGTGAATTTCGAGGTGCCCGAGGGCGTGACGATCACGACCCCGAAGCAGACCGAGATCGTCGTCGAGGGCGTGGACCCGCAGCAGGTCGGCCAGGTTGCCGCGAACATCCGCGAATGGCGCGAGCCGGAGCCCTACAAGGGCAAGGGCATCCGCTACAAGGATGAGTATATCTTCCGCAAGGAAGGCAAGAAGAAGTAAGGACCGGACAGATGGCAAACAGCAAACGGGAACTGTTTCTGAAGCGCCGCCTGCGCGTTCGGAACAAGCTTCGCAAGATGGC
>CAYUXM010000200.1:0-5309 GCA_964448765.1 uncultured Rhodobacterales bacterium
GTCTACCCCCAGGGGCGCACTCCAATAGGGGGTCACGATTCAATGCCGATTGACAGTCAGGATCATCTTGTCGAGGGTCAGGTCAGAGACCGCACGCCTCAACCGGGCGTTCTCCTTCTCGAGCTCCTTCAGGCGCTTCAGCTGATCCCGGCTCATGCCGCCGTACTGCCGGCGCCACCGGTAGTAGGTCTGCTGCGTCATGCCGACCTGGCGCACCGCCTCCGCAACGCTCATGCCCTGACCCTGCAGAACCTCAACCTGCCGCAGCTTCATGACGATATCTTCAGGCTTCTCTCGCTTCCCAGCCATCACCGGATCCTCCAATTGACGGGGCAAAGCTACCCCAGTTGGTGGACCACTTCAGTGGGGGCATTCCAGGTAGGCGGGCGACACGTCGCCTTCGACCGGGCCGCCGCTGCCGGATGGTGCCGGGTGCGGGCGGCTACGGGTTGCCCGGCCCGCGCCGCACCGCCTCGAAGGCCTCGTGCAGGGTCGACAGATAGGCGATGGTGTCGCGTGTCGCCCCCTCCAGCGCGCTTGCCGCGTCCTTCCGCACGGCAAGGCTGCCATCCTCGCGGCGCATCACCCATCCCTTCGCGACCAGCGTGGTGACCTTGCGGCGCACCGTCTCGCGCGGGATCCGGGTGTAGTCGCTGACCGACTGGATGTTGATCGGGCTTTGTGGCTCGTCCTCCCCGGTTCCGTGGATCAGGTCGCGGTAGTCGAGCAGTTCGTCGGCCCATCTGTCCTCGCGCGTCCGATCCGCGATGACGGCGAGGACGAGCAGCAGGTCGAGATCGCCGTCGAACCAGGTGCGAAGCTGGGTCAGCAGCCGCGTGAAGGCCGCGACATGCACCGGCCAGATCGCCCCGAAGTTGTCTGCGATGACGTCGCTGGTCTTTCGGGCGGTCCCGGGCATCGGCGCGGCCTTCTCGATGAATTCGCCCAAAATGGGCGGCATCCGCGTTGCGAGTCAAGGGCATCGGCCTATTCTCAAACCCGGTCGGGAACAGGCTACCGGGGGGCGCGATGGATACCGTGGGCGTTGGTTTGAATCGCGTCACGCAACCGTGGGCGGCAGGGCCGCGGTTCCGGTACGCGGTGATCGGCCGCCGGGCGGGCGCGGCGCCGGTGCTGGCGGCCGCCCTGCTTGCCCTTTGCGCCGGCCCGGCCGCGGCGCAGGATCGCGACCCGATGCTCCTGCACGACGCGAACGGCACCACGGTGCGCGGCCATCTGCAATTCGGCCTGAACGCGGTCAGCGAACAGAACCTGTTCTGGAACTTCTCCGACACGATCGCGCCCGGCTCCGGCTTCGACCCGGATGCCGACTGGCTGGAGGTCTACATCAAGCCGGGGCTGAGCTTCGAGACCGCGCTGGACGGCGGATCGGTGCTGTACGGCAAGCTGTCCGGCGTCGCCTCCTACACGTTCGGCACCGATGCCTACGATTTCGGCGATACCGGCCGGGCGACGCTGGAAGAGGCCTATCTGGGCCTCAGAACCGGGCTGGGCGGCGACATGTCGCTCGATGTCTCGGTCGGCCCGCGCGAACTGAAGCTGGGCACCGGCATGCTGATCTCGAACGGCGGCTCCAGCGGGTTCGAACGCGGGGCGCTGAAATTCGGGCCGCGCAAGGCCTGGGAGATGGCGGCGGTCGCGCGGCTCTCGGCCGGCGGCGTCACCGGCACCGCCTTCTACATCGACCCGAACGAACGCCCGGCCAGCGACGGCGAGAACGAACTCGCCGGTCTCGACCTGCGCTGGGACGATCCGGCCGGCGGCTATGCCGGGATGACCTATGTGCATGTGCTCGAGTCCGGGTCGCCCTACATCCAGGCCGCCGCTGGCGGCTTTGGCGCGCCGACCGTGCTGCCCGGCGCGCGGGAGGGAACGAACGCGCTCAACCTCTACGCCCGGACCAGCCCGTTCGACGGCGCGCTGGCCAACTGGGTGTTTTCGGCCGACTACGCCTACGAGTGGAACGACGAGATCGACCTCGACGCCTGGGGCGGGCGGGTCCAGGCCGGCTACACCTTCGCCGGCCTGCCATGGTCGCCGATGCTGACCTATACCTACCAGACCTTCTCGGGCGACGATCCGGCCACGCCGGAGCTGGAGCGTTTCGATCCGCTGTACTACGATGGCTCGCCCAGCACCTGGGCCACCGGGTCCAAGTCGTCGATGGTGTCGATCAACTCCAACGTCCAGGCGCACGGGCTGGCGCTGCGCCTTCAGCCGACCAAGCAGGACACGCTGACGCTGCGCTATTCCCACATCCGCGCCAACGAGCTGCGCAGCCCGATCCAGTTCGGGCAGGCGACCCGGGTGGACACGACCGGCGGCACCGCCAACGTGGTGTCGGGCGTGACCGACGCGCATCTGGCCGATGACGTGTTTCTCGAATACAGCCGCATCATCAACCGCAATACCTTCCTGACCGCGGGCGTCAGCGTCTCCCTTCCGGGCGACGGGATCGAGACGACCGTGGCCGGGGATGTCCCGAACTGGACCGGAGGTTTCGTCAATGTCGTCTTCAACTTCTAGCCTTGCCGCGCTCGCCGCCGGCGTTGCCCTGTCGCTGGCCGCCGCCGGGGAGGTCGCCGCGCAGTCGGCGCCGTTGTCGGCGCAGGACTCCGATCCGCGCGTCATGGGCTGGATGCAGGGGTTTCCGCCGCCCGAGGACAAGATCATCACGCAGCCGGATTCGGTCTATTTCAGCTTCCCGCGCCTGCGCTGGTCGGTCTGCCACCTGCGCGAGTTCCTGCCCACCGAGGACATCAGCCGCGGCCTCGGCGCGCCGGTGCCGCTGGACTATCTGCCCCCGGCCGAGTTCGCCGACATGCGCCAGGCGATCGACGCGCTGACCTTCACGCCGATGAACGGCGACGCGCCGATGACCTGGGAGGAGTCGCTTTACGCCAACTACACCGACGGGATGCTGATCCTGCACGAGGGCCGGGTGGTCTACGAGCGTTACTTCGGCTGCCTCGAGGACGACGGCAAGCACGCCATCATGTCGATGACGAAATCCGTCACCGGGCTTCTGGCCGAAATCATGGTGGCCGAGGGCACGCTTGACGACAGCCTTCTGGTCCGTGACGTGATCCCCGAGATCGGCGACAGCGCCTTCGCCAGCGCCACGGTGCGGCAGGTCATGGATATGACGACCGGCGTGCAATATTCCGAAAACTACTCGGACCCGAATGCCGATATCTGGCTTTACTCCGCCGCCGCCAGCCCGCTGCCGAAGCCCGAGGGATACGAGGGGCCGAACGGCTACTGGGAATACCTTCAGCAGGTCCAGCCCGAGGGCAATCACGGCGACGCCTTCCATTACAAGACGATCAATTCCGACATGCTGGGCTGGATCATAAGCCGGGTGTCGGGCCACTCGGTGACGGAACTTGCCTCGGAGCGGCTGTGGCGCAGGATGGGGGCCGAACAGGACGCCTACCAGACGGTCGACGGCAAGGGCGTGCCGTTCGCCGGCGGCGGCATCACCGCCGGGCTGCGCGATCTGGGCCGGCTGGGCCAGCTGATGCTGAACGGCGGCGTGATCAACGGCGAGCGGCTGTTCCCCGCCGCGGTGGTCGAGACGATCCGCGCCGGCGGCGACCCGGCGAAGTTCGCGGGTTTCGCGACGATCCCGAACGGCAGCTACACCAGCCAGTGGTGGGTGTTCCACAACGATCACGGCGCCTTCGCCGCGCGCGGCGTGCATGGCCAGACGATCTATGTCGATCCGACCGCCGGGATGGTTCTGGTCCGCCTCGCCTCGTTCCCGCAGGCGCAGAACGGGTTCATCGATCCGACCTCGCTGCCCGCCTATCAGGCGGTGGCCGAATACCTGATGTCGCGCTGACCGGCGGGCCGGGTGGCGCGCGCCGTCCGGCCCTGTCCGCACGGGCAACAACCGTGCCGGCAAGGCCCCTGATCGTCTCCGCGGGGCCGGTGGCGGGGCCCGTGCCGGCCGGCCGGGCGGCCGCGCCGCCGCGCTCGTCCTGGTCTGTCCGCCTCGACGAAGGAACGGAGCCGGCCGCGCGATTTTAGCGAAAGCGCGAAGCCTTGCGCAGCCTTGCGGCTGCCCTGGCCGGCGCGTCCGGCACATCCCCCGGTCATCCGACCCGCGAGGGGGGCGACGGATGACCGACACCCGGATGCAACCGATCCTGAGCCGGGCCGGGCACCGCATCACGCAGGAGCGGGCCGACCGGCAGACCCGGATCGATTTCCCGCGGGCGCTCCTGGCCATGCCCTTCGTCGTCGCGCAGCGCGGGCGCGCCCGCCCGGTGGACAGCCGCCCCCGGTTCGATCCCGGCGACGGGCGGCGGATCGACGGCATCCGCAGCCGCGCGGCCGGTGACATGAAACCGTGTGCCGGGACGCGTAGAAGAATCGGCAGACAGAGGCTGCGGGGCGCCTGCCCGCCCCGCCGCGTTTCCCGAAGCAGGCAAGGACCAGACCCATGACCCCGCTCAAGATCGGCGCCGCGCTCAAGATCGATGAACTCGCCAGCCATCGCGACTGGCTGTTCGACGCCAACCGCGACCTCGAGTTGCAGGATTTCATCTTCGCGGATGTCTACCGCGAGGGCTGGCAGGCCACGGTCGACCGCGCTCTTGCCGCGACGCAGGGCTTCGGCGGCCGGCTTGGAATCCATGGCCCGTTCATCGGCCTCGACATCGCCGCCGGCGATCCCGACGCCGCCGAGGCGATCGGCCGGCGCTATGCCGAGGCGGCGGATGCCGCCGTGGCGCTGGGCGCGGGCTACATGGTCGTCCATTCGCCGTTCGACAACTGGCACGAGTTCAACCGGCACAACTTCGGCGACGTGGTCGCCAAGGTCGCCGAGGACGTGCGGCGCGTGCTTGGCCCGGCGCTGGCCCGTGCCGAGGCCGGCGGCCTGACCCTCGTGGTCGAGAACATCAAGGACATCACCCCTGCCATCCGCCGCGAGATGGTCGACCATATCGGATCGCCGGCGCTGGCGCTGTCGATCGACACCGGCCATGCCGCGATCGCCGAGCGCGCCTCGAGCGCGCCGCCGGTGGATGTCTTCGTGCGCGACGCCGGCGCGCAGCTGCGCCATGTCCACCTGCAGGACACCGATGGCTATGCCGACCGCCACTGGGCCCCGGGCGAGGGCTGCATCCCCTGGCCCGAGGTGTTCCGCGCGCTGGCCGATGCCGAACACGCCCCGCACCTGGTGCTGGAACTGCGCCGGCATACCGACATTCCCGCCGGTTTCGCCCATCTGCGCGATCTCGGCCTCGCGGTCTGAGCCCGCCGCCCCGGTCGATCACCGC
>CAYUXM010000201.1:0-5255 GCA_964448765.1 uncultured Rhodobacterales bacterium
CGCCCTGGCCCTCGGCATCCAGCGCCGAGGTCGGCGGATCGTAGGTTTCCTCGGCCATCAGCACGTAGCCGTGGGCCTGTTCGGGAAGCCCGGCGAGGTCGATCTCGCGCCGCCGGTCCTCCTCGGTCACGACCAGCCGCGTGCCGTCCAGCGCCAGCGCCGCGCCGTCGCCGGCATTGACCAGCCGCAGGATCGCGGCCCTGAGCGCCGCGCCCGCCGCCTGCGCCGCGCGGCCGGTGACATAGGTCTGCCGGCTGGCGGAGGTCTTGCCGGCATCCGGCGTCAGCGTGGTATCGGGGCCGACGAGATCGAAGGCCGCGACCGGCAGGCCCAGCGCCTCGGCCGCGATCTGGGTGATCACGGTATTGGCGCCCTGGCCGATATCGGCCGCGCCCTGGTGCAGCACCACACGGCCCGCGGCGTCGATCCCCAGCCGGATCGTCGAGGGATTGGGCAGCGCGGTGTTGCCGCAACCATACCAGCACGAGGCGACGCCGACGCCGCGCCGGCCCGGCGCCGCGGCGGCATCGGCCAGCGCGCGGGCCCAGTGCGGGCGCAGCGCCTCGAGGCAGGCCTCGATCCCGACCGAGGCGAGGTGCTGGCCGGTCGCCGTATGGTCGCCGTCGCGCAGCGCGTTCAGGATGCGGAATTCCAGCCGGTCGATCCCGGCCTTCTCCGCCAGCCGGTCGTACAGCGTTTCCTGCCACAGCGCGCCCTGCGGCACGCCGAAGCCGCGGAACGCGCCCGAGATCGGCCCGTTGGTATGCACCGCGCGGGCGCTGGCATGGACATGCGGGGTGCGGTAGGGGCCGGTGATATGCACCGGCACCCGGTTCGCCACGGTCGGCCCCCAGCTGGCATAGGCGCCGGTGTCGAACCGGCCCTCGAACTCCAGCGCGGTGATCCGGCCCGCGGCGTCGCAGCCGATCCGGCCGCGCATCTCCGCCGGATGGCGCTTGGTCGTCGAGGCCATGCTTTCGGCCCGCGAATAGGTCATCCGGCAGGGCCGGCCGGTCTTCAGCGTCACGAGGCCCAAGAGCGGTTGCAGGCTGACGTCCAGCTTCGATCCGAAGCCGCCGCCGGTGGCCGCCGGGATGATCCGCAGCCGGTCCGGCGGCAGGCCCAGCACCACGGCGGTTTCGTCGCGGTCCATCACCGGGGCCTGGGTGCAGGCGCGGATCGCGAGCACCTCGCCCTCCATCCAGGCCGCGCCGGCCTCGGGCTCGATATAGGCATGTTCGACGAAGCCGGTTTCCATCGTGCCGGCGACGACATGGGCGGAGGCGGCGAGCGCAGACGCGACGTCGCCGCGCGCGACCTTGCCCTCGATCAGCCGGTTGCCGGGCCGGTTGGCATGGATCGCGGGCGCCTCGGCCGCCTCGGCGGCGGCGGGCGACATCAGCGCGGGCAACATCTCCCATGTCACCGGAAAGCCCGAGAGGTCGGCCGCCGCGCCGGGTTCGAAGGCGACGAGCGCGACGCATTCGCCGCGAAACCGCGCCGGCGAGGCGGCGATCGCAGGCTGGTCGGCGAAGGGCGGGATCGCGCCGAAGGCGTTGCGGCCGGGAATATCGGCGGCGGTCAGGACGGCGGCGACACCGGGCCGGGCGGCGAAGGCGGCAAGATCGCCGAAGCGGAAGGCGGCGTGATCATGCGGCGAGCGCAGCGCCCGGACGACCAGCGCGCCCTCGGGCGCGTAATCGGCCCCGAAACTGTCGCCGGCGACCTTCGCCGCGCCGTCGATACGGGGCAGGGCAGCCCCGACCGCGCCGGTTTCCGTCACCGGCACGACCGTCTCGCCGGTGTCGCAGACCGCCGCGATGATCCGCCGGTAACCGGTGCAGCGGCACAGCACGCCGCCCAGCGCCTCGACCGCCTCGGCCTCGGACGGGGCGGGATTGCGGCGCAGAAGGTCGGCGGCGGCGATCAGCATGCCGGGGGTGCAGATGCCGCATTGCGCCGCGCCGTGGCGCAGGAAGGCGGCGCGCAGCCGTTCCAGTTCCGGCGTCCGGGCCTCGACCGTCTCGATCTGCCGGCCCTCCGCCCGCGCGGCGGGGACGAGACAGGCGCAGACCTGCGCGCCGTCGATCAGCACCGTGCAGGCGCCGCAATCGCCGGCGTCGCAGCCGACCTTGGTGCCGGTGCGGCCCAGCCGGTCGCGCAGCACCTCGGTCAGCCGCTCGGTCGGCGGGCAATCGACGGTGACGGGCGCGCCGTTCAGCGTGAAGGCGATCATGCCATCGCCTCCGTCACCGCGCGGCGCACAAGTTCCGTGGCGGCCCCGGCGCGGTAGGCGGCGGATGCGCGCACGTCGTCGATCGGCGCCAGCACGGCGGCGACATCGGCGGCGGCGATCCGGGCCGCGGCCTCGGCCGGTGTCGCGCCGACCAATGCGGCCTCGACCGCCGGCAGCCGCCGGGCGACGGCCGAACAGGCGCCGACGGCCACGGCGGCCTCGCGCACCCGGCCCGTCTCGATCACGATCCGGGCGGCGACCATCGCGATGGAAATCACCAGATAGGCCCGCGCGCCCAGCTTGACGAAGGCCGAGCGGCCGGCGAGCGCGGGCGCGGGGATCAGCACCGCCGCCAGCGCCTCGTCGGGGCCCAGCGCGGTCTGCCGGGGCCCGGTGATGAACCCGGCCAGCGGCAGCGACCGGGTGCCGCGCGGCGAGACCAGGTCCACCCGCGCGTCGAGCGCCAGAAGCGGCGGCACCCCGTCGGCGGCGGGCGAGGCGTTGCACAGGTTGCCGCCGATCGTGCCGGCGTTCTGGATCTGCCGGCCGCCGATCTGCCGGGCGGCGGCGCGCAGCGCGTCGAGCGCCGGCGGCAGATCGGCCTCGGCGATCGCCGTCCATGTCGTGCAGGCGCCGATCCGCAGGCCGCCGTCCGGGGCGGCCGCAAGGCCGGTGAACCCCGCCACCCCGGTGAGGTCGAGGATGTCGCCCGCCAGCGCCGGCCCGGCGCCGGGATAGATATCGGTGCCGCCGGCGAGAAGGCGTTTGCCGCCCGGCGCCATCAGGTCCAGCGCCTCGGTCAAGGTGCTTGGGCGCGCGTAGCTTCCCATCGGTCTCCCTGCGGTGTTTTTGTTTGTATGCAAACCAGACTGTGGCCCCTCCGCCCGTCCTGTCAACGGATTCGCTTTCTTGCGCGGCGGGAGCGCTGCGGATAAGGCGGAGCGATGACCGAAGATGCGCCATATGTGCTTGACGAACAGATCGGCTATCTGCTGCGGCGGGTCACGCAGCGGCACCTCGCGATCTTTTCCGAGGCGATCCCGGCGGTGACCGCGATGCAGTTCGCGGCGCTGGCGCGGCTGGCCGAGATCGGGCCGATGTCGCAAAATCGTCTGGGGCGCGCGACCTCGATGGATGCGGCGACGATCAAGGGCGTGGTCGACCGGCTGGCCCGGCAGGGGCTGGTCGAGACCGTGCCGGACCCGGACGACCGGCGGCGGCTGACGGTGACGCTGTCGGACAGTGGCCGGGCGCTGTTCGAGGCGACGAAGGCCACCGCGCTTCAGGTCTCGGACCGGACGCTGGCGCCGCTCACCCCGCGCGAACGCGGTCGCCTCGCCGCGCTGCTCGCCCGCCTCGCCTGAACCGGGCGGCCCGGCTCAGGCCTTCACCTTCTCCAGCGCCGGATCGCAAAGCGGCCGGAGCGCGGCGATGGCCTCGTGCCGCACCCCGGCGATGTCGATCCGCCACGGGCCGTTGGCCACGATCTCGGCCGTCACCGGCTCGTCGAGCTCGACGAAGCCGATGCCGACCGCGCCGCCCAACGTGTGCCCGTAGCCGCCGACCTGGATGTAGCCCACCTCGCGCTCGCCCAGCCAGATCATCTCCTTGCCGTGCATCAGCGGTTCGGGATCGGTGAGCAGGAATTGCAGCATCCGGGTTCTCGGCGTGCCCTGCGCCTTGATCGCGGCCAGCGCGTCGCGGCCGATGAAACCGCCGGGCTTGTCGAGCTTCACGGCAAAGCCCAGCCCGGCCTCGATCGGGTTGTCGGTGTTGTCGAGGTCGATGCCGAAATCGCGATAGGCCTTTTCCAGCCGGAGCGAGTTCAGCGTCTGCATCCCGGCGTTGCGCAGGCCAAGGTCGCGCCCGGCCTCCACGATCAGGTCGTAGACCTGCACCGCCTGCGTGGCCGGCACGTGCAATTCCCAGCCCAGTTCGCCGATGAAGGTGACGCGGAAGGCCAGCACACTGGCATAGCCGATGTCGATCTCGCGCGCGGTCATGTAGGGAAAGCCCGCGTTCGACAGGTCCGCGCCGGAAATCCGTTGCAGCAGTTCGCGCGATTTCGGGCCGTGCACGTTGATCTGGGTGCGCCCGGCGGTGACATCGGTGACGGTGACGAATTCGTCCGGCCCGATATGGCGGCGCAGCCGCATCTCGGTATGGCCGTGGCTGTTTTCGCCGACGACGATCATGAACCGGTCCTCGGCAAGCCGCGTCACCGTCAGGTCGGCCTCGAACCCGCCGCGTTCGTTCGTCCAGGCCGTGTAGACGACGCGGCCGGGTTCCACATCGACCTCGTTGCATGACAGGCGTGACAGCAGTGCGCAGGCGTCGCGGCCCTGCACGAGGAAACAGGCCATCGAAGACATGTCCATCACGATGACATCCTCGCGCGCGGCGCGGTGTTCGGCGGCGTGCCAGTCGAACCAGTTCTGCCGGAACCACGAATAGCGCGCCACCGTCGCCTGATCGGGCGTCGGCGCGAACCAGTCGGGCTGTTCCCAGCCATGGCCCTCGGTGAAATGCGCGCCGGCGGCCTTCAGCCGGTCGTAAAGGACCGAGCGTTTGACGCCGCGCGCGGTCTTGAACCCCTCGTTCGGGAAATGCTGGCCGAAGGACTTGCCCAGCAGTTCCGGCGTCCGGTCGCGCCGGAACGCGGGGGTGGCCATCGACCGGGAAAAGCGGTTGACGTTGATGCCGGTCACGTCCAGCGGCGGCAGCCCGTCCACCATCCAGTGCGCCAGCACCATACCGGTGCCCGCGCCGTTGAGGATGCCCAGCGAGTTCATGCCGCAGGCCACCCAGCAGTTGCGGACCTCGGGCGTGGGGCCGACCAGCGGCGCAAGATCGGGGGTGAAGCTTTCGGGGCCACAGAACAGCTTCTTCACGCCGTAACTCATCGTTTCCGGCACCCGCGAATAGGCTTTTTCGAGGTCGGGGCCGACGCGGTCCCAATCCGGTTCGATCTCGCCGAAGCGGAACTCCTCGGGGATGCCGTCAAGCTTCCAGGCCGCGC
>CAYUXM010000202.1:0-5223 GCA_964448765.1 uncultured Rhodobacterales bacterium
AGGCCGCCAGCGTGCCGACCGCGACAAGGCTGTTCATGTCCGGCGCGCCCTTCCGCAGCGCCGGCAGGCCCTGCCGGTAGAACCGCCGGCCCGGGAAGGCCAGAACCGCCGTCACCAGCACGAACTGCAGCATCCAGCTTGTCTGCATGCCGATCGTTCCGGCGATCCAGTGATGCAGCGCGGGGATCAGGTGGCCGCCCATCTCGATCACGAAGACCGGTGCGGTCAGGGCCGCGGCCAGCCGCACCTCGCGGGCCAGCTCCGCCGCCTCGGCCTCGCGCGCGGCGCCCGGTTCGGCGGGCTCGGCACCCGCCCTGTCGATCACGCGGGCCGGGTAGCCGGCCGCGGTGGCGGCCCGCGCCAGCGTTCCGGGATCGGCGAATCCGCCAACCGTCGCGCGTTCGGTGGCCAGGTTTACACCGGCACCGGTGACGCCGGGCACCGCGGCCAGCGCCCGTTCCACCCGGCCCACGCAGGACGCGCAGTGCATCCCCTCGACGGCAAGCTCAACCGGCGGCGGCTCGGGCACCCGGTAGCCCGCACCGGTGACGGCACCGGTCAGCGCGGCCATCTCGACCGGGCCGGTGAGCCGCAGTTCGACCCGTTCGGTCGCGAGGTTCGCGGCGGCCCCGGCCACGCCGGGCACCGCCGCCAGCGCCCGTTCCACCCGCCCCACGCAGGACGCGCAGGTCATCCCCTCGACGGGGAACGCGATCCGGCTTTCGGGCGCGGCGGCGCCGTCCATCGACATGGCGTTGTCTCCTCACGCGTCATGTGGGGCCACGCCTGCCCCTTTGGCAAGGCCGGGGACGGTGGCGTCAGCCCCGTGGCTGCACAAGCACTGCGCGAAAATCGTTCACATTCGTCAGCGTCGGCCCGGTAATCACCTGCCCGCCTATCGCCGCGAAGAACCCATGCGCGTCATTGTCGTCGAGCGCGGCCGCCGCGTCCAGCCCGGCCACCCGCGCCCGGTCGAGCGTGTCGGGCGTGACCATCGCGCCGGCCACCTCGGCGCCGCCATCGACCCCGTCGGTATCGCAGGCCAGCGCGTGGATGCCCGGCGCACCGTCAAGCGCCAGCGCGAGGGCAAGGCAGAATTCCGCGTTCGGCCCGCCGATGCCGCCGCCCGTCCGGGTGACGGTCAACTCGCCGCCCGACAGCAGCAGCACCGGCGCATCGCCGGGGGCCAGCCCGGCCTGAACCTCCAGCGCATGGCGGGCCTGATCGGCGGCGACCTCGCGCGCCTCGCCCTCGATCGCGTCGCCCAGCATTTCCACCGCGATCCCGGCGCCACGCACCAGCGCCGCCGCCGCCTCCAGCGATTGCGCCGGGGCGGCGCAGATCACGTTCCCGACGCGCGACAGGCGCGGATCGTCGGGGCGCACCGGGTCGCCGCCCTGCACGAGGAACCGCCGGATCGACTCGGGCGGCGTGACGCCCCAGCGCTCCAGCGCGGCCAGCGCCCGCGCGGCGCTGCCGTCATGGCCGACCGTGGGGCCCGAGGCGATATCGCCCGGATCGTCGCCCGGCACGTCGGAAATCAGCAGCGCCAGCATCCGCGCCGGATAGGCCGCGGCGGCCAGCCGGCCGCCCTTGACCGCCGAGATTTCCTTGCGGATGCCGTTGATCTCGCCGATCGGCGCGCCCGAGGCGAGAAGCGCCTGCGTCAACGCCTGTTTCTCGTCAAGCGTGATGCCCTCGGCCGGCGCGCACAGCAGCGCCGAACCGCCGCCGGAAATCAGGGCCAGCACGAAATCCCCCTCGCCGGCCGTCTCCAGCAGCCCGAGCATCCGGCGGGTCGCCGCCACGCCCGCCGCATCGGGCACCGGATGCGCCGCCTCGACGATCTCGATCCCGCGGCAGGGCCGGCCATAGCCGTAGCGGGTGATCACAAGCCCCTCGCAGGGGCCCCATGCGGCCTCCACCGCCTCGGCCATCCGGGCGCTGGCCTTGCCGGCGCCCACGACCAGAACGCGGCCGCCGGGCTTCGGCGGCAGATGCGCGGCCAGCGTCCGCATCGGGTCGGCCACCTCCACGGCCCGCAGGAACAGCCCGCGCAACAGCCCTTCGGCCCCCCCGATCCTTTCCAGCATGGCGTTTCCCTTCCGCTTGAAGCCTGTCGCGGCGCCGGTCTATCACGGGCCATGGCCAAGCTCTACTTCCACTACTCCACGATGAACGCGGGCAAGTCGACCATCCTTCTGCAGGCGTCGCACAACTACCGCGAACGCGGGATGGAAACCTACCTGCTGACCGCGCGGCTGGACGACCGCGCCGGCGCCGGGCGGATCGCCAGCCGGATCGGCATCGGCGCCGCGGCCGACGGTTTCGACGCGGACACCGACATGGCCGCGATGATCCGCGACCGGATGGCGACGGGGCCGCTGGCCTGCGTCTTCGTCGACGAGGCGCAGTTCCTGACGGCGGACCAGGTCTGGCAGCTGGCGCGGGTGGTCGACGACCTCGGTGTGCCGGTGATGTGTTACGGCCTTCGCGTGGATTTCCGGGGCGAGTTGTTCCCCGGTTCCGCCGCGCTGCTGGCGCTGGCCGACGAGATGCGCGAGGTGCGCACGATCTGCCATTGCGGCAAGAAGGCGACGATGGTGGTGCGCAAGGGCCCCGACGGGCGCGCGATGAAGGACGGCGCGCAGGTGCAGATCGGCGGCAACGAAACCTACGAAAGCCTTTGCCGCCGGCACTGGCGCGAGGCGGTGGGCGACGGCGCCTAGCAGGGCTGCCGGCCGGCGGCCATTGCGCCGGAAACCGGCTACACCGCGTTCGGCAGCGCCTCGCCGCGCTTGAAGGCCAGAAGGTTCTCCACCGCCATCATGCCCATCGACTCGCGCACCTCCAGCGCCGCGGTGCCCAGATGCGGCAGCAGCGTCACGTCGTCGCGCGCGATCAGGGCCGCGGGCACCTTCGGCTCGTATTCGTAGACATCCAGCCCCGCGCCGCCGATCCGCCCGGCCTCCAGCGCCGCGATCAGCGCGGCCTCGTCGACGACGTCGCCGCGCGCGATGTTGACCAGATGCGCATGCGGGCGCATCGCGGCCAGCGCCGCCGCGTCGATCAGGTGGTGCGTCGCCGGCCCGCCCGGCACCGCGACGACGACGATATCGGCCGCCGCCATCACCTCGGCCAGCGTCTCCAGCTGCCGGGCAGGAACGCCCGGATCGGCGACCGGCGAGCGGTTGAAGAACACCACTTCCATTCCGAACCCGGCCTGCGCCCGCTTCGCGATCGCCTTGCCGATCCGGCCCATGCCGATCACGCCCAGCACCTTGCCCGAAACATGCAGCCCCAGCATCTGCACCGGGTGCCAGCCGGTCCACAGGCCGGCGCGGACCAGCCGTTCGCCCTCGGCCGCGCGGCGGGCCGACATCAGGATCAGCGTCATCGCGATATCGGCCGTCGCATCGGTCACCGCGCCGGGCGTGTTCGTCACCGCCACCCCGGCGGCCTTCGCCGCGGCCACGTCGATATGGTTGTAGCCCACCCCGAAATTCGCCAGCAGCTTCGCCCTGGGCTGCCCCGCCCGCTCGAAGGCCTCGGCCCGGAACGGGTCGCCCAGCGTCGGCAGCACGAGGTCGTAGCCGGTCAGCGCCGCCACCGTCTCGTCGATATCCATCGGCAGGGGCGAGTCGCGATAGGTCACGTCGAAGGCCTCGCGCGCGGCGGCGACGACCCTGTCGGGCAGGCAGCGGGTGATCAGAAGCTTCATCGGTTTCCCCTCAATACATCCGGCCGCCCAGGGGCACCTCGTGGCCCGGGCCGATCAGCACGACCTCGCCCGCGGCATCCGGCACGCCCAGCACCAGCACCTCGGACATCACCGGCCCGATCTGGCGCGGCGGGAAATTGACCACGGCCAGCACCTGCCGGCCGACCAGGTCCCCGGGCGCATAATGCGCGGTGATCTGCGCGGACGAGCGTTTCTCGCCGATCCCGGGGCCGAAATCGACCCAGAGCCGATAGGCGGGCTTGCGCGCCTCGGGGAAGGGTTCGGCCCGCGTGATCCGGCCCACGCGGATATCGACCTTCAGGAAATCCTCGAAGGTTATCGTCATTGCCCCAACTCCCGCCCGCGGTCCGCCGCGGCATGGACGGCGCGGCGCAGAAGCGCGGGAAAGCCCGCCTCCGCGTCCATCAGCACCGCCAGCGCGGCGGCCGTGGTGCCGCCGGGCGAGGTGACGTTGACGCGCAGCTGCGCGGGGTCCTCCTCCGCCGCCTCGGCCAGCGCGCCGGCGCCGGCCACGGTCGCCTTGGCCAGACGCATCGCGAGGTCGGCGGGCAGCCCCTCGGCCGTGCCCGCCGCCGCCAGCGTCTCGATCAGGTGAAACACATAGGCGGGGCCGGAGCCGGATACGGCGGTCACCGCGTCCATCTGGTGCTCGCCCTCCAGCCGCACGACCTGCCCGACGGCCGACAAGAGCGCCTCGGCCAGCGCCAGTTCCGCCTCGCCGGCCCGATCGTTGCCGCAGATCGCGGTGATCCCGCGGCCGATCGCGGCGGGCGTGTTGGGCATCGCCCGCACCACCGGCCGGCCCGCGCCCAGCGCCGCCTCGTAGGCCGCGATCGTGGTGCCCGCCGCGACCGTCAGGAGCAGCGTGTCCGGCCCCAGCCCCCGCAGCGCCGGCAGCGCCGCGCCCATCATCTGCGGCTTGACCGCGATCAGCGCCACCGCCGGATCGGCGGGCAGCGGGCCGCCCAGCGCCACGCCGGTGGATATCAGCCAGTCCGAGGGGGCGGGTTCGATCACATGCACCGATCCGGGCGGCAGCCCTTCGGCCAGCCAGCCCGCCAGCATCGCCGATCCCATCTTGCCGCACCCCAGAAGCACCAGCCCCCGGTCGCGCACCGCCGTCATCGCCATCGCGCCCTCCCTGTCCGGGGCCGAGACTAACGCGCCGGCCCGGAATGGAAAGACCCGGCCGCCCTTCGGGGCGTGCCGGGCCTCACCTGCCTGTTCCTGCGGGCCGCGTCAGGCGCGGCCGTATGCTTCCGTCATCGCCACCTGCAGCGCCGCCTCCGGCGCCTGCTCGCCCCAGGCGACCAGCTGGAAAGCCGGGTAGAAGCGTTCCGCCGCGGTCACCGCCTGGCCGATCAGCCGGTTGATCTGCTCCGGTCCCGCGCCCTGGCCACCGGCCAGCACCAGCCCGTAGCGCCACACCATCAGCCGCTGTTCCGCCCAGTAGGTGAACGCGCCGGACCAGACCATGTCAT
>CAYUXM010000203.1:0-5195 GCA_964448765.1 uncultured Rhodobacterales bacterium
CGTCCTCGGGGATCGCCTTGTCGAGGTGGTGGCAGACCATCAGCATGTCGAGGTGCTCCTCGATCGTGTTGACGGTGTAGGGCATCGTCGGGTTCGTCGACGACGGCAGCACGTTCGCCGAGGCGACCACCTTGATGATGTCGGGCGCATGGCCGCCGCCCGCGCCCTCGGTATGGAAGGCATGGATCGTGCGGCCGCCGATCGCGGCCAGCGTGTTTTCCACGAAGCCCGATTCGTTCAGCGTGTCGGTGTGGATCATCACCTGCACGTCCATCGCGTCGGCCACCGTCAGGCAGCAGTCGATCGCGCCGGGCGTGGTGCCCCAGTCCTCGTGCAGCTTCATCGCGCAGGCACCGCCCGCGACCTGTTCGATCAGCGCCTCGGGCCGGCTGGCGTTGCCCTTGCCCGCGAAGGCCAGGTTCATCGGGAACGCCTCGGCCGCCATCAGCATCCGGGCGATATGCCAGGGCCCCGGCGTGCAGGTGGTGGCCAGCGTGCCATGCGCCGGCCCGGTGCCGCCGCCCAGCATCGTGGTGATCCCCGAATGCAGCGCGTCGTCGATCTGCTGCGGGCAGATGAAATGGATATGCGCGTCGATCCCGCCCGCCGTCAGGATCCGCCCCTCGCCGGCGATCGCCTCCGTGCCCGGCCCGATCACGATGTCGACGCCGGGCTGGGTATCGGGGTTGCCGGCCTTGCCGATGGCGTGGATACGCCCGTCCCGCAGCCCGACGTCGGCCTTGTAGATGCCGGTATGGTCAAGGATCAGCGCATTGGTGATCACCGTGTCCACCGCGCCCTCGGCCCGGGTCCGCTGGCTTTGCCCCATCCCGTCGCGGATCACCTTGCCGCCGCCGAACTTCACCTCCTCGCCATGCACCTCGGCGTTCGGCCCGGTGCCACCCGCGGCCGCCAGCGCGGTCAGGTCGCGCTCGACCTCGACGATCAGGTCGGTATCGGCCAGCCGCAGCCGGTCGCCGGTCGTCGGGCCGTACATGTCGGCATAGGCGGCGCGGGAGATCCGGGCGGGCATCGCGGCGCTCTCCCCGATCAGGCGGCGTTGGCGGCGGTCTTGGGCCGGCGCGCGGCCGGCCGGCGCTTCGGCGCCGCGCGCACCGGCCCGCAGGCCGTGGGCGTCGCCACCAGCGCCCGGTCGGGATCGAAGGCCTCCGCCAGCGCCGCCCAGGGCGCGAACATCGGGTTCATCGCCGCCAGGAAGGCCATCTGCGCCCGCCATTGCGCATGCAGATGCGCCTGCGCCTCGGTCAGTGCGCCGGCCTGCGCCTCCATCGTCTCGAACATCCGCACCGAGGCGGACCGCCAGCTCTCGATCTGTGTCGCGATCATCGTCGTTCTCCTCTGCGCCATCCCGGTCTCAGGCCGGGTCGAGCGGTCCCATGACCGCCTTGTTGAACCCCCAGGCCGCGCGCCCGCCGGCATAGGGAACCAGCCGGACCTCGCGGGTCTGGCCCGGTTCGAACCGCACCGCGGTGCCGGCGGGAATGTCCAGCCGCTGGCCGCGCGCCGCCGCCCGGTCGAAGGCCAGCGCGGCATTGGTCTCGGCGAAATGATAGTGGCTGCCCACCTGCACCGGCCGGTCGCCGGTATTGGCGACCTCCAGCACCGTGACCGGGCGGCCGGGATTGAGCTCGATCTCCCCCGGCGCCGCGAACAGCTCGCCCGGGATCATCGCCGGGCCCGCCGGCGGCCGGCCCGCCGCGCCGCGCGCCGCTGCAAGGCCAGCGCGGCCGCCGGCGCCAGGACCAGCGCAAGCGCGACCAGCGCGATCAGGTGATCGGCCGAGCCCAGCGCATGCGCCAGCCCCTGCGCCAGCCCGCCGCTGGCATGCGGCCCGGGATGGGCCAGGACCGCGCCGGGGGCCAGCGCAACGGCCAGCGCCGGGATCGGGATCAGGTTACGGGCCATCGGCAAACCTCCTAGCGGATCGGGTGGTGAACGGTGACAAGCTTGGTGCCGTCGGGAAAGGTCGCCTCGACCTGCACCTCGTGGATCATCTCGGGCACGCCCGGCATGCAGTGCTCGGCCCGCACGACATGCGCGCCGGCCTCCATCAGGTCGGCCACCCGCCGGCCGTCGCGGGCGCCCTCGACGACGAAATCGGTGATCAGCGCGATCGCCTCGGGATGATTGAGCTTCACCCCGCGTTCCAGCCGGCCGCGCGCCACCATCGCGGCGAGGCTGACCAGCAGCTTGTCCTTCTCCCGCGGCGTCAGGTTCACGTGCCCCCCTCCGGCATGGTCGCCCGGCGGAGCCGATGCGCCGCCCGGGTTTTGGTCGTCAAATATCCCGCGGGGGCGGCGGCCGCAGGCCGCCGGCGGGGGCGCGAAGCCCCCGTGCCCCGGTTCGCCCAGGGGCCCGCGCCCAGGGTCGCATGCAGGGTCGCGCAGCCGATCATGCCGCCCCCTGCCAGACCCGCGGCAGCGCCGCGCCGCCGCGCAGCACCGCCAGCAGCCGCGCCAGCGCCCGGCGCAGCGGCCAGCCATCGGCCGCCCGCAGCCGGACCACGCATTTCCCGTCCCAGCCCGAGGCCGCGGCCGCCACGCCATCGGGCAGGCCGGCGATCGCCGCGCGCACCGGGCCCACGGCATCCTCGGCCCCCGGCGCGACCAGCGCGACGGTGGCCAGCGCCCGCGCCCCGGCCAGCAGCGCCGGGCGGTCGCCCAACGCCGCATCGCTCAGCCGCAGCGGTTCGATCAGGACCGGCCGGCCCGCGCGCCGCACCTCGCGCCAGTCGTCAAGCTCCAGCCGCGCCACCCGCTCGCCCATCGCCTGCCGGCCCAGCACCAGCGCCTCGGTCATCAGCAGCCGCGCGCCGGGGCCCAGATCGGCCCGCGTGCGCCGGTCCAGCGCCGAGGCGTCGTACAGGATCGTCTCCTGCGGCAGCCAGTCGAGCGCGGCGCCGGCGCCGAGGGTCAGCCGCACGTCAAGCCGCGCGCGCCCGCCGGCGGCGCGATAGGCGCGTTCGGCGGTCTGGGTCGTCGCCACCGCCCGCGCGCCGGGACCAAGGTTCACGGCATAGGTCAGGCTGTCACCGCCGGTCAGCCCGCCCGCGGTGTTGAGAAACACCACCTCCGGCGCCGCCGCATGGACCCGCGGCAGGAACGCCTTGGCCGAGCCCGCCTGCCCCAGCCGGTCGAGCCGCGCGGCGCGGCCCGGCGCGGCCACGAGCGCGACCCCGGCGCGGCCGGTGACACGCTGCAATCGGGTGGCGGGAGCGTCGAACATGCACCAAAGCCTAGCCCGCCGCCCCCGGCGCACAATTCGTTGCGCGCCGCGACCCGGTGCCGCGGCGCCGATGCCCGCCCGGCAGGCGGAATCGGCCCGACCTGCCCATGAAACAGGCAACGGCGAAACCCCGCGCCCCGACCCCACGCCGCGCCGCAGGGCACTGGAAAGCGCCCGCGCATGGGTGTAGGTCCGGGGCATGACATCCGAGCTGATCCTCCGCCGCCCCGACGACTGGCACCTGCACCTGCGCGACGGCGCGATGCTGCGCGCGGTCCTGCCCGAATCCGCGCGCCATTTCGCCCGCGCGATCATCATGCCGAACCTCGTGCCGCCGGTCGTCACCGCCGCCGACGCCCGCGCCTACCGCGACCGGATCCTGGCCGCCCTGCCCGCCGGCCAGGCGTTCGAGCCGCTGATGACGCTCTATCTCACCGAGGCGACCGACCCGGCCGACGTGGCCGCCGCCAAGGCCGAGGGGCTGGTCACGGCGGTCAAGCTCTATCCCGCCGGGGCGACCACGAATTCGCAATCCGGCGTGCGTGATTTCGACAAGGTGCGCGGGGTGCTCGACCGGATGGCCGAGATCGGCCTGCCGCTGTGCGTGCATGGCGAGGTCACCGATGCCGAGATCGACATCTTCGACCGCGAGGCGGCGTTCATCGACCGGGTGCTCGACCCGATCCGCCGCGCCACGCCGGGGCTCAGGGTGATCATGGAACACATCACCACCCGCGACGGGGTGGATTATGTGCGCGGCGGCGGGCCGGACATCGCCGGCACGCTGACGGTTCATCACCTGATCCTCAACCGCAACCACATCCTCGCCGGCGGCATCCGGCCGCATTACTATTGCCTGCCGGTGGCCAAGCGCGAGAACCACCGGCTGGCGCTGCGCGCCGCCGCCGTCTCGGGCGATCCGTCGTTCTTTCTGGGCACAGACAGCGCGCCGCATGTCGATGCCGCGAAGGAAACCGGCTGCGGCTGCGCGGGCTGTTTCACCGCCACGAACGCGATGGCGCTGCTCGCCCATGTCTTCGAGGAGGACGGCGCGCTCGACCGGCTGGAGGGGTTTGCCTCGCTGCACGGCCCGGCCTTCTACGGCCTGCCCGCGAACGAGGCCACGATCCGGCTGGTAAAGCGCGACGCGCCGACACGCTGGCCCGCCAAGCTGGAGACCGGCGACGGGCCGGTGACGATCTTCGACCCCGGTTTCGACGTCCGCTGGGACGTCGCCTGAACGAAAGCCAAGCCCATGATCCCCGCCGCCTTCCCGCCGCCCGACGAGATCGCCCGGCTCACCGCCCGCGCGCTGCTGGAGATCGGCGCGGTGCATTTCAACGCGGACGAGCCGTTCACGCTGGCCTCCGGCCTGCCCTCGCCGACCTATATCGACTGCCGCAAGCTGATCTCGTATCCCCGCATCCGCTCGGTCCTGATGGATTTCCTCGCAATCACCGTGATGCGCGAGGCCGGGATGGAAGCCTTCGACAACGTCGCGGGCGGCGAGACCGCGGGCATCCCCTTCGCGGCGCTGGTGGCCGAACGGCTGGCGCTGCCGATGACCTACGTGCGCAAGAAGCCCAAGGGGTACGGCCGCAACGCCCGGATCGAGGGCGCGATGACCGAAGGCCAGCGCGTGCTGCTGGTCGAGGATCTGACGACCGACGGCGGATCGAAACTGAGCTTCGTCGACGCGATCCGCGAGACCGGCGCGACCTGCGGCCATACCGCGGTGATCTTCTATTACGGCATCTTCCCCGAAACCGTGCCGCGGCTGGCCGAACACGGGGTGGCGCTGCATCACCTGTGCACCTGGCACGACGTGCTGGCCGAGGCGCGCGCGCAGGCCGCCTTCGACGCGGCGACGCTGGCCGAGGTCGCGGCCTTCCTGGCCGATCCGCGCGGCTGGCAGGCGGCGCGCAGCGGCGGCTGACGCCGGGCCACCG
>CAYUXM010000204.1:0-5193 GCA_964448765.1 uncultured Rhodobacterales bacterium
CCGCGGTCAGCGTGCGGCGGGTTCCCGCGGTGTCCTTGCCGGTCTGGATGGGCATGTCCTGGCTCCCTTCGGAGATCTGGGTTTGGCTGAAAATGTCTTGCCGCAACGGCCCGGAGCGATCAAGGGGGCTGGCGGATTTTTTGTATACCGTTGTGCACAATTCGGCGGTGGCGGGCCTTTGCCGGGCGCCGGGCTCGCAAAACCTTGATTGGTCAAGCGATACAGGCTTGTCTACGCCGGATCGGCAAGTCCAGCGGAGTCCCGGCGCATGATCAGATCCCTCGCGGCCCTGGCGATCGCCCTCGCGACCTTCTCTGCGGCCGCCGCGCAGGAGACGCCGGCGCCGGTGGTGGTGGAGCTGTTCACCTCGCAGGGCTGTTCCTCCTGCCCGCCGGCCGATGCGGTTCTGGCCGAACTCGCCCCGCGCGACGACGTGATCGCGCTGGCGCTGCATGTCGACTACTGGGATTACATCGGCTGGAAGGACAGTTTCGCCGCGCCGGCCTTCACGAAGCGGCAGAAGGCCTATGCCCGCGCCGCCGGATCGCGCACGATCTACACGCCGCAGATGATCGTCGCCGGGCACGACCGGCTGACCGGGCTGAAGCCGATGCATCTGGCCGACCTGATCCGCGCCCATGGCGCGCAGCCCGCGCGCGTGCGGCTCCAGCTCGCACGGGCGGGCGGGATGGTCGAGATCACCGCCGAGGCCCGGCCGGCGCTGCCCGGCCCGGCGGTGGTGCAACTGGTGCGCTACCTGCCCGAACGCCAGGTCGAGATCCTGCGTGGCGAGAATGCCGGGCGGCGGTTGACCTATGCCAACATCGTCACGAGCTGGACGGTGCTGCGCGACTGGGACGGGCAGGGGGTGCTGAAGATCGCCGCGCCGGCGCCGGGGGATGAACCGGTGGTGGTGATCGTGCAGCAGGCCGGGCCCGGCGCGATCCTGGCCGCGGCGCGGCTGCGCTAGGCTAGGCCGGCCCGCCGGCGGTGCGGGCCAGCCGGGTTTCGCGGTACCACACGTAAAGCCCCGCCGCGACGATCAGCGCCGCGCCAGCCACCGTCCACGGATCGGGCAGTTCGGCGAAGAACAGGAACCCCCAGAGCGTCGCGAAGACCAGCCCGACATAGGCGAAGGGCGCGACCACGCCGGCCTCGGCGATGGTGAAGGCGCGCAGGATGCACAGCTGCCCGGCCACCCCGAACCCGCCGATCAGCAGAAAGCCCCACAGGTCGCCCGCCGCCACCGGGCGCCAGACGAGGGGCTGCATCGCCGAGGTCACGACGGTGCCGACCAGCGCGGCATAGGCCAGCGAGGTCCAGATCCCGTCGCGCCCGCCGATCCAGCGGGTGATCAGCGCGAAGCCCGCGTAACAGGCCGCGGCGCCCAGCGGCAGCAGCGCGGCGGCGGAAAACACGCCCGCGCCCGGCCGGATCACGATCAGCGCGCCCGCCAGCGCCACGAGGACGCCGGCGAGCCGCCGCGGCCCGATCCGCTCGCCCAGGAACAGCGCCGCGCCAAGGGTGATCAGCACCGGGTTCACATCCATGATCGCCGTCGCCTCGGCCAGCCCGATATGCGCAAGGCCAAGGAAGAACAGCGATGTCGCCGCGAACTGCAGGACCGACCGGATGCCCTGCGCCACCGGGTGCCGGGTGCGCAGGATGCCCGGCAGGTGCCGCGCCACCACGATCATCACGAAGACGAACTGCCCGGTGTAGCGCGCCCAGACCACCTGCATCGGGTCGTAGCCGGTGCGCATCAGGTGCCGCGCCAGCGCGTCCATCAGGGTGAAGAACAGGATTCCCGCCAGCATGATCGCGATGCCGCGGGCATTCTGCGCCAGGGCCTGCGGCGCGGGGATCGGGGCGGGAGAGGCCATGCCCGGCTTCTAGGCCGGGCGCGGGGCGGCGGGAAGGGCTATTCGTCCTCGTCTTCCTCGGCGACGAGGAAGATCTCGCCCTCCGCCTCCATCTCGCGGATCGCGGCGATGACCTGGCCCTGCGCCTCCTCGCCGTCCTTGTCCTTGACCTTGCCCAGCGCCTGCATTTCCTCGCGCAGCGAGTCGGCCATCCGCTGCGACATGTTGGCAAGGATGAATTCGGCCGATTTCACATCCTCGCCCTTGGCGCCGGCCAGCGCGGTGACCAGCACCGCCTGATCGACGTTGCGGATGATCTTCGGCACGTCGCGCGCGTCGATCCGGAGCGGGATGTTGGTGAAGGTGAAGATCGCCTTGCGGACCTCGTCGGCAAAGGACCGGTCGGTTTCCTCCAGCCCTTTCAGCACCTCCTCGCGGGTGTTGGCGGGCGAGTAGTTCAGGATCGCGCCGACGCGTTCGACCGGCCCGGTGTCGAAGGCCTTCGCCGGCACCGCCTCCAGCTGCTGCGACAGCGACAGGCCGATCCGGCGCACCGTGTCGGGGTCGACCGCGCCGGTCTGCGACACCGCATAGGCGATGCGGCGGGCCTTTTCGCCGGGCAGCCGGCCCAGAAGCTCCGCCGCCTTGGCGACCGACAGTTTCGACAGCATCACCGCGCCGACCTCGATCGATTCCTCTTCCAGCACCGGCAGCAGGCGGTCGGACTCGACCCCGGTGATCCGCTCCCACGGATCGGCCTTGCCGGAATTGCCCGCCAGCCGGCGCAACCGGCTGGCCGCCGGCGCCGAAAGATGCCCGTCCAGCAGATCCAGCGCCCCGGCGATGGAGCCGGGAAACGACAGGCCGATGGCCTCGATCTTGTCGGCGAATTCGTCCACCACGGCGTGCAGCGTGTCGCGGTCGATCGGCTTCATCTGGCCGATTTCCTCGGTCAGGCCGGTCTGCAGGTCTTCGGGCAGGTCCGCGATCGGCAGTTTCGCGCCATGCGCGAGCAACAGCCGCACGATGATCGCGGCCTTCTGGCGGCCGGTCAGGTCCGCCGCACCGCCACCGCCGCCGCCCGAACCGATCTTGGGCAGGTCACCCAGGGGGGGCAGGGGGGCAAGCGCGCTCATCGAATGACTCTCCGCCGGGGAATTCGCTGGCGGAGCGTGCCACACGGGTGGTTAAGGCCAGCTTACGCCGGCCCCATGGCGCCTCAGCTGGAGGCGAGGATGCAGGTCTGGCTGGCCTCGTCCCAGACCTTGCCATCCTCGCAGCTGATCGAGGCATGGCGTTCGCTGGAACACATGGCGGCGGCCGACAGCGGCGCGGCGGCCAGGGCGAGCGTGACGAGAAGGATGCGCATGGCGATCTCCCTTGTGATGCAGGTTCAGCCAATCATGCCACGAAAGGGTTTCAAAATCACGCTGCCGTGAAATGGCGCCGGCGCGGGCCGCAAGGTCAGCCGCTGCCGAAAACCCGGGCAAAGATCGTGTCGACATGCCGGGTGTGGTGGCCAAGGTCGAACAGCGCCTCGATCTCGGCCGCATCCAGCGCCGCCGTCACCTCGGCATCGGCCTTCAGCTCGTCCATGAAATCCGCGCCCTGCTCCCAGACCTTCATCGCGTTGCGTTGCACCAGCCGATAGGCATCCTCGCGGCTGACGCCCTTCTGCGTCAGCGCCAGCAGCACCCGCTGCGAATGCACCAGCCCTTTGAACTTGTGAAGGTTCGCCAGCATGGTGTCGGGATAGATCACCAGTTTCTCGATCACGCCGGCCAACCGGTTGAGCGCGAAGTCCAGCGTGATCGTCGCGTCCGGCGCGATCCCGCGCTCGACCGAGGAATGGGAAATGTCGCGCTCGTGCCACAGCGCCACGTTCTCCAGCGCCGGGGTGACGGCCGAGCGCACCAGCCGCGCGAGACCGGTAAGGTTTTCCGTCAGCACCGGGTTCCTTTTGTGCGGCATCGCCGACGAGCCCTTCTGGCCGGGCGAGAAATATTCCTCGCCCTCCAGCACCTCGGTGCGCTGCATGTGCCGGATCTCGATCGCGATGTTCTCGATCCCGCTGGCGATCACGCCGAGCGTGGCGAAGAACATCGCGTGCCGGTCGCGCGGAATCACCTGGGTGGAAATCGGTTCGGGCACCAGCCCCATCATCTTGCAGACATGCGCCTCGACGTCCGGGTCGATATTGGCGAAGGTGCCCACCGCGCCGGAAACCGCGCCCGTCGCCACCTCGGCCCGCGCGGCCTGAAGGCGGCTGCGGTTGCGGTCCATCTCGGCAAAAAACCGCGCGAAGGTCAGCCCCATGGTGGTGGGTTCGGCATGGATGCCGTGGCTGCGGCCCATGCGGATGGTCATCTTGTGTTCCATCGCGCGGGCCTTCAGCGCCGCCAGCACACGGTCCAGCCCGGCCAGCAAAAGATCCGCCGCGCGCACCAGCTGCACGTTCAGCGTGGTGTCGAGCACGTCCGACGAGGTCATGCCCTGGTGGACGAAGCGTGCCTCCTCCTGGCCGACGATCTCGCCGAGATGGGTGAGAAAGGCGATCACGTCATGCTTCGTCACCGCCTCGATCTCGTCGATCCGCGCCACGTCGAACGCGACGTCCTTCGCGCGCCAGACCGCCTCGGCGCTCGCCCTCGGGATCACCCCCAGCGCCGCCTGCGCGTCGCAGGCATGGGCCTCGATCTCGAACCAGATCCGGAACTTGGTCTCGGGTGACCAGATGGCGACCATCTCGGGGCGGGAATAGCGGGGGATCATGGGCTGCCTCTTGCATCCGGTGTGCGCGCGCGGCCTGATAGCCCGGCAGGGACAGGGGGGCAAGGTGCCGGGGCTTGGCGACTTCGCGGGGGACTGGCGCGTGACGCGGCGGATCGCCGACCGCGCCGGCGGGCAATGCCTTCGGTTTTCCGGCACGGCGCGGTTCGCCTGGCAGGGCGCGGCGCTGGCCTATGCCGAAACCGGGCTTCTGCACCTGCCCGGCCGCCCGCCGATGCCGGCCGAACGGCGCTACCTGTGGCGCGCCGGGGCCGGCCGGATCATCGTCGACCATGCCGACGGCCGCCCGTTCCACGCCTTCGACCCGGCCGCGCCGGAAGCCGGGCATCTCTGCCCGCCCGATACCTACCGCGTCGCCTACCGCTTCGCCCGCTGGCCCTGCTGGTCGGCGCTGTGGACCGTGACGGGGCCGCGCAAGGACTACAGGATGCTCAGCCGCTTCACGCCGCTCCCATCAGCGCCGGATCGAACGGGTAGCGCGTGAGGTTCTCGTGGCCGGTTTCGGTGATCAGCACCTGGTCTTCCAGCTTGATCGAGAAGT
>CAYUXM010000205.1:0-1787 GCA_964448765.1 uncultured Rhodobacterales bacterium
TCCTCCTGCCCGATGAAGGCTTCGTAGGAGCCGTAGGCCTCGTAGCCGTACTGGCCGTCGTACATCGGGGCGAAGTTGTGCTCCTGCGCCCAGATGAACCAGTTGTCGACCACGGTGCCGGTCAGCAGGATGCCGATGCCGCCGGTGATCGGGGTGAGAACGGCGAACCACCAGGCCCAGCGATGGATCCCCTCCATCGTGGCGTTGAAGCCCATGGTCCAGCGCCAGAACAGCGCCGCGCGCTCGGACGCGGTGCCGCGGTCGTAGATCTGTTCCAGCTCGCGGTCGCCGCCGAACCGCGTCACCGCGAGGATCGTCGCCCCGTGCATCGCGAACAGCAGCACCGACCCGTAGAGGAACACGATCGAAAGGCAGTGGAACGGGTTGTAGTAGAGGTTGCCGTAGCGGATCGAGAACGCCGTGGTCCAGTCGAGATGCGGGAAGATCCCGTAGGGCACCCCTTCCGACCACGACCCCATCAGGATCGGCCGGAACAGGCCCAGCACCAGGAACAGCCAGATCGCCGAGGCGAAGGCCCAGGCGACGTGCTTGCCCATCTTGTGCTGCTGCGCCAGCAGATAGGTCCGCAGCCACCAGGTGCAGACGCTGACCAGCAGGAAGAAGCTGGCGATGATGTACCAGCCGCCGTCATCCAGCGGCGGGATCGACAGGCCGTATTCCGGGCTCGGCGGTTCCAGCGCCAGCCAGAAGCCCTGGCGCAGGAACTCGGGGATCGACCAGCCGACCTGCGCCAGCATGTTCAGCCCGACGATGTTGAGCGCAAGGATGAAGGTCGCCGCCGAGATCAGCCCGGTCCAGCCCAGGTAGAGCGGGCCGATCTGGGCGTTGCCGATCCAGCCCACGAGGGTGGAGAAGAACGGGTTGGTGGTGCGCTCCTCCATCATCCGGCCGTTGTCGTCCATGCCCATCTCGGGCGGACCCTGGATCTGCACCTGCGTGAAGATGTTCTGATACTCGACCATGGTTCAGATCCCCATTTGGCTGGGCCAGATCGGCAGTTCGAGCCACCAGTTCCACCATTCCGGCCAGCCCTTGGTCCAGACCGGGCCCGAGATGATGATGCAGATGGCGCTCCAGAAGCCGGCGTTCAGCGCCAGCAGCAGGCCGACGCGGTGGATGCCCAGCGTGCCGACCGAATAGCCGATGAAATCCCGAAAGAAGGTGTCCTCGTGGTCCGGCGTCTTGGCCTCCTCCCCCTTCTCGGGGTTGGCCGCGCTCAGGATCAGCCCGCCATGCAGCGCCAGCGCCAGCGTGGTGGTGAAGAAGAAGGTCACCGCCAGCATGTGCGCCGGGTTGTAGTGGAAATGCAGATAGGCGTAGCCGGTGTTCGACACCCAGTCGAGATGGCTGAAGATCCCGTAGGGAAAGCCGTGCCCCCAGGCGCCCATCAGCAGCGGCCGGAACACCACCAGCGTGACATAGGCGAAGATCGCGAAGCTGAAGGCGATCGGCACATGGTATCCGATGCCCAGCTTGCGGCAGATCTCGACCTCGCGCAACGCCCAGCTGACGAAGGCGCCGATCGCGCAGATCGTGATGATCTGCCACAGCCCGCCCTCCATCAGCGGCGCGAGGCCCAGGCCGTATTTCAGGTCCGGCGGCGCGATGTTGATGAGCCAGGGGTTGAAGGTTCCCTGCTGCGACGCGCCCCAGAAGATGAGCACGGTTCCCAGGAGGGCGAAGAAAGCTGTCGTGACCCCGAAGAAGCCCACGTAGAAGGGCCCCACCCAGAAGTCGAACAGATCGCCGCCGATCAGCGTCCCGCC
>CAYUXM010000205.1:1887-3815 GCA_964448765.1 uncultured Rhodobacterales bacterium
CGTAGAAGGGCCCCACCCAGAAGTCGAACAGATCGCCGCCGATCAGCGTCCCGCCACGGACGCGATACTTCTTTTCAAAGCTGAGCAACGCCATCGTTTTCACTTCCCGATTTCGGCGGCCCGCCCGCGGTGGTACGCGGCCGTCGGTGGTGTCTGTCGTGATTTGCTACGGGCGAGAACCGGACCGGCGCCCGCCCGCAGCGAGAGCCTTGGTCACTCCGCGACGTAGCTGTGCTTGGCCGCCGCGATCTCGAACCAGTTGTAGCTATCCGTGCTGAGCAGGACGAGGTGAATCATCGCCGCCAGCAGGAACAGGAACACGCCTTGTGCAACGAAGACGCGCCGCGGATCGAAGATCAGCCAGATCTTGTAGAACTTGCTCATGCCTCGATCCTCCTCAGAACCACGGGCGCCAGATGAACACCGCCAGATGAGCGATCACGGCGACGGCCGTGAACAGCCAAAGCCCGCTCATGTAGACGGAGTGCAGTTCCTGCGCCTGTTCGTCGGTAAGACCTGTCAAGGACAGGTCGCTTCTATCAGCCATGAACTTTCCTCCGGAACGTTTGACTGACGCCGCGAAACCCTCGCGGCGGGGCCCCCTCGGGCCGGGGCCCTCGGGAGACTGTCCATCCTCGCGGATGGGCAGGACGGGTCGGCCTAGGCCGAGAAGATCAGCGGCACCACCCGCTCGGCCTCGGCCCAGGCACGGGCCAGCGGCCCGGACAGGTTCAGCGTGCCGCGGGCGGCGACGTCGCGCACCCAGTCGACCGCCGCGAACGGCAGGGCCAGCAGGAAGATGACCACGAAGTAGAGGATGTACTCGCCGCTGCGCCGGCGACCGGCGCGGGGGCGGGAGCTTTCGTCGATATGGGCCACGGTCGGTCCTCCCTCTCAGTTGGGGTTCGTCGCGCCACCGGGCGCGAGGGTTCGTAGGGTTTCCAGCACCACGCGTTCCTCGCCACGCGCCAGCGCCGCGGTCTCGGCGGCGTCGCGCAGCGTTTTCGCGGCGGAAATGCGGGTCAGCACCGGATGGCTGGCCACGATCCGGTCCAGCTCGGCCTTGGCATCGGCATCCCAGGGAAAGTCGCGGCGCATCTGCGTCGGCGTCGCCGGGGCGGCATCCATCCGCGAGGCCAGCGGCAGGATGTGAAACAGCGCGTCGAACAGCCCGTTGCAGACCTCCTGCAACAGGTAGACCGCGCCGGCATAGCCCATGAACGGGGTGCCGGTGGCGCGCCGGATCGCGGCGCCGGGGAAACTGGCCGGGATGAAGGCCGGGCGCGGCCCGTGCCCCGCCTCGGTCTCGGCGAGGTAGATCTTCTCGTTGATGCTGCCCATCAGGATCAGCGGCCGGGTCTCGGCGAGCTTCGCGCGGACCATGTCGTTGTCGGTCTTGCCGCCGGCCTTGCGCGCCACCGCGAAGGCGCAGGGCAGGCCCAGGTCCTCTTCGAGGAACAGCCGCACGCCGCGCGCGTAGGTCTCGTTCGCGACGATCCCGAAACTCGCCGTGCCGAAGAAATCCTGCGTGACCGACCGCCACAGATCCCACAACGGCTTCAGCGTCGAGTGCTTCTCGCGCGCGATGAACGGTTCGGGGTCAAGCCCCAGCATCTCGCCCAGCGTGCGCAGGAACTTCGTCGTGCTCTCCACCCCGATCGGGGCCTGCAGGTAGGGCTTGCCCAGCACCTCGGCGAGGCCGCGGCCGAACTCCCGGTACATCACGACATTCGCGTCGGCATTCACCAGGTGGCGCATCTCGGCCAGGTGCGCGCCAAGCGGCATCACCATGTTGATCTCGGCGCCGATCCCCTCCACCAGCCGCCGGATCTCGGCGAGATCGGAGGGCATGTTGAACGTGCCGTACATCGGCCCGAGGATGTTGACGCGCGGCTTCGCGCCCTCGGGGCGCGGCGCTTCCTTCGGCA
>CAYUXM010000205.1:3915-5190 GCA_964448765.1 uncultured Rhodobacterales bacterium
CCGAGGATGTTGACGCGCGGCTTCGCGCCCTCGGGGCGCGGCGCTTCCTTCGGCATCCGGCCCTTGGTCATCCCGTACTCGGTGAAGATCCAGGTCATCGCCCGGTCGGCGGCCTGCCACTGGTCCTCGTCGATGGTGCGCGGCAGGAAACGCTGGATGTTGGTGCCCTGCGGCGTCACCCCGCCGCCGATCATCTCGGCGATCGATCCGGTCACGACGACCGCCGGCAGCGCCGGGTCCAGCACCTTCCAGGCCCGCCACATCGCGCCCTCGGTGCCGTCGCGGCCCAGCTCCTCCTCGCCCAGCCCGGTCACGACGATCGGCAGTTCGTGCGGCGGCAGCGCGTCGGTGTAGTGCAGCACCGAGGTCACCGGCAGGTTCTCGCAGCCCACCGGCCCGTCGATCACCACCTGCAAGCCCTTGACGGCGCAGAAGGCATAGACCGCGCCCCAGTAGCCGCCCGCCCGGTCGTGATCCTGGATCAGCATCCCGCACCCCCGATTTTGGTCCGGAAATATCCTCGGGGGGCGGTCGCGCGGCGCGCGGCCGGCGGGGGGCAGACAGCCCCCCGGCCCCGGTCGAGGGTATCGGCGCGGCGGCTCATATCATCTGCTCCGCCTTCGCCGCGCGGGCCTGCTTGTCCAGCTTCTTCTGGTGCAGCGCGCGGAAATCGGGGCGCAGGTTCGGCGCGCCCTCCCAGATCCCGGCGGTATCGCCGGTGCCGACGCCCTCGAAGAAATCGCGCATCCGCTCCATCCGGGCGCCGTTGGCGATCGCGGCATTGACGATCTCGGCCAGCGCGCCCGCGCCCGCCGGCCCCATCAGCGGCCGGGCGGAGATCAGGTTGGTGAAGTAAAGCGACGGGATCGCCATTTCCTTGGCCTTCTGCACCACCGGCGTGGTGCCGATCGCGAGGTCGGGGCGCAGCGCCTCGACCGCGGCGCAATCGTCCTCGAGCGAGGCGCGGAACCTGACCTTGATGCCGCGCTCCTCCAGCCAGGCCTGGTCGGCGGCGTTCCAGCGGGTGCGCGGGCAGGCGGTGCCGACATAGGCCAGGTCGGCCCCGCTTTCGACCAGCAGCCGCGCGACCAGCAACTCGCTGCCCTCGTAGCCCGACAGCGTGATCCGGCCGCGGATCGGCGCGCCGGCCAGCGCGCCGCGGATCGCCGGCAGGATCGCGTTCTGCGCCGCCGCGCGGGCCTCGGCCGGCAGGCCGAAGGCCTCGGCGATGCCCGCGAGCCACTCCGCCGTGCCGTCCACCCCCACCGGGGCGGA
>CAYUXM010000206.1:0-5172 GCA_964448765.1 uncultured Rhodobacterales bacterium
ACGGTCTTCCAGTTGGTCAGCGTGCCGCCCAGCCAGCGGTGGTTCATGTAGTACTGGGCGCATTTCTCGGCCGCGTCGGCGATCGGCTTCTGCGCCTGGCGCTTGGTGCCGACGAACAGGATGCGGCCGCCCTTGGCCACCGTCTCGCGGATCACGTTCAGCGCGGCGTCCAGCATCGGCACCGTCTGCGTCAGGTCGATGATGTGGATACCGTTGCGGCTGCCGTAGATGAATTCGCCCATCCGCGGGTTCCAGCGCTGGGTCTGGTGGCCGAAGTGAACGCCAGCTTCCAGCAGCTGACGCAGATTGAAGTCGGGAAGCGCCATGTCAGTTCCTTTCCGGTTTCGCGCCTCGGCGGGGCATCAGGGATCGCTCCCAACCGGCGGACCCGCGGGGATGTCTCCCCCGCAAGGCCCAAGCCCCGCCTGTGAAGTGGCGCGCGTCTAGCGCGGGCCGCGACGGATTGCAAGCCCGGCCTGCCGCCGCGCCGCCACCGGCATGGCGATCTTTCGCCGAAAAATCGCGGGGTCGCGGCGCGGCGTCACTCCAGCGCGGCAAGCCACAGCGCCACCGGCGCCAGCGTCGCGGCGATCCCGGCGAGCATGCCGGGCGCCTCCGGCGTGAACAGCGCCGCGGGCAAGGGCCGCGGCTCTTGCGTGCGCAAGACGAAATGCTTGCGCCGCAACAGGTGTTCCCAATCGCCCGCGGCGGTCAGCCCGCGCGGCAGCCGGACAAGGTCGGGCGGGTCGAAGGCGCAGCCCAGGTCCTCGGCCGCCGCGACATGGCGCAAGAGCGGCCCGCGCCGCCTGCCGTCGCTGACCGCCGCGCGATAGGCCGCCAGCCGGGCGGGCGCCATGGCCCATTCGCCGACGCCGTAGTCGAACCCGTCGGGGCCGATCACCAGATGCACCCCCGGCCGCCGGCCCACCGGCTCCCCGGCCGCGAGGATCAGGTGCATCCGTGCATGGAACGGGCGCTTGTCGGCCGAAAACCGCGTGTCGCGGTGCAGGCGCCGCAGGCTGCCGTCGATCTTCGGCACCACCGTAAGACCGATATCCGCGGCCGGGGCGACCAGTGCCGCGGCAAGTGCCAGCCCCGCCGCCTTCCACGCGCTCTCGTAATCCGCGCGATGCGCGGCGATCCAGTCGCGATCGTTATGGGCGGCCAGCGCGGACAGGAAATCGATCGTGGCCCGCGGCAGGCCTGCATATGCGTCACTCATCACCGGTCTCCAATCGTCCGGCACCAGAGTGCGCCGGGATTGCCGCGCCGGCAAGCCCGGCGGGGGCTTGCCCGGCGGCAGGGTGCCGGCTAGCAGGGGCCATGACCTCCGCGCCCGACATCCTGTGCATCGGCTCGGTCCTGTGGGACATCATCGGCCGCAGCCCGCAGCCGATGCCGCAGGGCGCCGACCGGCCCGGCCGGATCACCCGGTTGCCGGGCGGGGTGGCGATGAACATCGCCATGGCGCTGGCACGGCTGGGCCTGCGCCCGGCGCTGCTGACGGCGATCGGCCGCGATGCCGAGGGCGAGGATCTGCTCGCCGCCTGCACCGCGCTGGGGCTGGAAACCGGCCATGTTCACCGGCCCGAGGGCTTGGCGACCGACCGCTACATGGCGGTGGAGGCCGACGGCGGGCTGATCGCGGCGATCGCCGATGCGCATACGCTGGAGGCCGCGGGCGCCGCGATCCTGGCGCCGCTGGCCGACGGCCGGCTGGGCAGCGCCGCGCGGCCCTGGCCGGGGCCGGTCGCGCTGGACGGCAACCTCACCGCCGCGCTGCTGGCCGAGATCGCCGCCTCGCCGCTCTTCGCCGCGGCCGATCTCAGGGTCGCGCCGGCCTCGCCCGGCAAGGCGGAGCGGCTGGCCCCGCTGCTGGGCCATGCCGGGGCGACGCTGTATCTCAACCTCGAAGAGGCCTCGATCCTCTGCGGCCGGGCCTGCGCCGGCGCGCCGGAGGCCGCGGCGCGGCTGGTCGCGGCCGGCGCGCGGCGGGTGCTGGTGACCGATGGCGCCGCGCCGGCGGCCGATGGCATGGCCGGCGACGGCGTGCTGGTGGCCGCGCCGCCGCCCGTTCCGGTCGCGCGCGTCACCGGGGCGGGCGACAGGTTCATGGCCACCCACATGGCCGCCGATCTCGCCGGGGCGGACCGGGCCGCGGCGCTGGCGCGCGGGCTGGCCGCGGCGGCCGAGCACGTTGCAGGTGACGGCGCACCGCCACCATCGCCGTGACGAGTTTTCCATATGAAAAGCATAGCCTTGCCATGGAGAGTTCAGAGATGACCGGACCCGCCCCGCCGCTGGCCCCGACCCCCGAAGTCGCCCGCGCACTGGCCCGGGGCGCGCCCGTCGTGGCGCTGGAATCGACGATCATAACCCACGGCATGCCCTGGCCGGAGAATGCCGAAACCGCCCGCGCGGTCGAGGCCGAGGTGCGCGCCGAGGGCGCGGTGCCGGCCACCATCGCGGTGATGGACGGGGCGATCCGCGTCGGCCTTGCGCCGGACGCGCTCGACCGGCTGGCGCAGACCGGCGACGCGATGAAGCTGTCGCGCGCCGATCTGGCCGCCTGCCTCGTCGCCGGGCGCACCGGGGCCACCACGGTCGCCGCGACGATGATCTGCGCGCATCTCGCGGGGATCGGGGTGTTCGCCACCGGCGGGATCGGCGGCGTGCATCGCGGCGCGGAGTCGAGCTTCGACATCTCGGCCGATCTTCGCGAACTCGCCCGAAGCCCGGTCACCGTGGTCGCGGCCGGCGCCAAGGCGATCCTCGATCTGCCGAAAACACTGGAGGTGCTGGAAACCCTCGGCGTGCCGGTGATCGCGGTCGGCCAGTCCGCCTTCCCGGCGTTCTGGTCGCGCGACTCGGGCCTCGCCGCGCCGCTCCGGATCGACGACCCGGCCGAGATCGCGGCGGCGCATCTGATGCGCGCCCGGCTTGGCCTTGCCGGGGGCCAGCTGGTCGCCAACCCGATTCCGGCCGAGGCCGAGATCCCCGCCGGGGTGATCGGCCCGGCGATCGAGGCCGCACTGGCCGAGGCGGCGCGCGCCGGGATCGCGGCCAAGCAGGTCACGCCCTTCCTGCTGGGCCGGGTTCTCGACCTGACCGAAGGACGGTCACTTGCGGCGAATATCGCCCTCGTGCGTGCAAATGCCCGGCTTGCCGCGAAAATCTCCCGCGAACTGGCCACCCAGCGGCAGGACGCCCCGTTGTGAGCCTGCCCGAAAGGCCCTACATTCCGCGCGTCCCGCCCGGAGACCCCAATGGACGATCACGACGATCCGCTGCACCTGCACCCGCACCCGCGCAAGCGCGGGTTCTTCGCCGGGTTGCGCGCCTCGTTCCTGACCGGGCTGGTCGTCATCGCGCCGATCGGGCTGACGCTGTGGCTGATCTGGACGCTGGTGGGCTGGATCGACAGCTGGGTGCTGCCCTTCGTCCCGGCCAAGTACCGGCCCGACCAGTATATCGGCATCGACCTGCGCGGCGTCGGGGTGATCATTTTCCTGCTGTTCACCATCGTCGTCGGCTGGACGGCCAAGGGGCTGATCGGCCGGTCGCTGATCGGCTGGGCCGAGGGGCTGGTGGACCGGATGCCGGTGGTCCGGTCGGTCTATGCCGGGCTGAAACAGATCGCCGAAACGGTCTTCGCCCAGTCCGAATCGAATTTCGACCGGGCCTGCATGGTGCAGTATCCGCGCCCGGGGATCTGGGCCATCGCCTTCATCTCGACCGAGGCCAAGGGCGAGATCAACGCCCGGATCCCGCATGACGAGGCGATCGTGTCGGTGTTCCTGCCAACCACGCCGAACCCGACCTCCGGCTTTCTGCTGTTCGTGCCCAAGCGCGACGTGATCATGCTCGACATGAGCGTCGAGGACGCCGCGAAGCTGATCATCTCGGCGGGGCTGGTCTATCCCTCGTCGCGCGACGAGGCGGACCCGGCAAGCCTGCAACAATCCCCCGAAAGAATCCCGGGTCAGGCTTGATCCGCGGTTTTTCGGCGGCCTACCCTCGCTGCGCTGCCAATCAACTCGGGGGACACCGATGAAAACCGCCTTTCTTGCCGCCACCATTGCCGTCGCCGCCGCGCCCGCCCTTGCGGGCGGCTACGCCGAACCCGTCATGGAACCCCAGGTCATCGCCGAGGCCGTGGGCGCCGACGACAGCTGGGTGGTCATCCTGATGACCCTGCTGGTCGTCGCGGCCGCCGCCTCCAACTGACGCGTCACAGCGCGGTCCAGCCACCGTCCACGCTGAGCGTCGTGCCGGTGACCTGGGCCGCGGCCTCGCTGCACAGGTAGACGGCGGTTCCGCCGATCTGCTCCACGGTCGCGAACTGCTTCGACGGCTGCCGCGCGAGCATGACCTCGCGCACCACCGTGTCGCGGTCCATGCCGTGGGTCTTCATCTGGTCGGGGATCTGCGCCTCGACCAGCGGGGTCAGCACGTAGCCCGGGCAGATCGCGTTGCAGGTGATCGACTGGCCCGCGGTTTCCAGCGCGACGGTCTTGGTCAGCCCGACGACGCCATGCTTGGCCGCCACATAGGCGGATTTGTAGGGCGAGGCGGTCAGCCCGTGCGCCGAGGCGATGTTGACGATCCGGCCCCAGCCCGCCTTGCGCATCATCGGCAAGGCGGCGGCGGTGGTATGGAAGGCCGACGACAGATTGATCGCGAGGATCGCGTTCCATTTCTCCACCGGGAAGTCCTCGACCGCGCAGACATGCTGGATGCCGGCATTGTTGACGAGGATGTCGCAGGCCCCGGCAGCCTCCACCAGCCGCCGGCAGGCGGCCGGGTCGGACATGTCGGCGGCGATATAGCGCGCCGCCACGTCGAACTCCCCGGCGATCTCCTTCGCGAGCGCGTGATCCTCGTCCCGGTCGGTGAAGGAATTGAGCACCACATCGGCCCCGGCGCGGGCCAGTTCCCGCGCAACGCCCAGCCCGATTCCCGAATTCGAGCCGGTGACGACGGCGATTCTGCCGCTGAGCGGACGTGCCTGTGACATGATGATTCTCCCCTGCGGTTCGGGCCCGATCCTAGCGGCGCCGACGGGGATTTCCACGCCGCGAAGGCCCAAGAAAAAAACGCCCGCCAGAGGCGGGCGCTAAGTCATGAGGCAGGTTTCATACAGGCAAGAAACCTATCGAGCAGTGCCCCAAC
>CAYUXM010000207.1:0-5110 GCA_964448765.1 uncultured Rhodobacterales bacterium
TGGCGGTCGGGCTGGCGGTGCCGGTCGCGCGCGCGCTGGCGCGGCGGCGGTTTCCGGGCCGCGGGCTGATCATCACGCTGCTGGGCGCGCCGTTTCTGCTACCGGTGATCGTGGCCGTCCTCGGCCTTGTCGCGATCTTCGGCCGGGCCGGGCTGATGAACGCGGGGCTGTCGGCGCTGGGGCTGCCCACGGTGTCGGTCTACGGGCTGGGCGGTGTTGTTCTGGCGCATTTTTTCCTGAACCTGCCGCTGGCCACCCGGCTGATCCTGCAGGGCTGGCTGTCGATCCCGGCCGAACGCTTCCGGCTGGCCGAAAGCCTGGGGATGGGGCCGGCCGAGGTGCGGCGGTTTCTGGAGGCGCCGATGCTGGCCGCCGTGCTGCCCGGTGCCTGGCTGGCGATCTTCCTTGTCTGCCTGACCTCCTTCGCGGTGGCGCTGGTGCTGGGCGGCGGGCCGGGTGCGACGACGCTGGAGGTGGCGATCTACCAGGCCTTCCGGTTCGAGTTCGACCTTGGCCGCGCGGCGGCGCTGGCGCTGATGCAGGCGGCGCTGTGCCTTGCCGCGGTCACCGTCGCGGGCCGGGCCGCGACCCGGCCGGGGCTGGGCGCCGGGCTTGACCGCGCGGGGGCGCGGGTGCCCGCGGGCGGGCCGTGGCGGCGGGCGGCGGATGTCGTGGCGATCGCGCTGGCGGCGGCCTTCCTGCTGGCACCGCTGGCCGCGGTCGTCGTCTCCGGCCTGCCGAATCTTGCCGGCCTGCCGCCCGTTGTCTGGGCTGCGGCGGGCCGGTCGCTGGCGATGGCGCTGGCCGCCACCGGCCTGGCGCTGGCGCTGGCGCTGCCGCTGGCGCTGGCCGCGGCGCGGGCGACGGGCCGCGGGCAGGGCTGGGGCGCGGCGGCGATGCTGCCGCTGGCCGTCTCGCCGATGGTGGTGGGGACCGGGCTGTTCCTGCTGCTGCGCGGCCTTGCCCCGCCGGCGGTGCTGGCGCTGCCGGTGACCGTGGCGGTCAACGCGGCGATGGCGCTGCCCTTCGCCTTCCACGCGCTCCTGCCCGCCGCGCGCGGGCTGGAGGCCGATTTCGGCCGGCTGGCCGACAGCCTCGGCATGGCGGGGCTGGCCCGGCTGCGGCTGCTGACGCTGCCGCGCCTGCGCCGGCCGCTGGGGTTTTCCGCCGGGATCGCGGCGGCCTTCGCGATGGGCGATCTTGGCGTGGTGGCTCTGTTCGGCGACCCGGACCGCTCGACGCTGCCACTGCAGCTCTACCGGTTGATGGGCGCCTACCGGATGGAGGCGGCGGCGGGGGCCGCCGTGCTGCTGATGGCGCTGACGCTGGGGCTGTTCTGGATCTTCGATCGCGGGGGGCGCGCGGATGCTTGAACTCGACGAGGTCAGGATCGAACAGGATGGGTTTCGCCTTGCCGCCGACCTCGCCGTGCCGCGGGGCGTACGCGTCGCCGTGATCGGGCCGTCGGGGGCGGGGAAATCAACCCTGCTGGGTGCGATCGCCGGTTTCGTGGCGCTGGCCGGGGGCCGGATCATGTGGGACGGGCGGGACATCGGACCGCTGGCACCGGGTGGCCGGCCGGTATCGATCCTGTTCCAGGACCAGAACCTGTTTCCGCACCTGACGCTGGCGCAGAATGTCGGGCTGGGCCTCGATCCGGGGCTTCGGCTGACCGGATCGGACCGGGCGCAGGTGGCCGAGGCGCTGGCGCGCACCGGCCTGTCGGCGCTGGCCGACCGCCGGCCAGGGCAGGTTTCGGGCGGCGAACAGGGCCGCGCGGCGCTGGCCCGGCTGCTGCTTCGTCGCCGGCCGCTGTGGCTGCTGGACGAACCGTTCTCGGCGCTCGGCCCGGCGCTGAAGGCGGAAATGCTGGATCTCTGCGCCGGGATCGCGGCGGAAACCGGGGCCACCGTGCTGATGGTCAGCCACGACCCCGCCGATGCGCGCCGCTTCGCGCCCGAAACGATCCTCGTCGCCGGCGGCCGGGCGGAGCCGCCAAAGCCCACCGCCGCGCTGCTGGACGATCCGCCGCCGGCGCTGGCCGACTACCTCGGGCAATGAAAAACGCGCCCCGCGGGGCGCGTTTGCGTCTTGTCATGCGCTGCGGCGGGCCGTCAGGCGACCTTCTTGCCCTTCACCGGCGCCCACAGGCGCTTGTTGGTGAGGTAAAGCAGCACGGTCAGCACACCAAGGAACAGGACCGAGACGAACCCCACCTGCTTGCGCGCCATCATCTTCGGCTCCGCCGTCCACATCAGGAAGGCCGCGACATCCTCGGCCATGTGCGACGTCGTGGCCTCGCTGCCGTCGGCATATTCCACCATCTCGTCGAACAGCGGCGGCGCCATCGCGATCCAGCCGCCCGGGAAGGCCTTGTTCTCGTAGAAGATCGTGCCGGCCTCCTCCTTTTCCTCGCCGGTGTAGCCGGTGAGGATCGAGTAGATGTATTCCGGCCCGCCCATGCCGTTGATGAACTGGCTGATCCCGGTACCGTAGGGGCCGGAAAAGCCCGCGCGGGCCTTGGCCATCATGCTCAGGTCGGGGCCCATGCCGAAGCCGTTGCGCTCGGGGAAATGGTCGGTCCATTCCCGCGGGCGTTCCTCGAATTCCGGCAGCATCACCGGGTCGAGACCCTCGGCATAGGCGCGGACCTGGTCGGCCGGCAGATGCGGGCCGCCCTCGTCGGCCAGCGTCCGGATCGGCACCTGCTTGAGCCCGTGGCAGCCGGCGCAGCTTTCGGTATAGACCTGCAGGCCGCGCTGCAACTGGAGCTGGTCGAAGGTGCCGAACGGCCCCTCGAAGCTGAAGGCGACGTCCTTGACCTCGCCCGCGGCCCCGGCGGCGAGCGCGGCGCCCGCCGACAGGCCCAGGGCCGCGATGGTCGTGATCGCAAGGTTTCTCATCTTTCGCGTCCTTTCCATCACTCGGCCGGCTGCGTCTTGGCGCCGTAGTGGGCGTTGAAATCGTCCTCGATCGTGGCCGGCTGCGGCAGCGGCTTCTCGATCACGCCCAGAAGCGGCAGGATCACCAGGAAGTAGGCGAACCAGTAGGCCGAGCCGATCAGCGCGATCGTCGGGTAGATGCCCTCGGCCGGCATCGCGCCCGCCCACATCAGCACCACGAAGTCGATCACCAGCAGCCAGAACCACCACTTGAACATCGGCCGGTAGCGGCCCGACCGCACCGACGAGGTGTCGAGCCACGGCGCCAGCGCCATCACCGCGATCGCCCCGAACATCGCCAGCACGCCGAAGAACTTGGCGTCGACGATGCCGAAGGTGATCCAGTTGGTGAAGATCACCACCCAGACGTCGGTGTCGAAGGCGCGCAGGATCGCGTAGAACGGCAGGAAGTACCATTCCGGCACGATATGCGCGGGCGTCACCAGCGGGTTCGCCTCGACATAGTTGTCGGGGTGGCCAAGGTAGTTCGGCATGAACCCGACGATCGCGAAGAACACCAGCAGGATCAGCGCCAGCGCGAACAGGTCCTTGATCACGTAGTAGGGCCAGAACGGCAGCGTGTCCTTCTCGGCCTCGGCCTTCGAGGTGCGGCGCACCTCGACCCCGGTGGGGTTGTTGTTGCCGGTGGTGTGGAACGCCCAGATATGCACCGCCACCAGCGCCGCGATGACGAAGGGCAGCAGGTAGTGCAGCGAGAAGAAGCGGTTCAGCGTGGCGTTGTCCACCGCCGGGCCGCCCAGCAGCCAGGTCTGGATCGCGTCGCCGATGCCCGGGATCGCACCGAACAGGCCGGTGATCACGGTGGCGCCCCAGAACGACATCTGCCCCCAGGGCAGCACGTAGCCCATGAAGGCGGTGCCCATCATCAGCAGGTAGATCAGCATGCCGATGATCCAGGTGATCTCGCGCGGGGCCTTGTAGCTGCCGTAGTAGAGGCCGCGGAAGATGTGCATGTAGACCGCCAGGAAGAACAGCGAGGCGCCGTTCATGTGCAGGTAACGCAGCATGTGGCCGCCGTTCACGTTGCGCATGATGTGCTCGACCGACCCGAAGGCGAGATCGACATGCGGCGTGTAATGCATCGCCAGAACGATGCCGGTGACGATCTGCAGCGCCAGGCAGAAGGTCAGGACGATGCCCCAGATCCACATCCAGTTGAGGTTCTTGGGCGTCGGGATCATGATCGTGTCATAGGCGAGCGCGACGATCGGCAGACGCCGATGCAGCCAGCGCTCGAAGCCCGATCCGGGCTCGTAGTGGTCGTGCGGAATACCAGCCATGGTCGTTCCCCTCAGCCCAGAAGGATGGTCGTTTCGTCGGTGAACTGCGCCACCGGGATGTCGAGATTGCGCGGCGCCGGCCCGCGGCGGATCCGGCCCGACGTATCATAGTGCGAGCCGTGGCAGGGGCAAAACCAGCCGCCGAAATCGCCCGCGCCGTTGCCGATCGGCACACAGCCCAGATGCGTACAGACGCCGATCATCACCAGCCATTCGCCGGCCTCGTCCAGCGCGCGGTTCTCGTCCGCGGCGGAGGCGTCATCGGGCAGGTTGGCGTTCTGCGCGAACTTGTCGATCTCGAGATCCTCGACGTTCACGGCGCGCGCATCGGCGATCTCGTCCTCGGTGCGGCGGCGGATGAACACCGGCTTGCCGCGCCATTTCACGGTCAGCTGGGTGCCGGTATCGACGCCGCTGATGTCGACGAAGATCGACGACAGCGCCTGCACGTCGGCCGAGGGGTTCATCTGGTTGACCAGCGGCCAGACGGCGGCACCGGTCGCCACGGCGCCCGCGCCGGCCGTCGCGTAATAAAGGAAATCCCGCCGGGTGCCTGCGTGATCTTCTGCGTGAGACACGTGTCGCTCTCCTTACCTCGGGGCCGCGCACGGCCCTTCAAGACTGACGGGCCGCGGTCTCCCGCAGCCTTCCCGCGTGGCTTTTAGCCACCGCGCGCGCCCGCGTCCAGCGCGCATTCGGCCACACCGTGGGCCTGTGTCGCAGGGTGTTGCCCTTGTCCCTCGCCGCGGTCGAACCACGTTGTGACGTCCGCCCTGTCGTTCAGCCGGCCTGGCCGAGCGCCTCGGCCACCAGCGCGGCGGCGAAGGACAGGAAGAACAGCCCGGTCGCGCCGCTGACGATCCAGGC
>CAYUXM010000208.1:0-5095 GCA_964448765.1 uncultured Rhodobacterales bacterium
TCACCACCTTCCTAGGTTAGAGTTGCTGTCTTTGCAGGAAGCTGCCCTATATCAAGACCTGCAGCCCTTGTCCACCGTGTCCCAGGAGGCCAGACCATGCCCGATCCCGATGCCGCGCCCGAACCGCGCCGCACCGCGCTGCTGGACGCGGCGCTGATGCATGTGCCGTTCGACGGCTGGTCGGACGAGACGTTCCGCGCCGCGGCACGGGACGCAGGCATCGACCTCGCCGAGGCCCGGCTTGTGTGTCCGCGCGGCGCGGTCGATCTGGCCGTCGACGACCATCGTCGCGGCGACGCCGAGATGGCGGCGCGGCTGGCCGCCGATCCCGGCGCCGGGCTGCGGTTCCGCGACCGGGTGGCGCGGGCGGTGCGGCTGAGGCTGGAGGGCGCAGATCGCGAGGTGGTGCGCCGCGGCACCACGCTCTTCGCGCTGCCGCAGCATGCCGCGACCGGGGCGGAACTGGTCTGGGGCACGGCGGATGCGATCTGGCGGGCGCTGGGCGACACGTCGGACGATCTGAACTGGTACACCAAGCGCGCCACGCTCTCGGCCGTCCATGCCGCGACGGTGCTCTACTGGCTGGGCGACGACAGCCCCGGCCAGGCGGAGACCTGGGCGTTTCTCGACCGCCGGATCGAGGACGTGATGCGGATCGAGAGCGCCAAGGCGCGGCTGCGCGATCACCCGGCGCTGGGCCCGCTGATGGCCGGGCCGATCAAGCTGGCCGAACGGATCCGCAAGCCGCGCGGCACCGGCGACCTGCCGGGCCGCGCCGCGCCGCGATAGGCCGGTCGCGGCCCGCCCCGGCTTTCCCCGGACGCCCGGCCTTGCTACGAGGGGGGTGAACCGAGGGGGCGGCCATGACCGAGATGATGCAGGCGATCGAGATCAGCGAACCGGGCGGGCCGGAGGTCTTGCGCCCGTGCCGGGTGCCGGTGCCGGAACCGGGGCACGGGCAGATCCTGATCCGCGTCACCCATGCCGGGGTGAACCGGCCCGACGCCCTGCAACGCGCCGGCAGCTACGCGCCGCCGCCCGGCGCCTCGCCCCTGCCGGGGCTGGAGGCCGCGGGGCATGTCGCTGCCGTCGGCCCGGGCGTGACGGAGTGGCGCGCGGGCGACGCGGTCTGCGCGCTTCTTCCCGGCGGCGGCTATGCCGAATACGCGGTCACGCCCGCAGCCCATGCCCTGCCGGTGCCCGACGGGCTGGACATGGCCGAGGCCGCCTGCCTGCCGGAGACCTGTTTCACCGTCTGGTCGAACGTCGTGATGCGCGGCGGGCTGCGGGCCGGGGAGCGGTTTCTCGTGCATGGCGGCTCGTCCGGGATCGGCACGACCGCGATCCAGATCGCCACCGCGCTGGGCGCGCGGGTCTTCGCCACCGCCGGCACGGCGGAGAAATGCGACGCCTGCGCCGGGCTGGGCGCGGACCGCGCGATCAACTACCGCGACGAGGATTTCGTGGCGATCCTGAAGGCCGAGGGCGGCGCGAACCTGATCCTCGACATGGTCGGCGGGCCCTATCTGCCGCGCAACGTCAAGGCGCTGGCCGATGACGGGCGGCTGGTGCAGATCGCCTTCCTGTCCGGCCCGAAGGTGGAGTTGAACTTCGCCGAGGTCATGGTGCGGCGGCTGACGATCACCGGATCGACGCTGCGGCCGCAATCCGACCTCGCCAAGGCGCGGATCGCGGCCGATGTCGGCGCCCATGTCTGGCCGATGATCGCGGCCGGCCGGCTGCGCCCGGTGATGGACAGCGCGTTCCCGCTGGCCGAGGCGGCGGCGGCGCATGCGCGGATGGAAAGCTCGGCCCATATCGGCAAGATCGTGCTGACCGTGGCCTGAGCCGCGGCCGCGAATTCCCTCTTTTCTTGCGCGGCGTGGCGGGCTATATCGCTGGCCAGCTTCCCCGAAAACGAGGATTGGCGGACCCGACCGGGGCCGCGGCCGTTCCGCCGGCCCGGGGAGCGATCGAGAAGGAGTGACCCGATGACGAAGCCGCTCATGGCCAAGGCCACCGCTGTCTGGCTTGTCGACAACACCACGCTGAGCTTCCGGCAGATCGCCGATTTCTGCGGGCTGCACGAGCTCGAGGTGCAGGGGATCGCGGATGGTGACGTGGCGACCGGCGTGAAGGGGTTCGACCCGATCGCCAACAACCAGCTCGACCCCGAGGAGATCAGGAAGGGCGAGGCCGATCCGGCGCATGCGCTCGTGCTCAAGCACAATCCCGCCGCCCATGGCGAGGAAAAGCGCCGCGGCCCGCGCTACACGCCGTTGTCGAAGCGGCAGGACCGGCCCGCGGCGATCCTGTGGCTGGTGAAGTTCCATCCCGAGCTGACCGATGCGCAGGTCGGCAAGCTCGTCGGCACCACCAAGCCGACGATCCAGTCGATCCGCGACCGGACGCATTGGAACATCGGCCAGATCCAGCCGATCGACCCGGTGGCGCTGGGGCTGTGCAAGCAGTCCGAACTCGACGCGGCGGTGCAGAAGGCCGCGCGGAAGAAGGCCGCCGAGGGTGCGCTGATGTCGGATGACGAACGCCGCAAGCTGGTGTCCACCGAACAGTCGCTGGACATGGCGCCCGAGCCGCGGATGCCGACGGCGATCGCCGGGCTGGAGGCCTTCTCGCTGACCGGCGGCGACGCCGAGGAGGCGCCGGAGGCGAAGGATTTCTCGGATGCCGAGAGCTTCTTCAACCTGCCGCATGGCGAGCACGACGAGGACGAGGACGAGGACGACACCGCCGGCCGCTGAGCCCGGCCGGGCGCGCGCCGTCAGACCCGGCGGCGCGCCCTGAGCGCGGCCGAGATCGTGCCTTCGTCGAGATAGTCCAGCTCGCCGCCCACCGGAACGCCCTGCGCGAGGGTGGAAACCTCGGCGCCGGTCCCGGCCAGCGCCTCGGCGATGTAATGCGCGGTGGTCTGGCCGTCGACCGTGGCGCCGAGGGCGAGGATCACCTCGCCCACGCGCTCCTCGGCGATCCGGCGGATCAGCACCGGGATGCGCAGATCCTCCGGCCCGATCCCGTCGAGCGCCGAAAGCGTGCCGCCCAGAACGTGGTAGCGGCCGCGGAACACCTCGCCGCGTTCCAGCGCCCACAGATCGGCCACGTCCTCGACCACGCAGATCTCGCCGGTGGCGCGGGCCGGATCGCGGCAGATGTCGCACAGGTCACCGGTCGCGAGATTGCCGCAGGCGGCGCAGTCGCGCACCGTGGCCGCGACCCGCCCCATGACCTCGGCCAGCGGCGCCATCACCTGCCCGCGCTTCTTGATCAGGTGCAGCGCCGCGCGCCGTGCCGAGCGCGGGCCAAGGCCCGGCAGCCGCGCCATCAGTTCGATCAGCCGCTCGATGTCGCGGTCGGCCCGGGTCATCGGCGGATCAGAACGGCAGTTTCATGTCGGGCGGCAGGCCCATCGAGGCGGTCAGCTTGCCCATCTCTTCCTGCGTCTTCTCGGCGGCGCGCTTCTGCGCATCCTTGATCGCGGCAAGGATCAGGTCTTCGACCACTTCCTTGTCGTCGGCATTGAAGATCGACGGATCGATGTCGAGGCTCTTCAACTCGCCCTTGGCGGTGCAGACCGCCCTGACCAGCCCGGCGCCGGCCTCGCCGGTCACCGTGATCTGCTGCAATTCCTCGGTCAGGGCGGCCATCTTGCCCTGCATTTCCTGCGCGGCCTTGAGCATCTTGCCCATGTCGCCCATCTGGCCCAGTCCCTTGAACATCGCCGTCTCCTAATCCCTTTCGAACGGATCCCAGCCGTCCGCGTCGCCGTCCGCGTCCTCCACCTCGGGCAACGCGGCCTCGGCCGCGTCCGCCAGGCTCTCCGCACCACTGCGGATATCGCTGATCTTCGCGCCGGGGAAGGCCGCCAGCACCGCCTGCACCAGCGGGTTGTGGCGCGCCTCCTCCTCCGCCGCCAGCCGGTCGGCGTCGCGGCGTTCCGCGATCGTCGCGCCGCCGCCCTCGGCCACGACCGACACGCCCCAGCGCACCCCGGTCCAGGATTGCAGCCGGCCGGCCAGCGTCGCGGCGAGGTCGCGCGGGGCCGCGGGTGTCGGTTCGAACTCGATCCGGCCGGGGGCGTAGCGGGCCAGCCGCAGGTGGGTTTCGACCTCGACCAGCAGCTTGACGTCGCGGTTGGCGCGGATCAGGTCGACGACATCCTCGAACCGGGCGTAGCGCGCCAGCGCGGTGTCGGGCGCGCGGGCCGGCGCGGTGGCCGCGCCGCCGGGCTGGCCACGGGACTGGCCCGAGGACGGATCGCGTGACGGGCCGGCACCCTGCGCCGCCGCGCCGCCGTGCGCTGTCGCACCCGCCGGGCCGGGGCCGGGGCCGCCCGCCGGTGGCGGCGGGCGCGGCACCGGCTCGCCGGCCTCGGCCGCATCGCCCAGTTCGCCCAGCCGGCGCATCAGGCGTTCCGGGTCCGGCAGGTCGGCGACATGGGTCAGCCGGATCACCGCCATCTCGGCGGCCATCATCGCGTTCGGCGCGGTCGAGACCTCGTCCAGCGCCTTGAGCAGCATCTGCCACATCCGCGCCAGCGCCCGCATGTTCAGCGCCTCGGCCATCGCCAGCCCGCGGGCGCGTTCGTCGGGCGCCACCGTCGGGTCTTCGGCCGCCGCCGGGGTGATCTTGAGCATCGAGATCCAGTGCGTGACCTCGGCCAGGTCGCGCAGCACCGCCACCGGATCGGCGCCGTCGGCATACTGAGCGGCGAGTTCGGCCAGCGCGCCGCCCGCCTCGCCCCGCATGATCAGGTCGAAGAGGTCGAGCACCCGGCCGCGGTCCGCCAGCCCCAGCATCGCGCGCACCTGCTCCGCGCCGGTTTCCCCCGCGCCATGCGAGATCGCCTGGTCCAGCAGCGATTGCGCGTCGCGGGCCGAACCCTCGGCGGCGCGGGTGATCAGCGCCAGCGCGTCCTCGCCGATTTCGGCGCCTTCGGCCCCGGCGATCCGGCGCAGCATCGCCAGCATGTCCTCGGGCTCGATCCGGCGCAGGTCGAAGCGCTGGCAGCGGCTGAGCACCGTCACCGGCACCTTGCGGATTTCCGTGGTGGCGAAGATGAACTTCACATGCGCGGGCG
>CAYUXM010000209.1:0-5070 GCA_964448765.1 uncultured Rhodobacterales bacterium
GGTGCGCGCCAAGACCGAGGCGGCCCATGCCGCCGACCTGACGGCGATCGTCTGCATCGGCGAAACGCTGGCGGAGCGCGACGCCGGCCGCACGCTCGACGTGGTCGCCGCGCAGCTTGCCGGCAGCCTTCCCGACGCCGCGCGCGGCCGCAACACCGTCGTCGCCTATGAACCGGTCTGGGCGATCGGCACCGGCCGCACCCCGACCACCGACCAGATCGCCGAGGTCCATGCCCATCTGCGGGCCGAGTTGCGCGCCCGGTTCGGCGCGGCAGAGGCGGAACGCTTCCGCCTGCTCTACGGCGGATCGGTCAAGCCGGCCAACGCGGCCGAGATCTTCGCGATCGCGGAGGTCGATGGCGCGCTCGTCGGCGGGGCCAGCCTGAAGGCCGCCGATTTCTCGGCCATCGTCACCGCGCTGGAACAGGCCCCGGCGCCGGACTGACGGGCCATGTCGCAACCGCGATAGATCGGTCGCGATCGCGCGGGGACACGACCGCGCGGCCCTGCTGCGGGGCCGGCGGAGCCCCGCATGCGCAGCATCACCCCAAGCGCCGCCCCGCCCTCGGGCCGGGCGGCCGCGCTGGCGCCGAGCCAGAGTCTGTGGATCGTCGCGGTCGGCTCGGGATCGGCCTGGCCCGCATGCAGATCGACATCGCGCCGTTCTGCGTGATGCTGCCGGCGGCGGCCTTCGGCGGGCTGTGGAACTGGTGGCAGGCGCTCGGCGCGGCGGTGGTGGCCGCCGGCGTGGTGATCGCGCAGGGCCGCGGCTGACCGGGCGCGGCTGGACTTCGCCGGCCCGCTCGGCTTTCCTCGCGCCATGAAGACGATCCGGCAATCGCCCACCGATCCCGATTTCGTGCAGAACCCCTACCCGTTCTACGACCGGCTGCGCGCGCTCGGCCCGGTCGTCCGGTGGGAGGATTACGACCTGCCCGTCACCGCCTCGGCCACCGTGGTCGGCGCGGTGCTGCGCGACCGACGGCTGGGGCGCGAGACACCGGCGGAGCGGGCCGAACCGGTGCCCGCCCATCTCGCGCCGTTCCACGCGGTCGAGGATCATTCGATGCTGGAACTGGAGCCACCGCGCCACACCCGGTTGCGCGCGCTGGTGCTGCGCGCCTTCACCACCCGCCGGATCGCCGCACTGGGCCCCGAGATCGCGGCGCTGGCGCACAACCTGATCGACGCGCTGCCCGCCGACGGCCCGTTCGACCTGATCGCGGGCTTCGCCAAACCCCTGCCGGTACGCATCATCGCCCGCCTGCTGGGCGTCCCCGAGGATCGCGCGGACGACCTTCTGGCCTGGTCGAACGCGATGGTCGGCATGTACCAGGCCCGCCGCAGCCGCGAGACGGAAGAGGCCGCGGCGGCGGCCGCCGCCGACTTCGCCGGCTTCCTCCGCGCCCATGCCGAGGCGCGCCGCCGGGCGCCGGGCGACGACCTGATCAGCCATCTTCTGGCCGCGCAGGACGCCGAGGGCGGGCTGACGGAGGCCGAACTGATCGCCACCTGCATCCTGCTGCTGAACGCGGGCCACGAGGCATCGGTGCACACGATCGGCAACGGGGTGAAGACGCTGCTGGAAACCGGCACCCCGGCCGCCGCGCTCGCCCCCGACCGGGTGGCCGACACGGTCGAGGAAATCCTGCGCTACGACCCGCCGCTGCACCTGTTCACCCGCTGGGTCTACGAAGAGATGGAGATCGCCGGCCACAGCTTCCGCCGCGGCGACCGGATCGGCTGCCTGCTGGCCGGGGCGAACCGCGACCCGGGCCCCTGGGACGATCCCGAGGTGTTCGACCCCGCGCGCCCGGCGAAAACCAACCTCGCCTTCGGCGCCGGCGTGCATTTCTGCGTCGGCGCGCCGCTGGCGCGGCTGGAACTGCAGATCGCGCTGCCGATCCTGTTTCACCGTATGCCGGGCCTGAAGATCGCGCAGCCCCCCCGCTACGCGAACCTTTACCACTTTCACGGGCTGGAGCGGCTGATGCTGACCGCCTAGAGCGGCAGCATGGTGGTGGACTTGATCTCCTCCATGCTCAGCAGCGCCGTGACATTGTGGATCCTGACCTCGGAGATCAGCGCCTGGTAGAAGGCGTCGTAGGCGCGGGCGTTCTTCACCCGGACCTTGAGGATATAGTCGATCTCGCCGGCCAGCCGGTGCGCCTCCAGCACCTCGGGCCGGGCCTTGAGCGCGGCGAGGAACCGGCGCTGCCACTCGGCCTCGTGCTCGCTGGTGCGGATCAGCACGAAGAAGCAGGCCTCCAGCCCCAGCGCCTCGGCCTCCAGCAGCACGGTCTGGCGGCCGATCACCCCGGCCTCGCGCAGTTTCCGAATCCGGTTCCAGACCGGCGTCTTGGACGAACCGACCTTGCGCGCGATCTCGTCGAGCGACTGGCCGGCATCCTGCTGCAACTGGTCGAGAATCCGGCGATCGAGCGCGTCGATGCGAATGCTCATGCGCGGCCTCCCTGCCTTCAGTCGCACCACCCTGGAACAAGTGTTCCAGCAATGGCGCCAAACCACCACGATCTTGGAACAGCATTCCGCAGCAAGATGCAAGCACGATACCGCTTTTGATCTCGGTCATGGTCCGCCGGCCGGCGCCGGTGTTCATCCTCGCGCAGGGCGCGGGCGGCCCGGCGGCCAAAGCGCGAACGACGGCTTTCCCCGCCCCCCGCACCCGGTTAAGAGGGAAGGACAGGACGCATGACAGACCGGAACACCGTGACCGAAATCGCCGCCCCCGTCCGCCCGATGCCCGACGCCCAGACCGTGACCGCCGTCACCCACTGGACCGACCGGCTGTTTTCCTTCCGCGTGACGCGGCCGCAATCGCTGCGCTTCCGGTCGGGCGAATTCGTGATGATCGGCCTGCCCGACGACGCCGGCAAGCCGATCCTGCGCGCCTATTCCATCGCCTCGCCGAACTGGGACGAGGAACTGGAATTCTACTCGATCAAGGTGCCCGACGGGCCGCTGACCTCGCGGCTTCAGCATATCCGGCCCGGCGACCAGATCATCCTGCGCCCCAAGCCCGTGGGCACGCTGGTTCTGGATGCGCTCTTGCCCGGCAAGCGGCTTTGGTTCCTTGCCACCGGCACCGGCATCGCCCCCTTCGCCAGCCTGATGCGCGATCCCGAGACCTACGAGAAATTCGAGCAGGTGATCATGATGCACACCTGCCGCGAGGCGGCGGAGCTGGAATACGGCCGGCAGCTGGTGGAAACCCTGCGCGACGACCCGCTGATCGGCGAGATGGTCGAGGGCAAGCTGCATTACTACCCGACGACGACGCGGGAAGAGACGGTGCGAATGGGCCGGATCACCGACAACCTGTCCTCCGGCAAGGTCTTTGCCGATCTCGGCCTGCCGCCGATGGACGCCGGACACGACCGCGCGATGGTCTGCGGCAGCCTCGCCTTCAACCTGGACGTGAAGGCGGTGCTGGAAGGCTTCGGCCTGAACGAGGGCGCGAATTCCGAACCGCGGGAATACGTGGTCGAAAAGGCCTTCGTCGGCGACGGGATCTGACCCGACGCCACGGCCGGTCACGCGAAATCGGTTGAATGGTGCGGGCCGCGCGACTATTTTGCGCGCCAATTCCACGGCAACGACAGAAGGAACGCCGCCATAGCCCGCAGACCGCACCATGCCCCGCCGACGCGCGACACCGGACCCCGCGTCAACGACCGTATCCGCGCACCTGAAATCCGGCTGATCGGAGCGGAGGGCGAAAACCTTGGCGTCATGGCCCCGAACCGGGCGATGATGCTGGCCGAGGAGGCCGGGCTGGACCTTGTCGAGATCTCGCCGAACGCGGCGCCGCCGGTCTGCAAGATCATGGACTTCGGCAAGTTCAAGTACGAACAGCAGAAGCGCGAAAGCGAGGCGCGCAAGAAGCAGAAGACCATCGAGATCAAGGAAATCAAGTTCCGCCCCGGCACCGACAAGCACGACTACGACGTCAAGATGCGCTCGGTGATGAAGTTCCTCGAAGAGGGCGACAAGGTGAAGGTCACGCTGCGGTTCCGCGGCCGCGAGATGGCCCACCAGGAACTCGGGCTGGACCTGTTGCGCCGCGTCGCCTCCGACGTGACCGATGCCGAGGCCGGCAAGATCGAGGCGATGCCGAAGCTGGAAGGCCGGCAGATGGTGATGATGATCGCGCCGAAGTAAGGCCGAGGATCGCGACGAAAGACATCGGGGCGGCCCTAGGGCCGCCCCGTTTCCTTCGCAAGACGCCTTGGTCCGGGCGTCAGCCCGCCGCGGCCACGGCGCGTTTCGTCAGCACCTTGACGAGGTTCGCGCGATAGGCCGGCGTACCGTGCAGGTCGCCGATCATGCCCTCGGCCGGCACGCTCAGGCCGTCCACCGCGGCCGGCGAGAAATCCGCCGACAGCGCCGCCTCGGCCTCCGACCAGCGAAACACGCCGTTCTCCGACGCGCCGGTGACCGCGACGCGCACGCCGTCGGCGTATTTCGCCACGAACACGCCGGTCAGCGCGAAGCGCGAGGCCGGTTGCAGGAACTTCTGGTAATTCGCCGCCTGCGGCACCGGGAACCGGACCTCGGTGACGATCTCGCCGGGTTCCAGCGCTGTGGTGAACATCCCCTCGAAATAGTCGTCCGCCGCGATCCGCCGGGTGTTGGTGACGATCGTCGCGCCCGATCCCAGCGCCGCCGCCGGATAGCAGGCGGAGGGATCGTTGTTGGCAAGGCTGCCGCCGATCGTGCCGCGGTTGCGGACCGCCGGATCGCCGATCCCGCCGGCCAGCGCGGCCAGCGCGGGGTAGCTGGCCGCCGCCTCGGCCGCCACCACCGCATGCGGGGTGGCACCGCCGATGCAGACCGCGCCGTCATCGGCGACGCAGACGCCCTGCATCTCGGCGATGCCGCCGAGGCTGACCAGCACCGAGGGCGCGGCAAGACGCTGCTTCATCGACGGAATCAGGGTCTGCCCGCCGCCCAGCGCCATCGCCTCCTCTTCCTGCAGCGCCTCCACGGCGCCGTCGATCGAGGAGGGTTTCACGAAGTCGAATGCATACATGGCTCTCTCTCCTCTCA
>CAYUXM010000210.1:0-5036 GCA_964448765.1 uncultured Rhodobacterales bacterium
CGACTACATCGAGGCCGACCATTCGAAGATGACCGCGACCTTCGTGCGCCAGCCGGCGCTGGGCGACGTGCCCTTCGCGGTGCAGATGGAACCGAACCTCGTCGTCGAATACTACGCCAAGAACTGATCCCCGCCGCAGGCCGGGAGACCGGGGCCGCGGCTTTGCCGCGGCCCTTTGCATGTCCGGCCCCGCATCCGGTGCTGGCCTTGGCCGGGGCGAGCGGCTAAGACGGCCCCGGCCCCCGGAGTTCCGACCATGACCGACGACAATCCGATCCGCCCGCAGCCCGGCATCCTCGACATCGCGCTTTACGAGGGCGGGGCCGCGCATGTCGCCGGGGTCGAGAACGCGGTCAAGCTGTCGTCGAACGAAAACCCGTTCGGCCCCTCCGAGGCCGCGCGCGTGGCCTTCCAGCGCGCGGTGCACAACCTGCACCGCTACCCGCCGACCGATCACGCCGCGCTGCGCGGCGCGATCGGCGAGGCGCATGGCCTCGATCCGGCGCGGATCGTCTGCGGCGTCGGCTCGGACGAGATCATCGGGCTTCTGTGCCAGGCCTATGCCGGGCCGGGCGACGAGGTGATCCATACCGAACACGGGTTCCTGATGTACCCGATCTACGCCCGCGCCGCCGGCGCCACCCCGGTCAAGGTGGCCGAGCGCGAGCGGACGGCGGATGTGGACGCGATCCTTGCCGCCTGCGGGCCGAAGACGCGGATCGTGTTTCTCGCCAACCCGAACAACCCGACCGGCACGATGATCGGCGTGGCCGAGGTGCAGCGCCTGGCCGAGGGGCTGCCGCCGCGCGCGCTGCTGGTGCTCGACGGCGCCTATGCCGAGTATGTCGAGGGCTACGACGGCGGCGCGGCGTTGGTCGAGGCGCGTCAGAACGTGGTGATGACCCGCACGTTTTCCAAGATCTACGGGCTGGGCGGGCTGCGGATCGGCTGGGGTTACGCGCCGCGGCATGTCGTCGACGTTCTGAACCGGATTCGCGGACCGTTCAACCTGTCCACCGCGCAACTGGATGCCGCGGAGGCCGCGGTGCGCGACCACGATCACCTCGCCCGCTGCCGGGCGGAAAACACAAGGCTCAGGGCCTGGCTGGCCGAGGCGCTGGCCGAACATGGCGTGCCCTCGGATACCTCGACGGCGAATTTCGTGCTCGCCCGCTTCGCCGATGCCGCCGAGGCCGAGGCCTGCGACGCCTTCCTCAAGGCCGAGGGGCTGATCGTGCGCCGGGTCGCCGGCTACGGCCTGCCGCATTGCCTGCGGATCACCGTGGGCGACGAGGCGTCATGCCGCCGGGTCGCGCATGCGGTGGGCCGGTTCAAGGCCGGCGAGGCCGCGCAATGACGCCGATCTACGACAAGGTCGCGCTGATCGGCCTGGGGCTTATCGCCTCGTCGATGGCGCATGCGATGAAGGCGCAGGGCCTTGCGCGCGAGATCGCGGGCCATGCCAAGAGCGCCGAAAGCCGCGCCACGGCGCTGGAGATCGGGTTTTGCGACACCGTCCACGACAGTGCGGCGGCAGCGGTGGCCGGCGCCGACCTTGTGGTGCTGGCGGTGCCGGTCTGCGCGATGGGTCCGATCGCGGCCGAGATCGGCCCGCGGCTCGCCCCCGGCGCGACGGTGACCGATGTCGGATCGGTCAAGCAGGCGGTGATCGAGGCGGTGGCGCCGCACATGCCGCCGGGCGTGTCGTTCATCCCGGGCCATCCGATCGCCGGGACGGAGCATTCCGGCCCCCGTTCCGGTTTCGCGACCCTGTTTCGCAACCGCTGGTGGCTGCTGACCCCGGTGCCGGGGACCGACCCGGCGGGGGTGGCGCGGTTTCGCCGGCTGTGCGAGGCGATGGGCGCCCATGTCGACGAGATGGACGCGGCGCATCACGACCTCGTTCTGGCGGTCACCAGCCACACGCCGCACCTGATCGCCTACACGATGGTCGGCGTCGCCGACGACCTGCGCCGCGTGACGGACAGCGAGGTGATCAAGTATTCCGCCGCCGGTTTCCGCGATTTCACCCGGATCGCGGCCTCCGACCCGGTGATGTGGCGCGACGTGTTCCTGACCAACAAGGAGGCGACGCTGGAAATCCTCGGTCGCTTCACCGAGGAGCTCTTTGCCCTGCAACGCGCGATCCGGCTGGGCGACGGGCAGCATCTGCAGGACTATTTCACCCGCACCCGCGCGATCCGCCGCGGCATCGTCGAGGCCGGGCAGGATACCGACGCGCCGGATTTCGGCCGGGTGAAGCTGGACGCCGGATAGGCGGGCGGGGTCAGAACCGCGGCGCCGGGCCCAGCGGGATCGGGCCAAGGCGGGCCCGGCCGTTCTTCCACACCAGCGGCGCGCGCAGCGCCTCGGGGTCGCCATCGGCGGCGTCGATCTGCTCCAGCATCGCCTCGAAGGTCGGCGCCAGTTCCGGTTTCACCATGCCCGCCTGCGCCGCGAGCGTGACAAGGCGGCGCCAGTCGCGCGCCACAAGGTCGATCCGGCCCTCCGCCAGCCCGGCGGAATCGGCGCCGACGCGGCCCTTGCCCTCCAGCGACAGCGGGCCCCAGCGCAGCGAAAGCTCGCGCAGCTCCACCGCCGTCAGTTTCGGCCCGTCGCCGGCGCCGGCGAAGCGGTCGATCGGCCGGTCGAAGGCCAGCCCGGCATCGAGCCGCAGCCAGTCCAGGCTGTCGGGCAGCGTCCCGCCGGGATCGAGCGCCACGCGGATCGCCGGGTCCGGCACGAGGCCAAGCAGCGCCACGCCAAGATCGTGGGCGTTGTCCGGCCCCGGCGCGCGGCGGGTGGCCAGCCGCGCCTCGCCCAGCGCGATCCCGGCGCCATCGGGCGGGACCAGCCGCAGATCCTTCGCGACATAGGTCATGTGATCGAGCGCGACATCGGTGCCCGTGACCACGGCCGAGGCGCGCATGTCGGAACTGCTCACCGCAAGCGGCAGGCCGGCCAGCATCACCTCCTGCTCGTCGGGCCAGACGACGATGACATGGTTCGGCCGGTAGGCCAGCGCGAAGACCTGCAGGAACGGTGCGCGCCAGCCCAGCAGGCCGCTGCGGTCCACCACTTCGGGCGCCTCGAAGGTCAGGTCAAAGCGGCTGGGGAAGCCCTCCAGCCGGACGTCTGCGGCCGATCCCAGACCGGCGGCGCTCAATCGCTCCACCTCGGCCCGGACGGCGGATTCGACGCTGCGCGAGGCGATCAGCCAGTAGCCGCCGTAAAGCAGCGCCAGAACCCCCGCGATCATCGTCAACAGCCGCATGGCATCCCCTTTTCCCCGGCGGTGAAACCCTGTTTACAGTGGCGCATCGCGGAGGGCCAGCGGATGACGGACAACTTGATGTGGGTCTTCGGCTACGGATCGCTGATCTGGCAGCCGGGGTTCGAACCGGCCGCGCGGCGGCTGGCGCGGCTGGACGGCTGGCATCGCAGTTTCTGCATGCGGTCCGTCCATCATCGCGGCACGCCCGACGATCCCGGGCTGGTGCTGGCGCTCGACCGGGCGGCCGCGGCGGCCTGCCACGGCGTCGCCTATGCCGTGCGGCCGGGCGAGGAGCCCGCGGTGATGGCCTATCTGCGCGAGCGCGAGCTTGTGTCCTCCGCCTATCTGGAAACGGTGCAGACCCTCGCCTTCGAGGACGGCGGCGGCACGGTCGAGGCGGTGACCTATGTCATCGACCCCGATCACGAACAGTATTGCGGCGGGCTGGCGCGGGAGGAACAGGCCCGGATCATCGCCGCGGCCACCGGCGGGCGCGGGCCGAATTCCGACTACCTGTTCAATACTGCCGCGCATCTGGCCGAACTCGGCCTGCCCGATCCCGATCTGGAATGGCTTTCGGCGCGGGTGCGGGCGCTTCTGGCAGGGCATTGACGGTTGGCAAGCCACGGGCCCGCGCCTATGGTGCACGCGAAGATTATCCGTGCCGGAACCGCAATGGAAACCCCCGACCGTCAGGCCGCGATCTCCTTCACGCAACCCGTCCGGCAGATCGTTCTGATGCTTGCCGTCGTCGGGCTCGTGGCCGCCGGCGGGATCCTGGCCTATGCCCGCATCTTCCCGATCTTCTTCGCCAATGTCTGGCTGAACGGCGTGATCCTCGGTGTCTTCGTGCTGGGGGTGCTGTCGACCTTCTGGCAGGTCGCGCAGCTTGTCCGCTCGGTCAGCTGGATCGAGGGGTTCGCGGTGCAGAGGCCGGGCCACGAACTGACCCGGCCGCCCCAGCTTCTGGTGGCGCTGGCCGCGCTGCTGCGGGCGCGCGGCAGCCGGGCGCAGATCGCCAATTCCTCGGCCCGGTCGATCCTCGAATCCGTCGCCACCCGGATCGACGAGGCGCGCGACATCACCCGCTACATGGCGAACCTGCTGATCTTCCTCGGCCTTCTGGGCACGTTCTACGGCCTTGCCACGACCGTTCCGGCGGTGGTCGACACGATCCGCGCGCTGGCCCCGCAGGAGGGTGAAAGCCCGCTCGAGGTCTTCGACAAGCTGATGAGCGGGCTGGAACAGCAGCTCGGCGGCATGGGCACCGCGTTTTCCTCCTCTCTGCTGGGCCTTGCCGGATCGCTGGTGGTCGGCCTGCTGGAGATTTTCGCGACGCATGGCCAGAACCGGTTCTACCGGGAACTGGAGGAATGGCTGTCCTCGATCACCCGGCTGAGCTTTTCCGCGGCCGAGGGCGATGGCGGCGGCGGCACCGGCGAGGGCGGCGTGGTGGCCGAGGTTCTCGACAGCATGGTCGAGCAGATGGACGCGTTGCGCGCGCTGCATGCCCAGGCCGATGCGGGCCGCACGATGGTCAACCAGCGGATCGCGGCGCTCGCCGATGCGGTGGAGGGGCTGACCAGCCGGCTGGAGGACGATGTCGGCCAGCTTGCCGCGCTTGACCGGATCGCCGAGGGCCAGGACCGGATCGCGGAGCTGCTGGCGCGACGGATCGAGGAGGGCGGCGGCGGTGGCGACGGCGGGATCGACGCCGAAAGCCGGATGCGGCTGCGCTCGATCGACGTGCAGCTTCTGCGGC
>CAYUXM010000211.1:0-4990 GCA_964448765.1 uncultured Rhodobacterales bacterium
CGCCAAGCGAGGCCGCAAGAGATCCTGAGTCGGCGTCGTCGAAACTCTCCTCGAGGGTTCCGTGGTCGGTGCGTTGCCGGCCGCGGGGCCCTCTTTTATTACCCACTACCCACTACCCACTCCCCACTACCCACTACCCACTACCCACTCCCCCCGGTCAGATCTTGGGCTTCCGTCGCCCCCGCCGCAGGGCGTAGAGTGAACGCTATGGCGAAGCCCCGCGTCGAGGAGATCGCATTCACGTACACCTGCCCGTGCGGGCGGCGGTATCACTTGCTGGCCCGGATCACCGTGTCGGAAAGCCGCCGCACGCTGAACGTGTACGACGGCGAGCACGATCGGCGTCGGCTGTGGGCGCGGTGCCCGAAGTGCAAGACGCGATTCCCCAAGCGCTCCGCGGACGAGCTGACCGACGCGCTGGGCGCGGCGAACTGAGGGGGCTATTTTGCCAGCTCGCGTTCTCAAAACTGTCCGGGCCCCGTAGACTGGGGGAGACGGGAGTGAGCATGGAGGGGCAGCTGTAACGGACACTCACAATTACCACAAAACGGAGGATGGCCGGATGGCTGACAAGATGCGTTGGCGATACGGCGACACGAACCCGGTGGTCGCGGCGGTCGATGCCGAGACCGTCATCGAGATCGGAGACCTGGTCTGGCAGGACATTGACGACGCCAAGCCGGCGTCGGCTGGAGACTGGGAGATATTAAGCGATGATCCGAGAGCACCTTCCTGCCAGGAGTTGTTTGCCGACAAGTTCCTTGGCGTGGCCATGGAGCGGAGCCGCTCCGGCGACACCGACCGGATCCGCGTGGCCACCACCGGCGTGTTCGAGTTCGACTGCCCCGGCGGCACCTTCGAGCTGGGCGACCTCTTGGGCGCCGACGAAAACGCCGCGGGCGACGGCCTCTTGGACCAGCAGGTGGCCCCGGTGGCCGCCAGCAAGTACGCCATCGGCCGGGTGGCCAAGCGGGTCGCCATGGCGGCGACCGGCGTGCTGGTCGACATCCGCTCGACCGTGATGACCGGCGGCGTCTGTGGGCGCGGTGCCGGAAGTGCAAGACGCGATTCCCCCTGACCGACGCGCTGGGCGCGGCGAACTGAGGGGGCTATTTTGCCAGGTCGCGTTGTGAAAACTGTCCGGGCCCCGTAGACTGGGGGATACGGGAGTGAGCATGGAGGGGGACCGGTTGAGCCCTTATCCGGGCGAGAGGCCACAAGAGGATGCTCGATCCGGCCGTGGTGAAGTTGGCGGAGGTGCTGTTGGCCGAGGGCCTGTCTCAGCGTGCCGTGGCGCGGCGGCTGGGGATCTCCCGGGGGACGGTCCACGCGATCAAGCACGGCCTGCGACGCGATCCTGAGGCGGACAGGAAGCGGGAAATGCTGCTGGAGGGTCTCGCCCGGCGTTGCCCGCACTGCGGCCGGCTGATGCGGATGCCGGTCGGGTCGGACCGGTGCCTGGCGTGTCTGGCGGGGGAGGGGCCGGACGTCCGGCCGCCGATTGCCCGGGTCTGCGGACCGCCGCGACTCGAACTGCGGCAACACGCGATGGACCGGTTGCCGGAGGCCACACGGCGGGCACTGAAGCGCCAAGCTTTGGACCCCGAGGCGGCGGATCGGGTCGAGGAGGACGCGGTAGCCGAGAAGCAACGCCGGGTGGAAATGGGCTTTCCCGGCGACACGGAATGGCGGCGGGTGGAAGAGGGCCTGGAGGACGTCGAGGACGGCGAGCCGGGGCGGCCGACCGCGGAGGACCTGGCGGAGCCCGAGAATTAGGCTTGCAATTGGGCCAGGACGTATGGTTTGGTGGCAGTTGTTTCCCATCCCGCGCACGAAACGGCGAATTTGCCCCCCGGCACCTAGGGTCCCGGGTGCAAATTTCGGGCGAATTCGGGCCCTTTGGGCCAGATCAGGCGAGGAGGCGACTCTGAGCGTGCCCCACCCGGACATCGTGCCTCGGCACTATGATGAGGTCCGCGGCGAGATCCGGGACGCCGACCTGGTCCTGTCACGTGGCGGCGGGCTGATCGCCGTGGCCGGCCGGAGTATCTATCGCCACGCGGCGATGGCCGTCTGGTGGCATCACGATCTGTTTGTCTGCGAGATGTTGCAGTGGTCGGGCGGCCGGGCCGTGACGCTGCGGAGCCAGGTGCGACAGTACCCGGGACGGCTCGACGTGTTCGAGACGGCCCCCGGCGGTGCGCGGCGGTGGCCGAATTTTCATCGCGTCGGGGCGGCCCGGTTCATGCGCCGGCTGTGCGGCCGGCCGTACAACTATTGGGGCATCTTGGCGCTGTCGTGCCTGCATTTGCCCGTGATCCGGCTGATGCCGTTTGCCCGGCGGATGGTCCGCCGCGGCCAGGTCAACGCGACGGTCGGCGGGCGGGTGGCGGACGACTGCGGGGCGGCGTTTTGCTCGGAGGCCTTTTCGGCGGCGTGCCGGATCGGCGGCGGGGTCGACCCGGTGCCGATGCTGGCCGACCGGCTGACCGAACCGGCCGACCTGGCCCGTTCGCAGTTCTTGCGATACCGCTTTACCCTGGAGCCCTGATGCGCCTACCGCCGACCGCCTACCGCCTACTGCCTACCGTCTACCGCCTACTGCCTACCGCGTTGCTATGGCTTCTGCCGGCGTTTGCGGCCGCGTCGAGTCTGGCCGTGAATCTGCCCGAGTCGGTCCGGGTGCGGTACCACAACACGGATGGCTCGTGTGCCCACTGTTCGATCGGGCTGATCGGGGCGGATCAAAACGTGCCGGCGGCGGCCTGGCTGTTGTGGGACTCGGAGTACGGCCGGGCGGTCCGCGGGGCGGGCTGGCCGACCCAGGTGCGGACGTATTGCCGGGCGCGGGGGATCGATCCGTGGATTGTCGAGGGGACGTCGCGGGAGACGATGCCCTGGATCGAGTGGGCGTTGCGGACGGGTCGCGGGGCGGCGGTGACCTGGAATCCGGGCCACATGATCGCGGCGGTCGGGATCTCGCCGCGGGGCCAGTGGATTGCGGTCTGGGACAATAACCAGCCGCGGGCCATCCGGTGGGTCTCGCGGCAGACGTTTCTCGCCAAGCACGGCGCGCAGCGGCACGGAGGCATGTACTACCAAGCCTGGGCCGTCATTCTCGATGCGCCGCCGGCGCCGGGAGTCGACCCGATCTTTTTCCGATGGTGGGAGCGATGAAACGAGCAGCCCCTCTTGAAACCGTCGTGGTCGTGGCGATCGCGATTGCGGCGCTTGTGGCGTCGGCGTGTCACGGCGAGCCCTGTCTGGGCGACGAGTACATGGTCTATTTTTGCGATCCGGAGGACGCGGAGTTCTTGTCGGCGATCCCGCTGGACGACTCGGGGAAGTTCCACCTGATCCTGTTCACCGGGCCGGGTTGCGGGCCGTGCGAGCAGTTGAAACGGGACTTCGAGCGGGACGCGGCGCTGGGTACGTTGCGGCGGTGGGCTCACTGGCACGTGTACGATTGGAGCGATCTGCGACAACGGCACCGGTTCGAGGCGTACAAGGTGCGGACGTTTCCGACCTTGGTGCTGGTGCCGCCGCGGGATTCGGCCGTGTATCCCTACACGTACGTCGAGAGAATGAGCGGCTACGATGGCGACCCGGGCCGGCTGTTTCGACGGCTGATCGACAAGCTGCGGGCCTTCTTTGCGCGGTTCCGGCCACGGCCGCGGCCATCGCCGGATACGCCGGGGCCGTCGCCGGAGGTCGAGCCGCGGCCGGATACGGTCCCCACGCCGCCGCTGGTGATCCCGGACCTGCCGATCGACCTGACACCGGAAGAGGCCGAGCCGGCGGAACCGGCGGAACCGCCGGCACCGGAATACCCGCAATACCTGGAGGCGGTGATCGTCGTCGACCCGGAGGGCGTGGGGGAGAAGATCAAGGTGGCGCTGGCCGAGCGGCTGATCGACCGGTACGCCGAACGGGCGGGCGGCGATCTGAAGACGCGGATTGTGGAATACGCCGAGGCCGAGGGGCTCTATCCCGTGGCCAGGGAGGACACGCCGGCCGTCTGCCTGACCAAGGGCGGACGGTTGATCGGGTACGTGTCGATCGGCGTCTTGCAGGCGCTTCGGGCCGAGGAGGCGGCGCCCGGCGGGCCAGTGCCGACCCTGCCGAAACCGGAGACCGAGGCGGCGGGGCTGGAACGGTTGAAGAGCGGTCTGTTGCAAGAGCTGGGCGATCGGCTGGCGGCCAGCGAGCGGGCGAATAGCGAGGAGCGGCGCGGCGTGCTGGCGTTGCTGGGCAAGCTGCACGAACGGTTGGCCGGCGGATCGGTGCCCGCCGAACAGGGCGAGGCGGACCGCACCGCCGAACAGGGCGAGGTAGATCGCGTTCCAGGAGGCATCCCCGAAGTGGGCGAGGCGGCCGGCACAGCGGCCAAGCTATGGCTGGCCGGCGGCGGCGGGCTGGGCGTGGCGTTGCTGATCGCCGGCGGGCTCTGGCTGGGGCGGCGACTCTACCGCCGGGCCGACGAGAGCGGGCGACTGGATCAGGCGAAAGACTGGATGAGCGAACGACCGCTGGCCCAGGTCTTGCAAGGCGGCCTCGAAAAGGTGAAGGCCATCCGAGAGGCCGGCGAGCGGGCGCGACGCGAGACGGCCGACGTGGCGAGGCAGGCAGCCGATCGGGCAAAGAAGGATCAGGAGGCCGCGGAGTCGGTAGCCAAGGCGCTAGAGGAGAATGCCACGTGAGCGACACGCACGCGCGCGAACACGGCGCGATTGACCAACGATTGAAGACGCTGGAAACCGCACGGGCCCGGCTGTGGAAGGCGCTCTACTTGATTGCGTCGGTCATCGCGCTGCCCCTGCTATACAAGGCGCTGTGCTACTACCTCGGCGGTTGAGCACGCGGGGTCCTTCCCCAGGGCCGGCGCGCGGGCCTGCGTCCTGCTATCTGGCGCCTTTTTTACGAATTTGGGTCGAATGTCCAAGTAAGTAAGGCCGCACGCGGGGACGTTGGGGCCGTCACCGGCCCCACA
>CAYUXM010000212.1:0-4974 GCA_964448765.1 uncultured Rhodobacterales bacterium
GATCGGTGATGTAGCCGCCGGGATTGGCGATCGCCTCGCAGAACACCGCGCGGGTATCCGCGTCCACCGCGGCCTCGACGGCGGCGAGATCGTCGAAATCGACGAATTTCGCCGACCAGCCGAAACGCCGGATCGTCTGGCTGAACTGGGTGACGGTGCCGCCGTAAAGCCGGGTGGAGACGACGATGTTCGCCCCCGGCCCCATCAGCGGAAACAGCGCCATGATCTGCGCCGCGTGCCCCGACGAGCAGCAGACCGCGCCGACGCCGCCCTCCAGCGTCGCGATCCGTTCCTGCAGGACGGCGACGGTCGGGTTCGTCAGGCGCGAGTAGATGTAGCCGACTTCCTGAAGGTTGAAGAGCGCCGCGGCATGGTCGGCATCGCGGAACACATAGGCGGTGGTCTGGTAGATCGGTGTCTGCCGCGCGCCGGTGGCCGGGTCGGGCCGGGCGCCGGCATGGATCTGCAGCGTGTCGAATCCGAAGGTCTTGGCGTCGGACATGGGGTTTCGTCTCCCTGGGCATTGATCGCGGCGCACAGTAGGCCAAGGGCCGGGGGCGGACAATGTGCCGCGGCGCGGGCCGGGCGCGCGAAGGGCGGACCGGCCTTTCGCCCCGTTTCGACGCGGCGAACGGGCGTTTTCCCGTCCCGCGCCGGGGGGGAACGGGCGTGCGGCGGGCCGGGCCGGATGCGCGGCGCGCGTTCTTTTCGCCGCCGTTCCGGGCCTGTCGGGCTGGCCGGTCAGTCGAGATCGTCGAGCGCGGCCTCGCTGGCCAGCTTGGCGCGCAGCGACCAGTAGCAATCCCGCTCGGTCGGTTTGCGGCACAGCACCGTGTCGCCGGGCCGGCCGACGCGCCAGGTGGGGCCGTCGCGGAAGACCCAGTAGTCTTCGCCGCCGAAGCGGATGTCGGCAGGCGGGCGCGGTTCCGGTGCGGTGCAGGCGGCGACGGTCAGCACGACGAGAAGGGCAAGCGATCTGGTCATGCACCGCAGCCTGCCGCGCGGCGCGTCCCGGCGCAAGCCCGTCAGCGCAGCCACAGCCCGGCCTGCCGCAGCGCCCGGCGGATCGGCTCCTCGCGCGCGGGCAGCGCGGCGCGGTCGAACAGCGCGCGGGCCCTGTGGCCCCGGCCCTGGTAGATCATGCGCTTCGCCGGCTCCCAGCCCTTGAGGAGTTTCTTGACCGGGTTCGGCGCGACGGCCTGTTCCAGCACCGCCACGGCCCGGTCGCTTTCGCGGGCGTAAAGCAGGGGCAGCCTCCGGTAATGGCAGGTGACATCGCCATCGAGGCCGGCAAGCTCCGGCCCCGGCCGACCGCCGCCCATCGCGTGGATCGCCAGCGGCAGCGCGACCTGGTCGAGCCAGGGATCCAGCGGCTGGCACAGAAGCTCTTCGGGCGGATCGTCGCGGATCGCCAGCGCGATGTCGAGAAACCGCGCGCCGAAACGGTGCGGGCAGGCGGCGAAGAACCAGCCGGCATTGAAATAGAGATAGCGTTCCCAGTGGCTTGGCGGCTGCGACCGGTCTTGCGAAGCCTCGAAATCCAGCCCGAAGCGGCGATAGAGCGCGGCCCAGATCTCGGCGATGCCGGGGCCGTAGAGCGTGGGTTTCGGCCATGTCCCCTCGCGCCGCATCGAGGCGGCGGGGCGCGAGAAGTCGAAGGCCAGGGCCGACAGCGCGCCGGTCACGATCGTGTCGGTATCCAGAAACAGGAACGGCGCGCCGTCCGGCAGCGCCGCCAGCCCCTCGATCTTGTTGCCCTGCGGATAGGCCGCGCCGAAATGCCGGGTCGGGATCGGCACCACCTCGGCCCCGAACCGGTCGGTCAGCAGGTCGCGCACCGCCGGGTCGATCCGCGGATCGCCGGGCCAGAGCGGGCCGGGCTGCGGTTCGCCGAAGACCAGCCGGCCGGCGAAACCGGGGTCCGAGGCGCGCAGCGTCGCGGCAAGGATCACCGCCTCGTATTGCAGCCGCCCGGCCTGCGCGATCGCGAACAGATTGAACGGACGGTCAGACATCGCACCACGCACCCCTGCCGGGGCACAGGCTAGCCGGCGCGGCCGGACCGGGAAAGACAATCCTGCGACGTCGGGGCCGTCGCGAAATCGCGGGCCGGGCATGGCCCGCCCATTTGCGGGGGGAGCGGCATGGCCCCCGCGCCTAGACTGCCCGCACGACCACCAGCCGGGGAGCCCGATCCATGCGCCGCACCTACCTGAGCCTTGCCCTGTTTCTCCTTGCGGCGCTTCCGGCCGATCTGCGCGCGGAGGGTGCCGGCGACACGCTGCGGCTGGTTCTGCCGGATCAGGCCGGGGCCGGGGCGGCCGCGCGGTCGCGGGGCGACGGGCCCGCCCGGCCGACGGATGGCGCCACGGGCACGGCGGCGCCGCAGACCTGGGGCGACAACTGCGGCTACATCCCACCCGGGGAACGGCCCGGCAGTTGATCCAGCTAGGCAGCCGGATACACCCCAAGATTGATCCATGTCATCGTCAGATTTCGTGAAAACGCTAAAAAAGTCGTCGTTCGGTCACTTTCCGGCCGGGCGGGAGGCCCGCGGCAACCGGCAAGCGCGCCGCGGGGGAATTGCAAAAAGGGGGAGTAGTATGCTGTTCACGCGAGCTTTGGCGGCCGCGGCCGTGGTGTTTTCGGCCGGTGCGGCCCAGGCGGAGGACTCTGCCGTCGTCCTGGGCAAATCAACCTACAATGCGCGCTGTGCGCTGTGCCACGGCGCCGACGGAAAGGGCGGCGGCGAAATCGCCGAACTGTTTGCGGTGCGCCCCTCGGACCTGTCGACACTTGCCGAACGGGCCGACGGCAAGTTCCCGTTCTCCACCGTCTACGACATTATCGTGAACGGGATGGAACAGCGCGGCCATGGCGATTCGACAATGCCGATATGGGGTGACTATTTCATGGCCGACGCGCTGATGGATCGCGGGGTAAGCCAGAGCGATGCGCTTTACATGGCGTCGGGCCGGATTCTCTCGGTGGTCTACTACCTCGAGTCGATCCAGCAGTAGCCCGGTGTCGAAACGGGGAAGGGGCCCGCACGCGGGCCCCTTCGCTTTTGCCGCAGTGGCGGATCAGCCGTAGCGATAGGGCCGGCCGGCCTTGGCCATGTCGGCGTTGTACTGGCGGAAGATCTCGACGACCTTCGCCTTGGTCTCGGATTCCGCCGCGATCTCGTCCCAGAACTTCACCGCGGCATCCTCGACCTGCTGCCACTCGGAATCGGGGATCGAGGTCAGCTGCATCTTGGTGCCGTTGACGCGCAGGCTGGCCTCGCCGCCCCAGTACCACCACTGCCGGTAGTAATGCGACTGCTCGGCGCAGACCATGAACAGCGTCTGCAGGTCTTCGGGCAGTTCGTTCCAGCGCTCCATGTTGGCGAAGAAATGCCCGATCCAGGCGCCGGAGATGTTGTTGGTCAGGAAGTAGTTGGTCACATCCGCCCAGCCTACGGTGTAATCCTCGGTGATCCCCGACCAGGCGATGCCGTCCAGTTCGCCGGTCTGCACCGCGACCTCGATATCCTCCCAGGGCAGGGTGACCGGGACCACCCCGAACTGCGACAGGAACCGCCCCGCGGTCGGGAAGGTGAACACCCGCTTGCCCTGCAGGTCGGCGAGGCTGTTGATCGGATCCTTGGTGGCGAAGTGGCACGGATCCCAGGCGCCGGCGCTGACATGCTTGACGCCGACCTTGGAATACTCGGCATCCCAGATCTCGTTCAGCCCGTACTGGTTGAACAGCACCGGCACGTCGAGCGAGTAGCGCGAGGCGAAGGGGAAATAGCCGCCGAACACCGTCACTTCGGTCGGCGAGGCCATCGAATCGTCGTCGGACTGCACCGCGTCGATCGTGCCGCGCTGCATCGCCTGGAACAGCTCGCCCGTCGGCACCAGCTGGTCGGCGTAGAACAGCTCGATCTGCATCCGGTCGCCGGCGATCTTGTTGAACATCTCGATCGCGGGGTCGACCACGTGTTCGGCCAGCGCCGGGCCCGCGTAGGTCTGCATCCGCCAGCGGATCGTCGATTGCGCGATCGCAGGCGCGGCAAGGCCGGCGGCCGGAACCGCCGCGGCGGCGCCAAGGAACTTACGTCTGGTGGTCATCTCAATTACCTCTCCGTCTTGTCATGCTCGAAGTGGGGTTGCGCCCCCTTTGCGGGGGTCTTCTATCGATTGCCGTAAACCGTCTCGGGCAGCCACAGGGCGATGTCCGGGAAGACCATGACGACAGTCAACGCCAGAACCATCACCAGCACAAAGGGAATTATCGACCCGTAGATGTCGCGCAGGCTCACCTCGCGCGGGGCCATGGCGCGCATCAGGAACAGGTTGTAGCCGAACGGCGGCGTCATGTAGGCGATCTGCGTGGTGATCGTGTAAAGCACCCCGTACCAGATCAGGTCGAACCCCAGCGCGCCGACCAGCGGCACGTAAAGCGGCGCGACGATCACCAGCATCGCGGTATCGTCGAGGAACGTGCCCATCAGGATGAACGACAGCTGCATCAGGATCAGGATCATCCAGGGCGACAGGCCCAGCCGTTCGGTGAAGAGATCCTCGATCGCGCGCACCGCGCCCAGCCCGTCGAACACCGCCCCGAAAGCCAGCGCGGCAAGGATGATCCACATGAACATGCAGCTGATCCCCAGCGTCTTCTTGACCGAGGTCTCGAACACCGCCCGGGTCATCCGGCCCTTGAGCACCGCGGCCAGGAAGGCCGCCAGCGCGCCGATGGCCGAGCTTTCGACCAGCGAGGTCCAGCCGTTCACGAAGGGCACCATCATCGAAAAGAAGATGAACAGCGGCAACAGCCCCGCGGTCAGCAGCCGCAGTTTCTTGGCCCGCGGCATGGCGCGCTCCTCGGGCGGCAGGACGGGGCCGAGCGACGGGGTGATCCTGCAGCGGATCACGATGTAGAGGATGAACATCGCCGCCATCATCAGCCCCGGCACGATCCCGGCGA
>CAYUXM010000213.1:0-3728 GCA_964448765.1 uncultured Rhodobacterales bacterium
ATCGGCCATCTTGTGGGTGTCTTCGCGCTTCTTCACGGCGCTGCCGCGCGAGTTCGCGGCGTCCAGGAGTTCGCCGGCGAGGCGCTCTTCCATGGTGTTCTCGTTGCGGTTCTTCGCCGCGGTGATCAGCCAGCGGATCGCCAGCGCCTCGCGGCGCTCCGGGCGCACCTCGACAGGCACCTGGTAGGTCGCGCCGCCAACCCGGCGAGAGCGGACCTCGACGGCCGGCTTCACGTTGTCCAGCGCCTCGTGGAACACCTCGATCGGCTCGCGCTTCAGGCGGCCCTCGACGCGGCCCAGCGCGTTGTAGACGATCCGTTCCGCGATCGACTTCTTGCCGTCGATCATCAGGTTGTTCATGAACTTCGTCAGAACCCGGTCGCCATACTTGGCATCGGGCAGGACTTCGCGCTTCTCGGCGGCGTGACGACGGGACATCTCCGTTTCTCCTTACTTCGGCCGCTTCGCGCCGTATTTCGACCGGCGCTGGCGACGATCCTTGACGCCCTGGGTGTCCAGCACGCCGCGCAGGATGTGGTAGCGCACGCCGGGAAGGTCCTTGACCCGGCCGCCGCGGATCAGCACCACGGAGTGTTCCTGCAGATTGTGCTTTTCGCCGGGGATGTAGCTGATCACCTCGTAGCCGTTCGTGAGCCGCACCTTCGCGACCTTCCGCATCGCCGAGTTCGGCTTCTTCGGCGTCGTGGTGTAGACGCGCGTGCAGACGCCGCGCTTCTGCGGACAGGATTCCAAGTGCTGGGACTTGGAGCGTTTCACTTTCGGCTGCCGCGGCTTGCGGATCAGCTGCTGGATCGTCGGCATTCCGGTTCTACCCCGTGTTGCAACCCGTTCATGTCTTGCGCCCCCGGGGGCGCCTCGTCTTCGTCTCGGCATTCGCGCGTCCGCAAACACCAATACCGCATTCGCCCCCTGCGCGGGGACGACGCGGTGGAATTCCAGAGGATCGAGGCGGCGCGCGCCCGGATCATGACCACTCGTTTCTGGTACGGCACCGCAGGGGCCACGGGCCCCGCTGCGCGAGTGCGCGCCGTATAGGGGGAGTCGCGGGGGTTGTCAACAGCCCGCCGGGACGGGCCGGGGATCAGCGCGGCGGCGGTGCGCCGGTCGGCAGAGCGGCGGCGCCCCGGCCCAGCCGGCGCTCGCGGTGAAAGGTGTAGATCCCGGTCGCCACCACGATCGCAGCCCCCGCCAGCGTCAGCGGATCGGGGAACTCGCCGAACACCAGCCAGCCCAGACCGATCGCCCAGACCAGGGCGGTGTAGCGAAACGGCGCCACGGTCGCGATGTCGCCGGTCCGGGCCGCCGCAACGATGAAGACATAGCCCGCAACGACGCAGGCCGCGGCCGCGGCGAGATAGGCCGCCTCGCCGGGCCCGACCGGCGCCCAGCCGCCGAACGGCATCAGCACGGCGCCCAGCAGCATCACCGAGCCGGCGGCGTAGATCGCTACCGTGACCGAGGGCAGCGCCGCCGACATCCGGCGGGTGGACAGGTCGCGCAGCACCACGCAGGCCACCGCGCCGATCCCGGCCAGCGCCCAGAGATTGAAATCCGCCCCGCCCGGCCGGACGATGAGCAGCACGCCGGCAAAGCCCACGAGAATCGCCGACAGCCGCCGCCAGCCCACCGGCTCGCCCAGAAACAGCGCCGCGCCCAGCGTCACGGCCAGCGGCAGCGATTGCAGGATCGCCGTGAGATTGGCCAGCGGCATGTGCATCAGCGCGGTCAGGAACAGCACCGTCGCGGCGATCTCGGCCGCCGAGCGCAGCGCCACCAGCCCGCTGTCGGCCCGCGGCAGCGCCAGCCGCAACCCGCCCGTCGCGCGCGCCAGCGGCACCAGCAGCGCCAGCGTCAGCGCGCCGCGCAGGAAGATCGCCTGGTACAGCGGCAGGGTCTGGGTCACCGCCTTCATGCAGGCGTCGTTGACGGTGAAGCCGGCCATCGCCGCCATCATCAGCCCCGCCCCGCGCATGTTGTCGGATATCGCCATCGCCGCCCCGCCCGCGCCATCCAGACCAGAACCGCCCCGCCGCCGCAAGGCCCCGCGCCGGCGATCGGCGGCAGGGCGATTTTGGTCCCCAAATATCCTCGGGGGGAGCCGCCGCAGGCGGCCGGGGGGCAGACAGCCCCCCGCTTGCGCCGACCGCGCGCGCCGCCGGTTCCGGCGTGAAACGCGAACGGCCCCGCCGGGGTGGCGGGGCCGTTGCGACGGCAGCCGTCAGGCGGCGATCACTCGCGGCTTTCCGGGGTCTCGACAAGGCCAAGGTCGGCCTCGCCGCCCATCACGTCGTCCATCGGCGCGGCCAGCGCGGCGGCGGCCTCGGCCTCCTCCCGGCGCGCCTCGATCACCTTCTGGTCGCGTTCGGCCGCGATCCGGCGCACCCGCGTCGTGGCGCCGCCGGTCCCGGCCGGGATCAGCCGGCCGACGATGACGTTCTCCTTCAGGCCGACAAGCTTGTCGCGCTTGCCCTGCACCGAGGCCTCGGTCAGCACCCGCGTCGTTTCCTGGAACGACGCGGCCGAGATGAACGACCGGGTCTGCAGCGAGGCCTTGGTGATCCCCAGCAGGATCGGCTCGCCCACCGCCGGGCTGCCGCCCTTGGCCAGCGCCCGCTCGTTGGCCTCGTCGAACTCGGCCTTGTCGACATGCTCGCCCTTCAAGAGCGTGGTGTCGCCCGAATCGAGGATTTCGAGCTTCTGCAGCATCTGCCGCACGATCACCTCGATATGCTTGTCGTTGATCTTCACGCCCTGCAGGCGATAGACGTCCTGCACCTCGTCGACGAGATAGTTGGCCAGCGCCTCGATCCCCATGATCCGCAGGATGTCGTGCGGGGCGGGGTTGCCATCCATGATGTAGTCGCCGCGCTGCACGAAGTCGCCTTCCTGCACCGGGATGTGCTTGCCCTTCGGCACCATGTACTCGACCGGCTGCATCGTCTCGTCGGCCGGTTCGATCGCGATCCGGCGCTTGTTCTTGTAGTCCTTGCCGAAGCGCACGTAGCCGTCGATCTCGGCGATGATCGCGTGATCCTTCGGACGCCGCGCCTCGAACAGTTCCGCCACCCGCGGCAGACCGCCGGTGATGTCCTTGGTCTTGGCGCCCTCGCGCGGGATCCGCGCCACCACGTCGCCGGCACGCACCTGCTGGCCGTCCTCGACCGACAGGATCGCGTCGACCGACATCGGGTAGCTGACCGGGTTGCCGGCGTCGTTGCGCACCGGTTCGCCGGTTTCGGGATCCATCACGATGATCTCGGGCTTGAGATCGGACCCGCGCGGCGCGGTGCGCCAGTCGGTCACGATCTTCTGGGTCATGCCCGTCGCGTCGTCGGTTTCCTCGCGCACCGCGATGCCCGAGATCAGGTCGACGAACTTCGCCACGCCCGCTTTCTCGGCGATGATCGGCAGGGTATACGGATCCCATTCGAACAGCTTGGCGCCACGCTTGACCTGCTGGCCGTCGGTCACGAAGACCTTGGAGCCGTAGCTGATCTTGTGCGAGGCCCGTTCCTGCCCGGTCTCGTCGACGATCGCGAGCTGCATGTTGCGGCCCATCACGATCTGTTCGCCCAGGTCGTTCTTCAGGATCGCGGCGTTGCGGAACTCGATCTTGCCCTCCTGGCTGGCTTCCAGGAACGACTGCTGGCCACCCTGGGCGATGCCGCCGATGTGGAAGGTCCGCATCGTCAGCTGCGTGCCCGGCT
>CAYUXM010000213.1:3828-4964 GCA_964448765.1 uncultured Rhodobacterales bacterium
CCCTGGGCGATGCCGCCGATGTGGAAGGTCCGCATCGTCAGCTGCGTGCCCGGCTCGCCGATCGACTGGGCGGCGATGATCCCCACCGCCTCGCCGATGTTGACGAGCGTGCCGCGCGCAAGGTCACGGCCGTAGCACATCGCGCAGACGCCTTCCTCGCTTTCGCAGGTCAGCGGCGACCGGATGCGCACCGCGGCGACGCCGGCGGCCTCGACCGCGTCGGCCTTGCGCTCGTCGATCAACTCGCCCTGGCGCACGATCACCTCGTCGGTGCCCGGCACCAGCACGTCGTCGGCCGAAACCCGGCCGAGGATACGCTCGCTGAGCGGCGAGACGACCTCGCCATCATTGACCGCGGCCGAGGCGGTGATCGCCCGGTCGGTGCCGCAATCGTGCTGGCGCACGATGCAGTCCTGCGCGACATCGACGAGACGCCGGGTCAGGTAGCCCGAGTTCGCGGTCTTCAGCGCGGTGTCGGCCAGGCCCTTGCGGGCGCCGTGGGTCGAGTTGAAGTACTCGAGCACGGTCAGGCCTTCCTTGAAGTTCGAGATGATCGGCGTCTCGATGATCTCGCCCGAGGGCTTGGCCATCAGGCCCCGCATCCCGCCCAGCTGCTTCATCTGCGCCGGCGAACCGCGCGCCCCGGAATGCGACATCATGTAGACGCTGTTGGGTTCCTTCTCGGCGCCCGACTCGTCTTGCCGGACGGCCGAGATCTCGCCCATCATCGCCGCCGCCACCGCGTCGGAGCATTTCGACCAGGCATCGACCACCTTGTTGTACTTCTCGCCCTGGGTGATCAGGCCGTCCATGTACTGCTGTTCGAATTCCTTCACCTGGTCGCGCACGTCGCCGACGATCGACCACTTGCTTTCCGGGATGACCATATCGTCCTTGCCGAAGGAGATCCCGGCCCTGAACGCCTCGCGGAAGCCCATGCCCATGATCTGGTCGCAGAAGATCACCGATTCCTTCTGCCCGCAGTAGCGGTAGACGGTGTCGATGACGTTCTGGACGTCCTTCTTGCGCAGCAGCCGGTTCACGAGGTCGAACGGCGCCTTGGCATTCAGCGGCAGAAGCGCGCCCAGCCGCACCCGGCCCGGCGTCGTCTCGAACCGGCGGAAGACCTCGTTGCC
>CAYUXM010000214.1:0-4962 GCA_964448765.1 uncultured Rhodobacterales bacterium
GCGGCATTTCCTGGCCCGCGGGGCCAACGTGATGTGCGCCGATCTCGACGAGGACCGGCTTGCCGAGGAATTCGGCGAGGCCGGCAACGCCGACGGCGAGGGGCCGGCGCGGTTCTTCGCCGGCGACCTGTGCGAGAAGCTGACGGTCGCCAACCTGCTGTCGGCCACCGTCGATGCCTTCGACCGGGTCGATATCCTCGTCAACGCGGCGCGGCAGGTCATGCGCTCCGATCCGCTGGGCGACAACAAGGTGCTGGAGGCGATGCTGCGGCAAAACCTCGTCGGCACGGTCAAGCTCAGCCAGGCGACCGCCAAGCGGATGATCGCGCAGGCCGAACGCGACGGCAACGAGGATGAGACCGCCGGCGCGATCGTCAACATCTGTTCGGTCGCCAGCCAGCGCAGCCATCCCGAGTTGCTGGCCTATTCCGTCGCGGCCGCCGCGCTGGACCAGGCGACGCGGTCGCTGGCGCTGGCGCTGGCGCCCGAGCGGGTGCGGGTGAACGGCGTGGCCTTCGGCAGCGTGATGAGCGCGAGCCTGCAAAACGCGCTCAAGGAGACGCCGGAATGGCGGCTGAAGGTGACCAAGGGCACGCCGATGGGCCGGATCGCCCCGGCCGCCGAGATCGCGGAAACCGTGCAGTTCCTCGCCTCTGACGCCGCGCCCTTCCTGACCGGGCAGATCGTCACCGTCGATGGCGGCCGGATGCTGCTGGACCCGGTCGCGGCGCCGGCGCACTGACCTATTCGGGATAGAGCGCCCGGCATTCGGCCACCGCTGCCCTAGCGCGCCGCGCCTCGGCCGCGCGCCGTTCCATCAGACCGTCAAGCTTGCGGCGTTCGGCCGCCGGGTCGATCGGCACCCGGTCGGTCACGGTGTAGGGCTCGCGCACCCAGCACCAGCGCGCCGGTTTCGCGGGGCTGTCCTCGGTCGCGGCGACGGGCGGGTCGCACAGTTCCCAGCTGCGCCGCCAGGCCGTGCGCTCCACCAGCGCGTAGCCGCGGTCGAGATTGCCGCGCACCTCGGCCACCAGCCGGTCGATGACCGCAAGCTCGCGCGTGGCCGAGTTGATGCAGGCCTCCTGCGGGGTGGCGCAGGCGGCCAGAAGGACGAGGCAGGCAATCAGCAGACGCGGCATCGGAACCTCCGGTTCGGGTGCCGCGATCCTAGCCCGTGGCGCCGCCGATGTCAGCGTCTGGTCGCGGCGGCGCGGACCTGCTAGCTGGAAGGAAGCTTCGAGGGAGGATCGCATGACCGAGGATTTCGACGATCGCAAGGCCCGCGCATCGGCCTGGTTCCGGGCGCTGCGCGACGAGATCGTGGCCGCCTTCGAGGCGCTGGAGGACAGCCAGGCCACCGGGCCCACCGCCACCCTGCCCGCCGGCCGCTTCGAGGTGAGCGAGACGGTGCGCGCCAGCGACGACGGATCGGATGCCGGCGGCGGGCTGATGAGCGTGATGCGCGGCGGCCGGGTGTTCGAGAAGGTCGGCGTCAACGTCTCTACCGTGCACGGAAAGCTGGGCGCGGCGGCGCAGAAGGCGATGGCGGCGCGCGGCGTGCCGGGGATGGAAGACGACCCTCGGTTCTGGGCCTCGGGCATCAGCCTTGTGGCGCATATGCAGAACCCGCATTGCCCCGCCGTGCACATGAACACGCGGATGTTCTGGACCCCGCATGCCTGGTGGTTCGGCGGCGGATCGGACCTGAACCCCTGCATCGAATACGACGCTGACACGGCGGCGTTTCACGCGGTGCTGAGGGCGGCCTGCGACGCGCATGGCGCCGATCTTTACGACCGCTACAAGGCCTGGGCGGACGAGTATTTCTTCGTGCCGCATCGGGGCCGGGCCCGCGGTGTCGGCGGCATCTTCTACGACGACCTGAACACCGGCGACTGGGAGGCGGATTTCGCCTTCACGCAGGATGTCGGCCGGGCCTTCCTGCCCGCCTTCCTGCCGGTCACCGAAGGCCGCCGCACCGGCGACTGGAGCGAGGCCGACCGCGAGGCGCAGCTGGTCCACCGCGGGCTTTATGCCGAATACAATCTCGTCTACGACCGCGGCACCAAGTTCGGGCTGGCCACCGGCCATGACGCCAACGCGGTGCTGATGAGCCTGCCGCCGGTGGCGAAATGGCCCTGAGCCGGCGACCCTGACGGGCGTGCCGCCGGGCGGGGCATCGAACCCCGCCCGGCGGCGGGGCGCCCGGCGGCGGCCGTTTCGCACCGACCCGGCCGGGGATCGGCTGGGGAAGCGCCTGAAGCGGCCTTCTGCCCCTTCAGACGCCCCCTCGATGGTCGGGGCGAGTCGCCGGCCCGTCAAGGACGCTGCCGCGCCGCCTGCGGCGGTCGCCCGCTGGCGCGGGCGATCCCTGACCGGCCGTCGACTCACCCGTTGCGGATCGTCTCGATCAGCCGCGTGACGTTGTCGGGATCGGCATCGGGGGTGATGCCGTGGCCGAGGTTGAAGATATGCGGGCCGTTTCGGAAGGCCTGCACGATCCGGCGGGTTTCGTCGACGAGGGCCTGCCCGCCGGTGACCATGTGCCGGGGATCGAGATTGCCCTGCACGCAGCCGCCGGTCTGGACATGCGCGGCGGCCCAGTCGGCATCGACGGAATTGTCAAGCGCGACGCAATCGGCGCCGGTGGCGGCGGCGAAGCCGATGTAGCGCTCGCCGGCCTCGCGCGGGAAGGCGATGATCGGCAGGCCGGGATGGCGGGCCTTGAGTTCGGCGATGATCCGGCGGGCGGGGGCGAGGGCGAAATCGTCGAAATCCCGGCCCTTCAGGCTGCCGGCCCAGCTGTCGAAGAGCTTCACCACCTCGGCCCCGGCGTTCACCTGTTCCGAGAGGTATTCGATCGTCGCTTCGGTGATCCTGTCGATCAGCGCGGCGAAGGCGGCGCGATCCTTGGCCTTCATGGCGTGGGCCGGGGCCTGATCCTTGGTGCCGCGGCCGGCGGTCATGTAGGTCGCGACCGTCCAGGGCGCGCCGGCGAAGCCGATCAGCGTGACCTCGCGCGGCAGGTCGCGGGCGAGGATGCGCACCGTTTCGTAGACCGGGGAGAGCGTGTCGTGGATCGCCTCGACCGGCTTCAGCGCCGCGACCTCGGCCGCGGTGGTGGTGGTTTCCATCCGCGGCCCCTCGCCGGTGACGAACCACAGTTTCGGGCCCAGCGCCTGCGGCAGCAGCAGGATGTCGGCGAACAGGATCGCGGCGTCGAATCCGAAGCGGCGGATCGGTTGCAGCGTGACCTCGGCGGCGAGATCGGGCATGTAGCACAGCGACAGGAAATCCCCCGCCTGCGCGCGGGTGGCGCGGTATTCGGGCAGGTAGCGCCCGGCCTGCCGCATCAGCCAGACCGGCGGGGTGGGCAGCACCTCGCCCGCAAGGGCGCGCAGGATCGTCTTGTCACTCATCGGGGCCTCCTTGGTTGTCCCTGCGTCGCCGCTTGCGCGGCGCGTGTCAATCCTTCGGCGCCATCGGGCCTCGGGCGTTGTCAGGGGCCGGGCGGGCGGGTAAGGCTTCGGCCATGACACAGGACATGCCTACCCCCGACCGTCCCCTGCGCATCGGCACCCGCGGTTCGCCGCTGGCGCTGGCCCAGGCCCACGAGACACGCGCGCGGCTGATGGCGGCGCATGACCTGCCCGAGGCGGCCTTCGCGATCGTGGTGATCAAGGTCACCGGCGACCAGGTGCAGGACCGGGCGCTCAAGGAGATCGGCGGCAAGGGCCTGTTCACCCGCGAGATCGAGGAGGCGCTGCTTGACGGCGGGATCGACATCGCCGTGCATTCGATGAAGGACATGCCGGTGGATCAGCCCGAGGGGCTGGTGATCGATTGCTACCTGCCGCGCGAGGATGTGCGCGATGCCTTCGTCTCTCCCGCGGTCGCGGGGATTTCGGCGCTGCCGCAGGGGGCTGTCGTCGGTTCCTCCAGTCTCCGGCGGCGGGCCCAGCTGGCGCATCGGCGGCCCGATCTGGAATTGGTGGAGTTTCGCGGCAACGTGCAGACCCGGCTCAGGAAGCTGGAGGAGGGTGTCGCGGTGGCGACCTTCCTCGCGATGGCGGGGCTGAACCGGCTGGGCATGGCGGATGTGGCGCGCGGCCCGATAGACCCCGAGGAGATGCTGCCCGCCGTGGCGCAGGGCGCGATCGGGGTGGAACGGCGGGCGGCCGATGACCGCGTCGCGGCGATGCTGGCCGCGATACACCACGGCGAGACCGGGCTGCGGCTGGCGGCCGAACGCGGCTTCCTCGCCGAACTCGACGGGTCGTGCGAGACGCCGATCGCGGGGCTGGCGCTGCTGGACGGCGGCGAGATCCGGCTGCGCGGCGAGATCCTGCGGCCCGACGGGTCCGAGGTGCTGGCCGACGAGATCCGGGGGCCGGTGGCCGAGGGCGACAGGCTGGGCCGCGATCTGGCGCGCCGGCTGCTGGGCCGGGCCGGGCCGGGGTTCTTCGACTGGCGCTGATACCCGTCAGGGCAGAAGCTTGCCGGGGTTCATCCGGTTTTCCGGGTCGAAGGCGGCCTTGATCGCGCGCATCATCTCCAGCGCGACGGGGTCTTTCAGCCGCGCCATCGAGCCCTTCTTCGACAGCCCGACGCCGTGTTCGGCGGAAAACGAGCCGCCAAGGCCGGTGGCGACCTCGTCCACCGCGGCGCGGATCGTGTCGGCCAGCGCGGCGTCGTCGCGCGAGGGATAGGCGGTGTAATGCACGTTGCCGTCGCCCAGATGCGCGACGACCATCTCGCGCGCGCCCGCGTCGATCTCCGCCAGCCGGTCGCGCATCCGGGTGAGGAAGGGGTCCACCCGGTCCAGCGGCACGGCGATGTCGGTATCGACGATCGGGGTTTCGGTCAGCGTGATTTCCGCGGCGGCCTCGCGCCGGGCCCAGAAGTCCGCGCGCTGCGCCTCGGTCCGGGCGACGACGGCATCGCTGGCCGCGCCGGCCTCGA
>CAYUXM010000215.1:0-3299 GCA_964448765.1 uncultured Rhodobacterales bacterium
CGGCGCTGATGCGCCATTACATCGCCGGGCAGCTGGCCTTCGCGCGCGAACTCACCTGTTTCCTGGCGCCCTATGTCAACAGCTACAAGCGCTTCGTCGTCGGGCTCTTCGCGCCGACCAAGGCGGTCTGGAGCCTTGACAACCGCACCGCGGGCTTCCGGGTCTGCGGCGAGGGCACCAAGGCGGTGCGGGTCGAATGCCGGATCGGCGGCGCCGACCTGAACCCCTATCTGGCGATGGCCGCGCTGCTGGCCGCCGGGCTCGAAGGCGTCGAGCAGATGCTGGAACTGGAACCGGTGACGCAGGGCGACATCTACCAGGCCGGGCAGGCCCGCTCGGTCCCGAGTTCGCTGGCCGAGGCGGCCGAGATGATGAAGGACAGCGAGATGCTGACCCGCGCCTTCGGCGCCGAGGTGGTGGAGCATTACTACCGCGCCGCGCGCTGGGAGATCGAGGAACAGAACCGCGTGGTGACCGACTGGGAGGTGCGCCGCGGGTTCGAACGGGCCTGACGGCCGCATCATCAGGCGGCCGGCCGGCCGCGAAGCGAGGGTGACATGACACGCATGATCCAATGCATCTCGCCCGTGGACGGGCGGGTCTATGCCGAACGCCCGGCCCTGGCGCTCGACGCGGCCGAGGCCGCCGTGGCGCGCGCGCGCGCCGCGCAGCCCGCCTGGGCGGCGCTGCCGCTCGCGGACCGGATCGCGCGGGTCAGGGACGCGGTCGCGCGGCTCAACGCCGACAAGGCGCGGATCGTCGAGGAACTGGCCTGGCAGATGGGCCGGCCGACCCGCTTCGGCGGCGAGTTCGGCGGGCTGAACGAGCGCACCGACTACATGACCGGGATCGCCGCCGAGGCGCTGGCGCCGATGGTGGTGGAAGACAGCGCGCAGTTCGGCCGCCGGGTGGAATTCGCGCCGCATGGCGTGGTCTTCGTCATCGCGCCCTGGAACTATCCCTACATGACCGCGATGAACACGATCGTGCCCGCGCTTGTCGCCGGCAACGCGGTGATCCTGAAACACGCCAGCCAGACGCTGCTGGTCGGCGAACGGATCGCCGAGGCGCTGCATGCGGCGGGCGTGCCGGCCGATCTGTTCCAGAACCTCGTGCTGACCCATGACGTGACCGAGGCGCTGATCGCCGGACGCGGCTTCGGCTTCGTCAACTTCACCGGCTCGGTCGCCGGCGGGCAGGCGATCGAACGCGCGGCGGCGGGCACCTTCACCGCGCTGGGGCTGGAACTGGGCGGCAAGGATCCGGGCTACGTGATGGCCGATGCCGATCTCGACTGGGCGGTGGACACGCTGATGGACGGCGCGATGTTCAACTCCGGCCAGTGCTGCTGCGGGATCGAACGGATCTACGTGCATGAAAGCCGGTTCGACGATTTCGTCGAGAAGGCCGTCGGCTGGGTCAATGCCCTGACCCTCGGAAACCCGTTCGACGCGGAGACCACGCTGGGCCCGATGGCGCACAGGCGCTTTGCCGACACGGTGCGCGGGCAGGTGGCCGAGGCCGTGGCGGCGGGCGCGAAACCGCTGATCGGGAAACAGAACTTCCCCGCCGACGATGGCGGCGCCTACCTGATGCCGCAGGTTCTCGTGAACGTCGACCATTCGATGCGGGTGATGACCGAGGAAAGCTTCGGCCCGGTCGTGGGGATCATGCCGGTGACGGGTGACGACGAGGCCGTGGCGCTGATGAACGACAGCCCCTACGGCCTGACCGCCGCGCTCTGGACCGGCGATACCGACCGCGCCTGGGACGTCGCGCGCCGGATCGAAACCGGTACCGTCTTCCTCAACCGCGCCGATTATCTCGACCCGGCGGTATGCTGGACCGGCTGCAAGGACACCGGCCGCGGCGTCGGCCTGTCGAAGCTGGGCTATCTGTCCGTCACCCGCCCCCGTTCCTACCACTTCCGCAAGGTGAAAGCATGACCGCCCCCACCGCCAACTGGTCCTATCCCACCGCTGTCAAGTTCGGCCCCGGCCGGATCGCGGAACTGGCCGAACACTGCAAGGCCACCGGCATGGCCCGGCCGCTCTTGGTCACCGACAGGGCGCTGGCCAGCCTGCCGATCACGGCCGCCGCGCTCGACGTGCTCGACGCCGCCGGGCTGGGCCGCGCGGTGTTCTCCGAGGTCGATCCGAACCCGAACGAGGCGAACATGGAGGCCGGGATCGCCGCCTACAGCGCCGGCGGGCATGACGGCGTGGTGTGTTTCGGCGGCGGCTCGGCGCTGGACCTTGGCAAGATGATCGCGCTGATGGTCGGCCAGACGATCCCGGTCTGGGATCTGGAGGATGTCGGCGACTGGTGGACGCGGGCGGATGCCGCGAAGATCGCGCCGATCGTCGCGGTGCCGACGACGGCGGGCACCGGATCGGAGGTTGGCCGCGCCGGGGTGCTGACGAATTCCGTCACCCATCGCAAGAAGATCATCTTTCACCCGAAACTGCTGCCCGCGGTGACGATCTGCGACCCGGAACTGACCGTCGGCATGCCGAAATTCATCACCGCCGGAACCGGCATGGACGCGCTGGCGCATTGCCTCGAGGCCTACTCAAGCCCGCATTACCACCCGATGAGCCAAGGCATCGCGCTGGAAGGCCTGCGGCTGGTGTTCGAAAACCTGCCCCGCGCCCATGCCGACGGCACCGACATCGAGGCCCGCGCCCACATGATGAGCGCGGCGGCGATGGGCGCGGTGGCGTTCCAGAAGGGGCTGGGGGCGATCCATTCGCTGTCGCACCCGGTCGGCGCGGTCTATGGCACCCACCACGGCACGACGAACGCGGTGGTGATGCCGATGGTTCTGGCCTTCAACCGCCCGGCGGTGGAGGACAGGATCGCCCGCGCGGCGGCCTACCTCGGTATCGCGGGCGGGTTCGACGGGTTCATGGACCGGATCATGGAACTGCGCGCCGAACTGGCGATCCCGCCGAGCCTGAGCGCGATGGGGGTCGAGGCCGCGCGGCTCGACGAACTGACGGAGATGGCGCTGGAAGATCCCTCCTGCGGCGGCAACCCGGTGCCGATGACGCGCGAGAACACCCGCGCGCTGTTCGACGCCTGCATGTGAGCCCGCGCGGGCCGGCGGGCCGGCCGGAACCGCGCCCGGCGCCCGCAGCAACGGGCGCGGCGGTCACTTTCCACTGGCATTCGCCCCGGCGAACATGGCAGTCACGCGGCGCGGTTCGGCCCTTCGGCGCCGGATGGCGGGCCGTGAGGATGATTGAAGGAGCGTTTCGATGAAGATCGCGATGATCGGCACGGGCTACGTCGGCCTT
>CAYUXM010000215.1:3399-4956 GCA_964448765.1 uncultured Rhodobacterales bacterium
CGTTTCGATGAAGATCGCGATGATCGGCACGGGCTACGTCGGCCTTGTTTCGGGCGTGTGCTTCTCGGATTTCGGGCACGAGGTCGTCTGCGTCGACAAGGATCCGCGCAAGATCGAGATGCTGACCCGCGGCGAGGTGCCGATCTACGAACCCGGCCTCGACGTGCTGATGGCGAAGAACGTCGCCGCCGGGCGGCTGAGCTTCACCGGCGATCTGGCGCAGGCGGTCGACGGGGCGGAGGCGGTGTTCATCGCGGTGGGCACCCCCACCCGGCGCGGCGACGGCCATGCCGATCTCAGCTACGTGATGGCGGCGGCCGAGGAAATCGCCCATGCGCTGACCGGCTACGCGGTGGTGGTGACGAAATCGACGGTGCCGGTGGGCACCAACGCGAAGGTCGCCGAGGTGATCCGCGCGGCCCGGCCGGAGGCCGAGTTCGACGTCGCCTCGAACCCCGAGTTCCTGCGCGAGGGCGCGGCGATCGACGATTTCATGCGGCCCGACCGCGTCGTCGTCGGCGTCACCTCGGACCGGGCGAAGGCGGTGATGGGGGAGATTTACCGGCCGCTGTTCCTGCGCGATTTCCCGATCGTCTACACCGGGCTGGAAAGCGCCGAGATGATCAAATACGCCGCCAACGCCTTCCTCGCGACCAAGATCACCTTCATCAACGAGATCGCGGCGCTGTGCGAAAGGGTCGGCGCCGACGTCAAGACCGTGGCCAAGGGCATGGGGCTCGACGGCCGGATCGGCAACAAGTTCCTGCATGCCGGGCCGGGCTACGGCGGCTCGTGCTTTCCGAAGGACACGATGGCGCTGGCGCGGATCGGCCAGGACCATGCCGCGCCGATGCAGATCGTCGAGACGGTCATCCAGATCAACGACGCGGTGAAGCGGCGGATGATCGACAAGGTGGTGGACCTGTGCGGCGGATCGGTCAACGGCAAGACGGTCGCGGTGCTGGGCGTGACCTTCAAGCCCAATACCGACGACATGCGCGACGCGCCGGCGCTGACGATCGTGCCGGCGCTGGTCGGCGGCGGCGCGAAGGTGCGGGTGGTCGATCCGCAGGGCCGGCGCGAGGGCGAGGCGCTGTTGCCCGGCGTCACCTGGCTGGAGGATGCCTACGAGGCCGCCGCCGGGGCCGACGCGCTGGTGATCCTGACCGAGTGGAACGAGTTCCGCGCGCTGGACCTCGAGCGGCTGGCCGGGGCGATGGCCACCGCCCGGATGGCCGACCTGCGCAACGTCTACGACGCGGCGGACGCGGCGAAGGCGGGCTTCGCGGCCTATGTCGGCGTCGGGCGTTAGGCCCCGCGCCGCCCGACGGCCAGCGACAGCGCGAACACCACGGCCGCGACCGCGATGATCGACGCGCCGGCCGGCGTGTCGAACCCCAGCGACAGGCCCAGCCCGCCCAGCGCCGACAGGATGCCCAGCGCCGCCGCCAGCACCGCCATCGCCTCGGGCGTGCGCGCGCCGGCCCGCGCGGCGGCGGCCGGGATGATCAGCAGCGAGGCGATCAGCAGCGCGCCGACGATCTTGATCGACACCGC
>CAYUXM010000216.1:0-4949 GCA_964448765.1 uncultured Rhodobacterales bacterium
GATCGTCGAGAAGCCGGGTCAGGCGGATCGCCTCTTCGTGGATGATCTCGGCATATTTGGCGCGCATCGGTTCGGGCAGGTCGGGCTCCATCAGGATTTCCGAGAACGCGCGGATCGAGGTCATCGGCGTGCGCAATTCGTGGCTGATCTGGCTGAGGAACGCGTCCTTCTGCACCGACAGGTCGGTGAGCTTGTCGTTCACCTCGCGCAACTGCCGGGCGGTGCGTGCCAGTTCCTCCGATTTCGCCTCGAGCTGGGCGGAGTATTCCTTGATCTGCTGCGCCTCGCTGGCCACCGCCATCAGGTCCTGCACCGACACCGCCGCGCCCTCGGCGAACTGGGCAATCATCGCATGCGCGGTGGCCGATCCCACCGCCCCGGCCAGCCGGCGTTCCAGACGGTCGATGAAATCGGGCGTCGTGTCGGGCAGGAACCCCGCCTTGCCCTGTTCGACCGCGGCGGCCTGGAAGAACCGCTGTGCCTCTGCCGCGCCCAGGATGCCCTGCGCCATCACCAGCAAGTCCTCGGGTTCCGCGCCGCCGCGCGACCAGCCGCGGGTGCCGCGATCCTGGTCGAAGACATGCACGAAGGCCGCGCCCTGCATCCGTTCCAGCGGCGCCGGGAAACTCAGCAGCGAGCCCAGCAGGAAGGCCGCGGTATTGAGCGCGAGCGACCAGATCAGCGCATGCATCAGCGGATCGATCCCCTCGATCCCGAACAGCGCCTGCGGCCGGAGCCAGCCCCAGCCGAACGGCCCCTCCGCCAGCACCGCGGCCGAAATCAGGCCCGACCCGCCGAAGGACGGCAGGAACAGCGTGTAAAGCCACAGCGCGAAGCCGGTCAGCAACCCGGCCCCGGCGCCCACCCGCGTCGCCCCGCGCCAGAAGATACCGCCCAGCATCGCCGGCAGGATCTGCGCCAGCCCGACGAAGGCGATCAGCCCGATCGCCGCCAGCGCGGCCGATCCGCCCGACATCCGGTAGTAGAAATAGCCCAGCGCCAGCACCACGCCGATCGACAGCCGCCGCGCGGTCAGCACAAGGCCCCGCACGTCGCCCGCCGCCCGCGCCCCGCCGGCGCGCAGCGACAGCCACAGCGGCGTGACGATATGGTTCGACACCATCGTCGCCAGCGCGATCGCCGCGACGATCACCATCGAGGTGGCCGAGGAAAAGCCGCCAAGAAAGGCCAGCATCGCCAGCCCGCCGGCCCCTTCCGACAGCGGCAGCGTGAGCACGAACAGGTCCGGGTTGGCCCCCGGCGGCATCCGTTCCAGCCCGACCACGGCGATCGGCACCACGAACAGGCTCATCGCCAGCAGGTAGAGCGGGAAGGCCCAGCCGGCGGTCGCGAGATGGCGTTCGTCGGCATTCTCGACGACCAGCACCTGGAACATCCGCGGCAGCGTCAGCAGCGCGGCGGCCGACAGGAAGGTCAGCCCGATCCAGCGGCCCGGCTGCAGCGGCCAGTCGGCGATCGGCGAGCTTTCGATCCGCGCCAGCACGTCGCCGACGCCGCCGGCCACGCCCCAGACCACGAAGGCGCCGACCGCGAGCAGCGCCACCAGCTTGACCACCGCCTCCAGCGCGATGGCGATGACGACACCGTGGTGGCGTTCGTTGGCGTCGAGGTTGCGGGTGCCGAACAGGATCGTGAACAGCGCCAGCCCCGCCGCCACCCAGATCGCGGTGACGCCCTGGTCCGGCAGCGCCCAGCCCTGCGGCGATGCCGCCGCGAACACGCCGAACGACAGCGTGACCGATTGCAGTTGCAGCGCGATGTAGGGCGCGGTGCCGACGACCGCGAGCAGCGTGACGATCACGCCCAGCAGGTTCGACTTGCCGTAGCGCGAAGAGATCAGGTCGGCGATCGAGGTCACGCGCTGGGCCCGGCCGATCCGCACCAGCTTGCGCAGGATCCACCACCAGCCGACCATGATCAGCGTCGGCCCCATGTAGATCGTCGCGAATTCCAGCCCCGACCGGGCGGCGAAGCCGACCGCGCCGTAGAACGTCCAGGCCGTGCAGTAGACCGACAGCGACAGCGTGTAGACCCAGGGCGAGCGCAGCCAGCCGCCGCGGCCCGACCGCGCCCGCCGCTCGGCCACGAAGGCCACGGCGAACAGCAGGATCACGTAGGCGATGCACGCCGCGACGAGCAGGTCGAAGGGAACCATCAGCCGCCCTCGTCCTCGCCATCCTCCAGCGCCCCGGCCAGCCCGCGCGACAGCGCCGCGGCCAGCCCGACAAGCACGAGCCAGACCGCGAAGAGATAGACGATGCCGGGCGCGGTATCGCCCGCCGCGGTTTCGGCCGGTTGCCACAGGATCGGGATCATCCACAAGACCGCGCCCAGCGCCGGCAGCATCCGGCACGCATCCATCATCCGGCGCCGGCGATAGCTGCGGCGGGCCAGGAACAGCGGCGGTCGTCGGTCGCCGCGCCGCCGGCCCGTCCCGGCCTCGGGCAGGGTCATGCCACGCCGCCCAGTTCGCGCACCGAGGCCAGCACCTCGGCATTCGAGAACGGCTTGGTCATGAACCGGTCGGCGCCGGCGCGTTCGGCGGCCTCGCGCTCCTTCACCTGGCCCTTGGCGGTCAGCATCAGCACCGGAAGATGCGCCAGCCCGGAATCGGCGCGCATCTCCGACAGGATGTCGAAACCCGATCTCCCCGGCAGCATCACGTCGAGGATCACGACGTCGGGCGTTTCGCGGCGGATCGCCTCGATCGCCTCGGTGCCTTCGGAATGGGTGGCCACCTGCCAGCCGTCGCGCGCCAGAATGAACCCGATCGCCTCGATGATGTTCGGCTCATCCTCGATCAGAAGGACACGCTTGCCCATCCGATGCCCTCCCCCGGCTTGCCCCGGACCTGCCCGGCCCTGTTGTGGCTCACGCGACTATCGCCAAAGCCGGGGCGGGTGTCAAAACTCCAGTGCTCAGTCCGGCGCGGCAAGGAAGGACGGCTCGCGCCGCGCCGCGCAGGCCTCGCGCGGGCAGACCCGGCAGGAAGAGCCGACGGCAAGGTCGCCGGGCTGCGCCGGCCCCGGTTCGGGCAGGATCAGCATCCAGGCATCCAGCACCTGCGGCCCGTCGAACCCCTGCGGGTGCGACGGCTGGCAGAAGGCGTAGGCGAGGAACCGGCCGCCGCCGCGCCCGGCGATCTCGACCACGGCGCGCAAGGGCGCCATCGGCCGCGACAGCGCCTGGTAGAGCGGCCAGAGCGGGCAGGCCGCGCCGAACCGCGGCAGGGCGAAGCCCGGCGTCGGCCGGCGAAAGGTGATCGCACCGGCGCCGTCGCAGGCCACGAGCCCTGCAGGCCGCCCGCCCGCGTCCGCCGGCAGCGCGGCCAGCCGGCGAAACACCACCGGCAGACCGACCCCGAAGACCTGCGCCAGCCGCGCCGGATCGGGGCCGTGTTCGGCCAGCGCCGCGCGGAACGGCTCCAGCGGCAGGGCCAGCGCATCCGCGCGGTAGCGCGCGGCATGGGCCAGCGCCAGCTTGCGCGCCGCCGTGGTCGCCAGTTCCGGCGCCCCGGCGATGACGGTATCGGGATCGGGCGGGTTGGCGCGTTCCAGCGCGGCCAGGTGAAAGCCCTTCGCCGCCAGCCACGCCTCAAGCTCCTCCTGCGGCGAGGACAGGCCGGTTTCGCCCTCCGCCGACGCGTCGAGATAGGCCACCAGCGCCTCGGCCGCTTCGGCCAGCCGCTCGCTGTCGGCATGGATATTGGCGTGAAACCGCGCCCGCCAGGCCGGATCGATATCCTCGGTCTCGGCGAGGATCGCGGCCGTCGACCGGACCGAGGCCGCGGCCGAAAGCACCTCGTGCAGGCTGTCGGACAGGTGCGGATCGTGCGCCATCCGGTCCGACAGCGTCTCCACCGTGCGTTCGAGTTGCGCCAGCCGCGCCTGCCGCGCCCCCAGAAGCGCCGCCCAGCCGGGAAACCGGCCGACGAATTCCTCGATCCGGTCGGATTCGGGCGGGGTTTCGGCCGCCGTCGCCCCGGCCGCGGCCTCGCGCAGCCCCTCGAAGAGCGCGCTTTCCGCGCCCTCGGCCAGCGCCGCGGGATCGGCCGCCAGCGCCCCGGCCAGCCGGGCCAGCAGCGCCTCCGAGACGTTGCGGCGATTGTGCTCGATCAGGTTGAGATAGGCCGGCGATATCCCGGCCGTCCGCGCCAGATCGGCCTGCTTCAGGCCCAGCGCCATGCGCCGTTCGCGAATCCTCGTGCCGGTCAGGGCGGAGCGGGGCATCGGCGACCTCCCCCACCCGGTTAACAGGAAAACCCCGCCAGGGGAAGCAGATGGCCCGGCATTGACACGTATCGGGGCGCGGGTTTTCGCCCGCGCCCCGGTCCGCCGAAGGCAGATGTCAGGTCAGTTCAGCGCCTTGTCGGTGATCTGGTGCGTCCAGGCCCCTTCCGGCGCGGCCGAGATCACCGGGTCCGATCCGCCGGCCAGGAGCGTGGCCACCGTGCGCTCGTAATCCGCCGGGTCGAGTGTACCGTTCGATCCCGCGGTGAGCTTGGCGATCTCGCCCATCATCCGCTTCTGGTGGGTTTCGGTCTGCGCCCCGGTCTCGTCGTAGTCGAGCACGATCATCGCCGCCTCTTCGGGGTTTTCCTCGGCCCATTTCCAGCCCTTCATCGAGGCGCGGACGAAGCGGACGATCTTGTCCTCGAACTCGGGATCGGCCAGCCGCTCCTCGAGCACGTAAAGCCCGTCCTCCAGCGTCGCGACGCCCTGATCCTCGTATTTGAAGGTCACCAGATCGTCGGCCGAGATGCCGGCGTCGATCACCTGCCAGTACTCGTTATAGGTCATGGTGGAAATGCAGTCGGCCTGCTTTTGCAGCAGCGGATCGACGTTGAAGCCCTGCTTGAGCACCTCGACCCCGTCATCGCCGCCCTCGGTCGGGATGCCCAGCGTCGACATCCAGCTCAGGAACGGGAA
>CAYUXM010000217.1:0-4907 GCA_964448765.1 uncultured Rhodobacterales bacterium
CCGGAGCGACCATGAGCCTGACCTTCGCCGATCCAGCCGATCCGTCCCGCCCGATCCATCTCGTGTCCGAAACCGATGCCGCGGCCTTCGTCGCGGCCCGCCCGCCGGCCGAGGCCGCCTGGCTTGCCGCCGCCGGCTTTGCCGGCACGGCCGGCCAGCTTGTCGTCCTGCCCGGCGCCGATGGCAGCCCGGTGGCCGCCGTCTTCGGCACCGGCGGCGCGACGGCGCGCGACCGCAAGCGGTTCCGGTTCGCCGCCGCGCGCGAGGGGCTGCCCGAGGGCGCGTGGCGACTCGCCGATCCGCTCGACCCGGCCGAGGCGGCGGAGGCGGCGCTGGGCTGGCTGCTGGCCGGCTACCGCTTCGGCCGCTACAAGCCCGCCGCGCCACCGAAGGCGCAGCTGGTCTGCCCGCCGGGGGTGGACGGCGCGCGGATCGCGGCAATGGCGGCGGCCGAGGCGCTGACCCGCGACCTGATCAACACCCCGGCAAGCGACATGGGCCCGGCCGAACTGGCCGGCGCGGCGCTGGACCTTGCCCGCCGGCACGGCATGGCCGCCGAGGTGATCGAGGGCGACGACCTGCTTGCCCGCGGCTTCCCGATGATCCATGCCGTCGGCCGTGCCAGCCCGCGCGCGCCGCGGCTGATCGACCTGCGCTGGGGCGATGCCGGGCCGCGCGTCACGCTGGTCGGCAAGGGCGTGTGTTTCGACACCGGCGGGCTCGACCTCAAGCCCGCCGCGGCGATGGGGCTGATGAAGAAGGACATGGGCGGCGCGGCCACGGTGCTGGGGCTGGCCGAACTGTTGATGGCCACCGGCGCGCGGCTGCGGCTGCGGGTGCTGATCCCGGCGGTGGAAAACGCGGTGTCCGGCGCGGCGTTCCGGCCCGGCGACGTGCTGACCAGCCGCAAGGGGCTGACCGTCGAGATCAACAACACCGATGCCGAGGGCCGGCTGGTGCTGGCCGATGCGCTCGCCCATGCCGATGAGGAGGAGACCGACGCCATCGTCTCGATGGCCACGCTGACCGGCGCGGCGCGGGTCGCGCTGGGCCCCGACCTGGCGCCGTTCTTCACCGATGACGAGGCGCTGGCCGCGGCGTTGTCGCGCGGCGGGGCGGCCTGGGCCGATCCGGTCTGGCGGATGCCGTTCCACGCGCCCTACGAGGCGATGATCGAACCCGCGATCGCCGATCTCGACAACGCGCCCTCGGGCGGGATGGCGGGCGCGATCACCGCGGCGCTGTTCCTGCGCCGGTTCGTGACGGCATCGCCGCGCTACGCGCATTTCGACATCTACGGCTGGCAGCCCGCCGCGGCGCCGGCCCGGCCCAAGGGTGGCGCCGGGCAGGGGGCGCGGGCGCTGGCCGCCGCGCTGGCCGAGGTTCTGGGCACATGACCGACCGGCGGCTGACCCCGGCCACCGCAAGGGTGGCGCATGTCTCGCTCCGGGGTGCGGTGCCGGCGGAACGCTTCGTCGAGGGCCGGGCGGCCACCGTGGCCGCGCCGCTGGCCGAGCTGTGCGACAGCCCCGGCGGCGCGCGCGACCGGCAGCTTCTGATGGGCGCGGCGGTTCTGGTGATCGATGCCGAGGGTGGCCATGCCTTCGTCCGAGCGGAGGCGGACGGCTATTGCGGCTGGGTCGCGGAAAGCGCGCTGGGCCCGGCGGTGGCGGCCACGCATCGCGTCGCGGCGCGGGCCAGCCACCTTTACCCCGCGCCGGACCTCAAGACGCGGGAACTCTGCGCCCTGTCGCATGGGGCGCGGCTCGGGATCGTCGCGGACCATGGCCGGTTCGCCGAGACGGCGCAGGGCGCCTTCGTGCCGGCGATGCACCTGTGCCCGGTCGATCACGTCGAACCCGATCCGGTGACGGTGGCCGCGCTCTACCTTGGCACACCCTATCTCTGGGGCGGCAACTCGGCCTTCGGGATCGATTGTTCCGGCCTCGTGCAGGCGGCGCTGCTGGCCTGCGGGATCGATTGCCCCGGTGACAGCGACCTGCAATTCGCCGCGCTGGGCCGGCCCGTCGACCTGCACGACCTGTCGCGCGGCGACCTGCTGTTCTGGCGCGGGCATGTCGCCGTCGCGACCGGGCCCGGGGAGATCCTGCATGCCACCGCCCATGCGATGGCGGTCACACATGAACCGCTGGTCGGGGCGCTGGCGCGAATCGCCGGCGAGCCGGACGGCGCGCTTCTGGGCGTGCGACGGCTTTAGCCGTCAGTCGACCGAGCGGATCAGCTTGCGGTCGAACACCCGCAGCACCTGCGCCAGGTCGTGGCCGCGCTTGAGCACCTGCCCGTCCATCCCGATCACCGCATACATCCCCTGCCGATGCCGCAGCCTTGGCCGCTTCTCGATCCGGTACAGGGGATATTCGGCGGTGCGCCGGAACACGCTGAACACCGCCACGTCACGCAGGAACGACAGGCCGTAATCGCGCCATTCCCCGGCGGCGACCATCCGGCCGTAGACCGACAGGATCAGCCCCAGTTCACGGCGGTCGAACGCGGTCTTCTCGGCCACGCCCGTGGTGCCGGAAAACGGGGTCGGGGGCACGATCGTCATGTCGGAAATGTGACGCCCAAAGCCCCGCAGATCAAGCGTTGCCCTGCAATTGCCGCACAAAGACCGCGCCGAGTCCCCGATGGCTTCCTTGTTCCGCCCGGTTTCGCGGCCAGTCTGTACCCATAGCGCAAGATGCTATGCCCCGGCGCGGCGGTGAACAGCCCCCACCCGATCCGCCGCGCCGGGGCTCAATTCCCTTCCGCACCGATACCCGTGAACCGCGACGCCAGGGCCGGCGTGGCCGGCGGCATCGGCGCAAGGCCCTCCGCCTCCGAATCGAGCCAGGCCTCCGAGGCGGGCAGCAGCGCGGCATAGGCCGTGGCCACGGCGGCGCGCGGCGACGGGTCGCCCAGCCCGGCGGGCAGCAGCGCCGCGGGCCGGTCCTGACCGCGCAGCACCGCCCGCCGCCAGCGATGGATCAGCACGGTGCGCGCCGCCATCGCCTCCGCCGCGGCGAGGCCCGGCGCGGCGGCGGCCAGCGCCAGCGCCTCGGCCCGCACCGCGCCCAGTGCGGCGGCGGCCTCGGCCGGGCAGGCGCGGCCGCGCCCGGCGGCATCCAGCGCCGCGATCGTTCCGGTCACGGCAATCTGGCCGGCGGCCCGCCGGCCCGGCGCGATCCAGGCCTCGCCGCCCAGTTCCACGGCCTCCGCCGGCGCGGGGCCAAGGCCCAGGGTCCAGGCCTTCGGGTCCGGGGCCGGCGCGGCATAGATCCGCGCCGCCGCCGGCCGGGTCTCGGCGATCCCGCGCGGGCCCAGCCGATAGGCGGTGACGCGGCCGGCGCGCTCCCGGTCCAGCCAGCCGTCGGCCGCCAGCCGCGACAGCGCGGTGCGCAGCGCGCCCGGTTCCACCCCGATCCGGCCCAGCAGCGCCTGCAGCCGCGCCGTGGCGATGCGCCCGCCGCGCGGCTCCACCGCGTCGCCGAAGACGGTGACGACAAGCGACCAGACGCGCAGCCGTCCCTCGGCATGCAGCGCCGCGACGGCGGCGGTGAGGGCAGGATGGCTCATGCCCTGCGCGGCCCGGTTACGTGGCGCGGCGCCGTGCCCGCCGCGCCGGCCGACAGGCCGGTGCCGGGGTGGCGCGGGCCCGGGACGGGCGCGGCGGTGTTCCGCCGATGACAGAAGTTCCGGTCGAAACTGGGTCCGGGCATAAAGACCTGCAATACTGCTGGCCCTGCCCTACCCCGAAACCCCGACCATCGTCAAAAGCTCGTACTCCGCCACCGGCTCGTCGTGCTGGTTGCGCAGGGCGGCGTGCCACGCGACCTCGCCATAGTCGTCCGTCCGGCGGGTCTTGCGCCTGGCGGTCAGGTGCACGCGCAGGCTGTCGCCGGGGCTGACGGGCTTGAGAAACCGCAACCCGTTCAGCCCGGTATTGGCCAGCACCGGCCCCGGCGCGGGATCGACGAACAGCCCCGCGGCAAAGGACAGCAGCAGGTAGCCATGCGCCACCCGGCCGGGGAAGAACGGGTTCGCCGCCGCCGCATCCTCGTCCATATGGGCATAGAACGTGTCGCCGGTGAAATGGGCGAAATGCTCGATATCCTCCAGCGTCACCTGCCGCGCGTCGGTGACGATCGTCTCGCCGATCGCGATCTCGTCGAAGGCGCGGCGGAACGGATGCGCCGGGCCGGCGATCTCGGGCGCGCCGGGCACCCATTCGCCGCCCACCGCCGTCAGCATTCGCGGGCTGCCCTGCACCGCGACGCGGGCCATGTAGTGCAGGATGCCGCGCACCCCGCCCAGTTCCTCGCCGCCGCCGGCCCGGCCCGGCCCGCCATGGATCATGTGCGGCAGGGGCGAGCCGTGGCCGGTCGCCTCGGCGGCCGAGTCGCGGTCGGCGATGTAGACGCGGCCATGCCAGGCGCCGGCCTCCATCACGTAGGCCCGCGCGACATCGGGATCGTGGGTGAAGAGCGACGACACCAGCGATCCGCCGCCGCGATTGGCCAGTGCTGCGGCATGGGTCATGTCGCGGGCCGGCAGGATCGTGGCGACCGGGCCGAAGGCCTCGGCCTCGTGCACCACGCGCGAAGCGTCGGGATCGTCGCAGAGGAAGAGCTGCGGGGGCAGGAAGGCGCCGGCCTCGGGCAGGTCCGCCGCGTCGCCGGCGAAGACCTGCCGCGCCTCGGCCCCGATCCGGGCGGCCACCGCCAGCACGTCGTCGCGCTGGGCGCGGGAAACCAGCGCGCCCATCCGGGTCGCCGTGTCGGCCGGGTCGCCGGGCCGCGCCCTGGCCAGCCGGGCCGTGAGCGCGTCGATCACCGCAGCCACCTGCGCCTCGGGCACGATCAGCCGGCGCATGGCGGTGCATTTCTGCCCGGCCTTGGTCGTCATCT
>CAYUXM010000218.1:0-4902 GCA_964448765.1 uncultured Rhodobacterales bacterium
CGAGATCGCCTTCGGCCAGGGCTGGATCGACGCCGCGGCGCTGGCCGCGCGCGCGAAGCTCTTCGGCAAGACCGATTACGGCCGCTACCTCGGCCGGCTCGCCGCCGACCAGGCTAGCGCCGCCAGCTGAAATCCCGGCTGAGCGAGAGGTAGACCTCTTCCGAGGTCACGCGGTCCAGCGTGTCCTCGTCCTCCATCCGCCAGGCGAGGCCGAGGGTCATCGCCCAGTCCGCAGTCAGGTCGCGGCTGTAGCTGGCCGTCAGCCCGGCGCGGGCGATGTCGTTCTCGCCGGTCTCGGACACCGCGGCATAGCTGAGATCGAAGGCGATGCCGGAGACGGCGTTGATCTCGCGGCTCCAGCCGAGCACCAGCGCGGTGGTCGTCGCCTCGCTCTCGGCATCGGTGGTGCTGACGCTGCGATCGAGGCTCGCGGTCAGCACGCCGTCGGGCAGGTCGCGGCGCCAGTCGAGCCGGCCGATCAGCTCGGCATCGCCGAAATCGGCCTTGCTGACGCCGATCCGCGCGGTGAGCGCGCCCAGCGGCAGGTCGCGCAGCCGGCCGAAGCTCAGCTCGGTGCGGGCGCCGTCCTCGCTGCGGCTGACCTCGAACAGCGCGTCGAGCTGGCCGTCGGGCATGTCCCATTCGTAGTCGAACCGGCCGGTCAGCCCGTCCTCGTCCTCGGTGGCGCCGAATTCCTCGGTCTCGAACATCGCGTAGCCGAGCGCCGCCTCGAAGCGCGACCGGGGCGAGATCTCCTGCAGCAGGCCGATCTCGATCTCGTCGTCGGTGATCCGGGTCCGGCCCGCGTCATCCTCCTCCGAGACCGCGCGGCTGATGCCGATCCGGCCCTCGGTGACCGGCGAGAAGGTCAGCCGGGCGCTGGCGCCCAGCCGGTAGCGGTCGATGTCGACAAGGTCGGGATCGCTGGTATCCTCGTAATCGGTGCCGGACACCCCGGCCTCCAGCGTCACGCCCAGGGGCGCCGAGGTGCCCAGTTCCAGCGCCGCGTCGAGCGCGTAGTCGCCGCGCGTGCCCTCGCCCTCGAGATCGTCGAAATCGTCGGGCAGGTCGAGCGTGCCGTCATCGCCGATGAAGGCGGTCAGGTCGCGCAGGAAATCGACCCGGTCGCGGCGGTAGCTGCCCGACAGGTCGAAGGCGGCATTGGCGCCCTCGCGGCCGTAGACGAAGCTCAGCCGCGGCCGTTCGAACTCGCTGATGCTGCCGCCGGGCTCGTCGGCCAGCCGGAACGCGACCGAGCCGCCGACCGACAGCCGGTCGAGCGGCGTGACCGTGGTCACGCCGAACGACAGCAGGGTGTCGGAGGCCAGCGTGCGGCCCTCGGACGGCGTCTCGAGCGCGAGGTTGCGCCCCGCGCCGAACCGCTGCTCGACCCCGAAGGTCGTCACGACCCCGCCTTCGCCGGCCTCGCCCGCGTCCTGGGCCTGCAGGACGGTTGCCGGCAGGGTGAGCGCGCCGAAAGCGACGGCGCGCAGGATGCTCTTCTTGCCCACCTCGGACCTCGCGTGTTGTGCCGCGTCAGCCGCCACTCGTCACTCGAACAGGCGCCGGGTCGGGATCACGATCACGTCGCCGGACTTGATCACCATCGGCCGCGCCGCCGCGCCCTCTTCCACCGCGCGGTAGTTGAAGGTCATCACATGGCCGCCGCGCTGGACCTGGATCCGGTTGGTCGCGGCGAAGCGGGTGAAGCCGCCGGTCTCGGCCAGAACCTGCAGCAGGTTGGAGCCGTGGCGCACGGTGTACAGCCCCGGCGTCGCGGCCTCGCCCATCACGTAGACCCGCATGCCGCTGCCCGTCGCCGGTTCGCCGACCTGTTCGATGCCGACATAGACATTCGGCGCGGAAGCGAAGTTCGGCGCCAGCTTGGCGGCGATCTCGGCCTGCACCGCCTCGATCGACCGGCCCGAGGCCGCGATCGACCCGGCCAGCGGCAGCGTCACGCGCCCGTCGGGCGCGACCAGCGCGGTGCGGTTCAGCGTGGTATCCTCGAGCACCTCGACGCGCAGCACGTCGCCGGAGCGGATCCGGTAGCTGTCCTGCGCCGACGCCGGCAGCGCGAAGATCGGCGCGAGCAGCAGCGCCAGCAGAAGCGTGAAAATCGATTTCATGGCAAGTCTCACTTCGTTGAACCCCCCGGGCCGGGGGTGTGTCCCCGCGGCGCACCATACGCGGCAAGGCCCGGTGCCGAAAGGGTGAATACCCCCCGAACGGACCGGATTGGGGGAAATTGTGTGGATTTGCCCACAGCCCCGCCGGGACAGGCCGTCACTCCAGCCCGGCGAGCGCCGCGCGGGCCCGCGCAACCTGCGGCAGCGGGCTGTCCGGCCCGGCGAGATCGAGCATCGCCTCCAGTTCCGCCCGCGCCGCCGCGGCCCGGCCCAGGGCCAGGTAGGTCATGCCCAGGTGATAGCGCACCAGCGGATCCTCGGGCAGGCCGCGCGCGGCGGCCTCGAGCGGCGGCAGCGCCGCCTCGGGATTGCCGCGCCGCGATTCGATCCAGCCCCAGGTGTCCTGGAAGGCCGGCACCTCGATCCCGCGCAGCCGCCGGGCGACGGCGGCGGCGCGCTCGAGGCTTTCGGCATCCTCGCGATGCGCCGACAACAGGCTGGCGAGGTTGTTGGCGATCACCAGGTCCTCGCCATCCTCGGCGTAAAGCGCCTCGTAGACCGCGATCGCGCCCTCGAAATCGCCGCCGCGCTCCAGCGCCGCGGCCCGTTCCAGCCGCAAGACCCGCGATCCGGGGCTGGCGGCGAGACCGGCGTCGAGCACCTCGGCCGCCTCGGCCTCGCGGCCCTGGGAGCGCAGGAGCGCCCGCAGCGCCCGCACCGCCCGTTCCGCGCCCGGCGCCTCGGCCAGCAGGCCGCGGTAAAGCGCCTCGGCGCGGTCGGCCTCGCCGTCGATCACATGCACCCCGGCGCGCAGGAACCGCAGCGCCGGATCGTCCGGGGTCTCGGCCAGCCGGTCGTCGAGCGTGGCGCGCGCCTCGGCGGTGCGGCCGGCGCGGACCTGGGCCTGGACGATCGCCGCCACCGTGGCGACATCGGACCCGCCCGGCCCGGCCAGCCCCTCGAGAAAGGCGATCGTTTCGTCGATCTTGTCCTGGCGCAGCAGCAGCCGGGTCGCCAGGTCGTCGGCCGTGGCCCGCGCCCGCGGGGTGCCGAGATCGCGCAGCCGCGCCACCGTGGCCGCCGCCCGGTCCCAGTCGCCGCGGCGCATCCGCACCTCGGCCAGCGCGGTCAGCAGCGCCGGGTCGCCGGGCGCCGCGGCCAGCGCGTCGACCAGCACGCCCTCGGCCAGTTCCGGCCGGCCGGTCGCGGCGAGGAATTCCGCGTAGCGCAGCGATTCCGACGCGCCCCGGCCCGAGACCTCGACGGCCAGCGCATAGCGCTCGCCGGCCAGCGCCCGGGCGCCGTCGCGCTCGTGCGCGCGGCCCATCAGCGTCAGGATCTCGGGGTCGCGCGGCGCCGCGGCCAGCGCGCTGCGCAGCGCCAGGATCGCCTCGCCCGGCCGGTCCTCGCCGATCAGCCAGTCCGCGCGCATCTTCAGCGCGCCGACATGGTCGGGATCCTCGGCCAGCACCGCCTCGATCCGCGCCCGCGCGCCGACGCGATTGCCGGTCGCCTGCTGCATCCGGGCCAGCGCGACGGCGGCGTTGCGCACCGCCTCCGAGGGCTCGGCCCCGGCCAGTGCCGCCTCCAGTTCCGCGATCGCGGCGTCGCGGCGGCCGGCATCGAAGGCCAGCGCGGCGCGGGTGGCGCGGAACAGCACCGCCTCGGGCCCGCCCTCGGCCACCAGCCGGTCAAGCTCGGCCTCGGCCGCCGCCGCGCCGCGGGCCTCGCGCAGGAACTGCACCACCGTCATCTTCGGCGCCGGATCTTCCGGCGCGGCGGCGACGATGTCGCGCAACAGCCGTTCCGCGCCGTCGAGATCGCCGCGCTGCATGTACCAGGCGATCAGCAACCCGCGGGTTTCCTCGTCCTCGGGGAACCGGGCATACATGTCCCGAAGATGCGCGCCGAGCCGGTCGTCGTCGCCGGTTTCGGCCAGAAGCCGCAGCTTCAGCCGGTAGAGATCGGCATCGCCGGGGTCGGTGGCCAGCGCGATATCGGTCTCGGCCAGCGCCGCGGCGATCTCGCCGGTGCGGGCGAGGTGATCGATCCGCAGCCGCCGGGCGATCCGCTGGTCGGGATGCTCGGCCAGCAGCGCGGTCGCCCTGTCCGCCGCCGCGGCCGCGGCCGCCGGATCCTCGGCCAGGGTCGCGGCCTGGTAGTCGAGCGCGGCGACGACGGCGCGCACCCCCGGGTCGTCGGGCGCGAGCCCGGCCGCGACCCGGCCATGGCGCTCGGCCTCCTCCCAGTTGCCGGCCTCGATCGCCATCTCGGCCAGCGCCAGGCGCGATTCGATCTCTTCGGGATATTGCTCGGCCGAGCGCAGGTACTGGCTATAGGCCTCCGCCACCGCGCCGCGCTCGCGCTGGACCCGGGCATAGGTGAGCCGGGCCTCGCGATGCCGGCCGTTCAGCTCGAAGACGTTGCGGAACTCGACCAGCGCGCGCTCGACATCGCCGGCCTCCAGCAGCGCCATGCCGGACTGGAAATGGGCCTCCGCCCGGTCCTCGGCGCTGTCGCAGCCGGCAAGCGCGAAACCGAGGACGAGGGCCAGAACGAGAGGCAGGGAAAGGCGCATGGGAAAAATCCGTGGCTGGGGCGAAATCGCAGACGATCCCTACCCTAGCACGGCATCGGTGAACAGCCGGTGAGGCGGGTGCGGCCGGTCAGTAGCCGGTGCCGCGGGTGACCACGCCGACGGTGGCGACCAGCACCTTCACGTCGGTCGCCAGCGACAGCGAGCGGGCATAGGCGGCGTCGAACTCGGCGCGGG
>CAYUXM010000219.1:0-4872 GCA_964448765.1 uncultured Rhodobacterales bacterium
CGTCGATTTCCAGCATCAGGCAGGCGGTGGTGCGGCCGGTCTCGCGCATCTCGGCAAAGGCGCGGTCGAGACGGGCGACGAGTTCGGTGCGCAGCGGCAGGCCGGTGACGACATCCGTGGGCACCTCCAGCAGCGGGCCGGGTTCACCGTCGTGGCGCAGGGTCAGGAAGGCCGCGGGCAGGGCGAAGGCCGCGACAAGCGCGAGGCCCTTGGGGCCGAACCACAGCCCGGCCAGAACGAGGGCGGGCAGGAAGACCAGAATCTCGGGCCGAAGAAGGGTCGCGGTGATCCTGGCCAGTGCGCGGGCCGCTCCTGGTGTCTTCCCCTGAGGCATCGAAGAAGCCTTTCCTTGACGAAACCGTCGATGATTTGCGCGTCCGGTCGTCAGGCTATGCCGAGAGGGTGAGCAGGGGGTTAACCGGGGCCCTCCGGTGCGGGCGGAATTTTTCCCGCCTCGGTCACGGGCCGGGCCGGTTCGGCGCGGGACAGGCCCGCGAAGTCGAACAGCGCGGGGTCGAGCAGGTGAGAGGGCCGCGCGTTCATCAGCGCCCGGAACATCACCTGCCGGCGTCCGGGGCTGGCCTGCTCCCAGCCGTCGAGGATCTGCTTGACCTGCTGGCGCTGCAACCCGTCCTGGCTGCCGCACAGGTCGCAGGGGATGATCGGGTAATCCATCGCGCGGGCGAAACGGTCGCAATCGGCCTCGGCGACGAAGGCCAGCGGCCGATAGACGAAAAGATCGCCCTCCTCGTTCACGAGCTTCGGTGGCATCGTCGCCAGCCGGCCGCCGTGAAACAGGTTCATGAAGAAGGTTTCGAGGATGTCGTCGCGGTGATGGCCCAGCACCACCGCCGAACAGCCCTCTTCCCGCGCGATCCGGTAGAGGTTGCCGCGCCTGAGCCGCGAACACAGCGCGCAGTAGGTCCGGCCCTGCGGCACCTTGTCGACGACGATCGAATAGGTGTCCTGGTACTCGATCCGGTGCGGCACCCCCATCCGGGTCAGGAACTCGGGCAGGACCGTCGCCGGAAAGCCCGGCTGCCCCTGGTCGAGGTTGCAGGCCAGCAGGTCGACGGGCAGCAGCCCGCGCCACTTCAGCTCGGTCAGCGCGGCCAGCAGCGTGTAGCTGTCCTTGCCGCCCGACAGGCAGACCAGCCAGCGCGCCCCGCGTTCCAGCATCCCGAACTGGTCGATCGCGGCGCGGGTGTCGCGCACGATCCGCTTGCGCAGCTTGCGAAACTCCGTCGTCTTCGGCGCGCCGCGAAACAGCGGGTGGATGTCGTCGGGCGTGTCGTCGTCGAGCATGGCGGGGCCTTCGCGCTGGATGGCAGAGGGATAGGGCGATTGCGCCCTGCCGTCAAAGCCCGCGGTCGCGCGCCTTCTCGGCGTCATGCTCCGCGTCGGCGCCCGGCACCGGGTCGTAGCCCTGCCCGCCGGCGGGGTGGCACGACAGCACCCGCCGGGCGGCCAGCACGCTGCCGCGGATCGCGCCGTGGCGTTCCAGCGCCTCCAGCGCATAGGCCGAACAGGTCGGCTGGTAGCGGCAGCCATGCCCGACCCAGGGCGACAAGAGCAGCCGGTAGGCGCGCACCGGCAGCGCGACGACATGGGCCAGCGGGCTCATGCCCCGGCCCCCCGCGACCGGTGCACCTGCCGCAGCGCTGAGGCCAGATCGGCCTGCATCCGGGCGAAATCATGCGTTGCCGTCGCTCCGGGGCGGCCGACCAGCACGTAGTCCCAGCCGGGCCGGGCAAGGCCCGGCAGCACCAGCCGCGCGACTTCCCGCAGCCGCCGCTTGGCGCGGTTGCGGGCCACGGCGTTGCCCAGTTTCTTCGAACAGGTGAATCCCACGCGGGCCGCGTTCTCGGGCCCCTCGCCGGGGCCGCGGGCGCGGGCCTGCAACAGAAAACCCGGCGTCGCTTGCCGCCGGGCCTTCGCCGCGCGCAGGAAATCGGCGCGCCTGGTCATCGTGATCAGCCGGACCGGCGCGCCTGTCCCGGTTTCCGGGGCGGGCGTGTCGGCCGCGGTCAAGGCCCCCGGCCGGCGGCTCAGGCCGACAGAACCTTGCGGCCCTTGGCGCGGCGCGCGGCCAGAACCTTGCGGCCACCCTTGGTCGCCATGCGCGCACGGAAGCCGTGGCGGCGGGCGCGGACCAGCTTCGAGGGTTGATAGGTGCGCTTCATCTCTTCCACTCCAGTCGTCGGGCAGCGCGAAACCGGCCGGATTCGGCTGCCGAAATCCTACGAGGCCCCGCAGATACAGTCGCCCGGCGGTCAAGTCAATTCGCCGCCGCCACGATCCTGTAACAAATCGCGCGATCCGGTCGCGCCGCATCAATGCGGCGTGAAGCCTCTGGCCCCGGCGCGTCGGCATGGGCAGATTGGCCCGGTCGCAACCCGCAGGTCCGCCATGCCCGAAGCATCCACAGACGACCATCCCGCCGCCGCGAAGCGTCGCGCCCGCGCGATCCCGATCGTCGTGATCGGCGCGGCGGCGGTGATCGGGGCGCTGACGCTGGGCGACGCGCTGTCGTTCGACACGCTGGCGGCGCGGCGCGAGGAGTTGCTGGCGCTGCGCGCCGCGCATCCCTGGGCCACGGCGGCGGTCTTCGTGGCGGCCTATACGGTGATCGTGGCGCTGTCGCTGCCCGGCGCGGCCATCGCCTCGCTCGCCGGCGGGTTCCTGTTCGGCACCGCGCTGGGCACGCCCCTGAACGTGCTGGCCGCGACGCTGGGCGCGGTCGCGATCTTTCTCGCCGCCCGCGCCGGCTTCGGCGACCGGCTGGCGGCGCGGATGGACGCGTCAGAGGGCCGGGTGCGCCGGCTGAAGGCCGCGATCGACGCCAACCAGTGGGAGGCGCTGTTCGTCATGCGGCTGGTGCCGGCGGTGCCGTTCTTCCTCGCCAATCTCCTGCCGGCGATGTTCGGCGTGCCGCTTTACCGCTTCGTCGTCACCACGGCGCTGGGCATCGTGCCGGGCGCGCTGGTCTACACCAGCCTCGGCGCCGGCCTCGGCGCGGTGTTCGCCGCCGGCGAGGCGCCCGACCTGGGCATCATCTTCGCCCCGCACATCCTGCTGCCGCTGCTTGGCCTTGCCGCGCTGGCGGCGCTGCCGGCGGTGGTGCGCGCGCTGCGCGGCCGGGCGGCCTGATTCCGCCGCCCCGGCCGGCAAGCGCCTATGTTTGCGCCGCGAGGCCTGATAGCCTTGCGCCGGCCCGCGCCGGCGGGCACGAAAGGCGCGCCATGTTTCTCAATTCGCTCTCCGGCCGGTTCCTGATCCTGACGATGGTGTTCGTCATGCTGGCCGAGGTGCTGATCTTCGTGCCCTCGGTCGCGCGGTTCCGCGAGGATTACCTGCTGTCGCGGCTGGAACGCGCGCAGATCGCCTCGCTCGCTCTGCTGGCCACCGACGAGATGATCGACCCGGCGCTGGAGCAGGAACTGCTGACCAATGCCGGGGTGTTCAACGTGGTTCTGCGCCGCGACGAGGTGCGCCAGCTTGTCCTGTCCTCGCCGATCCCCGAGCCGATCGCGGCGACCCACGATCTGCGCGACGCGCCCGCCTGGCTGCTGATCCGCGACGCGATGGCCGATCTGGCCACGTCCGGCAACCGGGTGATCCGGGTGCTGGGCGAGCCGGTGAAACAGGCCGGCCTGCTGATCGAGGTAACGATGGAAACCGCGCCGCTCAGGGCCGAGATGCTGGCCTATGGCGGGCGGATCCTCGTGCTGTCGGCGGTGATCTCGATCATCACGGCGGGGCTTTTGTTCCTGGCGGTGCAGCGGCTGCTGGTGTCGCCGATCCGCCGTGTCGTGCGCTCGATGTCGGCCTATGCCGAGGTGCCGGAGGATGCGCGCCGGGTGATCGAGCCGCAATCCGCCGTCACCGAACTGCGCGAGGCCGAAGAGGCGCTGCAAAGCCTTCAGCAGCAGCTGACCGGCGCGCTGCGCCAGAAGGAGCGGCTGGCCCAGCTGGGCGGGGCGGTGGCGCGGATCAGCCACGACCTGCGCAACATCCTGACCACCGCGCAGCTTTTCGCCGACCGGATGGAGGCGAGCGACGATCCCGCGGTCAAGCGCGCGGCGCCGAAGCTGGTCGGCTCGATCAGCCGCGCGGTGAACCTGTGCGAATCGACGCTGGCCTTCGGCAAGGCCGAGGAGCCGCCGCCGCGGCTGCACCTGTTTCACCTGCGCGGCCTCGTCGATGAGGTGGTGGAGGCCGAGCGGCTTGCCGGGGCCGGGGCGGTGCCGGTCGAATTCCTAGTCGACGTGCCCGCCAATCTCGCGATCCGCGCCGACCAGGAACAGCTGGCCCGGGTGATCGGCAACCTTGCGCGCAATGCCCGACAGGCGATCGAGGCCACCGGCGGGCCCGGCACCGTCGAGATCGGTGCCGGCGAGGGCGAGGGCGACTGGTGGATCCGTGTCGGCGACACCGGGCCCGGCCTGCCGGAGCGCACGAAGGATCGCCTGTTCCAGCCGTTCCAGAGCGTGCGCAAGGGCGGCACCGGGCTGGGCCTTGCGATCGCGGCGGAACTGGTGCGCGGCCATGGCGGGCGGCTGGAGCTTCTGCGCAGCGACGAGGGCGGCACGGAATTCATGATCCGGCTGCCCAAGGCACTGGCCGAAACCGCCGTCGCCGGCTGAGGCGCCGGGGCGTTTTGCCCTTGCATTGGCGGGGCGCGGCGGCTACATCCCGGCCTCACGCACCCGTAGCTCAGCTGGATAGAGCACCAGACTACGAATCTGGGGGTCGGGCGTTCGAATCGCTCCGGGTGCGCCACCCCTCCATATCGACCCCGCCGTCGCCCGTGCCGCCGCGTCCGGATTTTCCGCGGTCCCGCCATAATCTCGCCGTCTCCGCGGGAAACGC
>CAYUXM010000220.1:0-4863 GCA_964448765.1 uncultured Rhodobacterales bacterium
AGGTCGGCCCGTAGGCCGATTTCGTGCCCTTGCGCGCGGCGTTCAGGATCCGCACCTCCAGCGGGTCGAGGCCGAGTTTCTGGCACAACTCGTCGACCACGCTTTCGACGGCATAGATCGCCTGCGGCGCGCCCGGGGCGCGGTAGGCGGCCTCTTTCGGGCGGTTCGTCATCGCGTTCCAGCCGAAGGTCCGCACCGCGTCGAGGTCGTAGGCCGCGAAGGCCGCCTGCGCGCCCATGTCGACCGTGCCGCAGGGAAACGCGCCGCCGGAATAGCGCAGATGCGCCTCGGCGGCGGTGATCCGGCCGTCCTTCGTCATCCCGATCCTGACGTCGATCGAGGAATGCACCGTCGGCCCGGTGGCGCGGAACACCTCGTCGCGCTTCATCACGATCTTCACCGGCCGCCCGGCCTTGCGGCTGAGCGCCAGCGCCACCGGCTCGACGAAGACGGTGGTCTTGCCGCCGAAGCCGCCGCCGATCTCGGAGGCGGTGACGCGCAGCTGGCTCGACTCCATGCCCATGATCGCCGCGCAGACCTCGCGGACATGGAACTGGCCCTGGGTGCAGCACCACAGGTCGGCCCGGCCGTCGCCGCCCATCGCGGCGAGGCAGGCATGCGGCTCGATATAGCCCTGGTGAGTGGCCGCCGTGCGGAAGCTGCGCTCCACGATCACGTCGGCCTTGTCGAAGCCCGCCGCAAGGTCGCCGTGGCCGAATTCGCAATGGCTGGTCACGTTCTCCGACAGGCCCTCGGGCACGTTTTCATAGGCCCGGCCGGGCTGCACCACCGGCGCGCCGGGGGCCATCGCGGCATCGACGTCGATGACATGCGGCAGCACCTCGTATTCGACCCTGATCAGCTTCAGCGCGGCCTTCGCCACCGCCTCGCTGACCGCGGCGACGGCCGCGACGGCATGGCCGTCGTAAAGCGCGGCGTCCTGCGCCATGCAGTTCACCGCCACGTCGCGCGAGAACTCGTCCTCGGGCAGGGTGAAATCGGCGCCGGTGACGACAGCTTTCACGCCCTCCAGCGCCTCGGCGGCGGCGGTGTCGATCGACAGGATCCGGGCATGGGCATGCGGGCTGCGCAGCACCTTGCCCCACAGCATCCCCGGCGCGGTCACGTCGGCGCCGTACATCGCCCGGCCGGTGACCTTGTCGATCCCGTCGGGCCGCGGCGGGCGGGTGCCGACCTGCTTGAATTCGCGGATGATCTTGTCCTGCCGGGTCATGTCAGGCCCCCCTCATCTCGGCCGCTGCGGATTGCACGGCGCGCACGATCTTGTCGTATCCGGTGCAGCGGCACAGGTTGCCCGCCAGCCAGTAGCGGACCTCTTCGTCGCTCGGGTCCGGGTTGTGATCCAGAAGCGCCTTGGCGGCGACGAGGATGCCCGGCGTGCAGACCCCGCATTGCAGCGCCGCGGAGTCGATGAAATGGCGTTGCAGCGGATGCAGCCGCTCGCCCGCGGCCATGCCCTCGACCGTGTCGATCTCGGCGCCCTCGGCCTCGGCGGCCAGCACGAGGCAGGCGCAGACCAGCCGGCCGTCGACCAGCACCGAACAGGCGCCGCAATCGCCGCTGCCGCAGCCTTCCTTGGCTCCGGTCAGGCCCAGCCGGTTGCGCAGCGCGTCCAGAAGCGTTTCCTCCGGCGCGCAGAGGAATTCGACGGTGTCGCCGTTGACCTTGGTTGAAACGGGAATTGTCTTCATGTCCGACCTCCGGCGCGGGTGTAGGCGATCAGGGCGGCGCGGCGCGCCAGCACGCCCGCCACCCTGGTGCGGAACTCGATCGTGCCGCGCTTGTCGTCGATCGGCGCGCAGGCTTCGCGGCAGGCCCCGGCCAGCGCCTCCAGCGCGTCCTCCTCCAGCCGGGTGCCGACCAGCGCCGCGCCGGCGGGGTCGACCAGCCGCACGGTGGGCGCCACCGCGCCCAGCGCGACGCGCGCCTCGGCCACGCTGCCGTCCCCGGCCAGCACAAGGTTCACCGCGGCCGAGGCCACGGCGATATCCATCTCGGTGCGCGGAATGAAGCGCAGGTAGGCGTCCGAGGCCCGCGCCGGCCGCGCCGGCAGGAAGAACGAGGCGACGAATTCGCCGGGCTTCAGCGTGGTCTTGCCCGGCCCGGCGGGAATCGCGGCCACCGGGCAGTCGCGCTCGCCCTCGGGCCCGACGATCCGCGCCGTGGCGCCCGCGGCGACAAGGCCGGGCACGGCATCTGCGGCGGGCGAGCCGTTGCACAGGTTGCCCGCCATCGTCGCGCGGCCCTGCACCTGGGTGGAACCGATCAGGTTCGCGCCCTCCACGATCCCCGGCCAGGCCGCGACAAGGCCCGCATGCTCGCCCATCTCGGCGCAGGCCACGGCCGCGCCGATGCGAAAGCCGCCGTCCTCGGCCACGATGTCGCGCAGCCCGGCGATCCGCTTGATATCGACGACGAGCGCCGGTTCGGCCATGCCCGCGTTCATCTGCACGATCAGGTCGGTGCCGCCCGCGAGGATGCGCGCGGGCCCGGTCGCGCCGTGCAGCAGCCGCGCCGCCTCGGCGGTGGATTGGGGTCGTTCGTATTGCATGCCCTCGCCTCTCCCTTGAGTCCCGTGAGTCCCGGCCCGAGCCGCCATATCCGACCGTAGCCCGCCATTCGGCGGGGGAAAAGGGCACTTCGCGCGGGGCGGGTCCGGCGCTATTCCGCCGCGCCGCGATAGGCGGCGTAGCCGCGCTGGATCGCGATCTGGTCGGCGAGGTATTTCGCGTCGTGCCACACGCCCCAGATGAACGACGATCCGCGCCGCGACAGCCACGGCAGGCCAAGGAAATAGACGCCGGGTTCCGCCGAGACGCCGCGCTGATGCTTCGGCCGGCCACGGTCGTCGAAGGCATCGACCTGAAGCCAGCCGAAATCCTGCGCGAAACCGGTCGCCCAGACGATCGCGCCCACCCCGGCTTCGGCCAGGTCGAGTTCCGTCAGCGGGTCGGTGGCGCAGGCGGGCATCGGGCCCAGCGCGCGGGCCTCGGGTTCCTCGGGCAGGTCGAGCCCGTTGCGGGTGACATGGGCATCGGCCTCGTCGAGCAGCGCGATCAGGCTGGCATCGCCCGCCGCGATGGTCTCGGCCAGGTCGGGGGCGAAGCGCATCACCCCGTCGGCATAGTCCGTGGCGCGGCCCGTCAGCACCATGCCGCGCGCCGCGAGGTCGCGAAACTCGACGGTGTGGCCGCCATGCGCGCCGCTGACCGCGATGGTGACATGCTCGGCGCCGGCGGGCGGCGTGGTCATATCCCACTTGCCCAGCACCCCCAGCCACCAGGTGAAATCGCGCCCGCGATAGCTGCGCGGCGGGCGTTCGTGCGGGCCGACGGCAAGGTAGACCCGCCGGCCAGCGCGCATCAGTTCCTCGGCGATCTGCGATCCCGACGATCCCGCGCCGACGACCAGCACCGCGCCCTCGGGAAGCTGCGCGGGATTGCGATACTCGGCGGAATGCAACTGGGTCACACCCGCCTGTGCCGGCACCAGCGGCGGGATCACCGGTTTCTGGAACGGCCCTGTCGCGGCGACGACGAAGCGCGCCTCGACCGGGCCGGCCGTCGTTTCGGCGGCAAATCCGGGCCGGCCCGCGTTGCGGCGCAGCGCCGTCACCTCGACCCCGCAGCGCACCGGCGCGCCGATCCGTTCGGCATAGGCCGCGAGGTAATCGGCCACCTCGTCCTTGCCGGGAAACTCGTCGGGGCCGGAACGTTCGAAACCCATGTTCGGGAACCTGTCGTGCCAGGCCGGGCCGTTGGCGACCAGCGCATCCCAGCGCTGCGAGCGCCAGCGCTCGGCGATCCGGTCGCGTTCCAGCACGAGGTGATCGATGCCCAGCGCGCCCAGATGCTCGCTCATCGCGATTCCCGCCTGGCCACCGCCGACGACAAGCACCTCCGTTGTCTCGCGTCCCATCCCGATCCCTCCGCTGGCTGCGATCCGCGCAGCCTAGGGTGGCCAGGGATGCGATGAAACTATGTTTTTGCTTCGATTCGATTAGGCATGGGCTAATCTTGCGCCGGGCCAACCCGGGGCAGGATTAGTTTTTTGCTATGCTGATCCGCGGAATCTCTTACTTTGTCGCAATCCGCGGCCGGGGCATCCTGCCGCGACGCGAAACGGGGACGGACATGACACGCCATGACACCGGGCTTCGGCCGATCGACGAGTTGCGGGCCACCGTGGCGCTGCCCTTCGGCCGGGCGCGGACGATGCCGAAATCGGTCTACACCTCGGAGGAATTCCTCGCGCAGGAGCTTGACCACATCTTCGCGCGTGACTGGCTCTGCGCCGGCCGGGCCGATGCGCTGCCCAAGACGGGCGACTACCTGACGATGGAGATCGCCGGCGAGCCGGTGATCATCCTGCGCGACGGGCAGGGCCGGCTGCGGGGCCTGTCGAACGTCTGCCGGCACCGGATGTCGCTGTTGCTGGAAGGGCGCGGCAACGCCCGCGCCATCGTCTGCCCCTACCATGCCTGGACCTACAACCTCGACGGCAGCCTGCGCGGGGCGCCGGCGATGACCCTGAACGAGGATTTCTGCCGCGACCGGATCGCGCTGCCCGAGGTCCGGGTGGAGGTCTGGCAGGGCTGGATCATGGTCACGCTGAACGCCGAGGCCCCGCCGGTGGCCGAGGCGCTGGCCGAACTGGACGCGCTTGTCGGCTATCTCGACATGGGCAGCTACCACGAGGCGTTCCGCGAGGAATTCCACTGGGCGACGAACTGGAAGGTGCTGGCCGAGAACTTCATGGAAAGCTACCACCTGCCGGTCTGCCACGCGGGCACGATCGGCGGATCGGTCGACCTGATGCAGATGACCTGCCCGGAGGGCAGGG
>CAYUXM010000221.1:0-4793 GCA_964448765.1 uncultured Rhodobacterales bacterium
GGCCGCGGCGCAGGCATTCGGCCACCGCCTCGAGGTAGACCTCGGTCTTGCCCGAACCGGTGACGCCCTTCAGCAGCGTCGTGCCGTAACCCTCCGTCGCCATCGCGGCGCGCAGCCGCGCCGCCGCCGCGGCCTGGTCAGGCGACAGCGCCTTGCCCGGCCGGCCGGGATCGAGCGCGGGATAGGGCAGGTCGCGCGGCGCCTCGACCTCGTCGAGCGCGCCCTGCGCGACAAGTCCCTTGACCACGCCGGCCGACACGCCCGCCGCCGCCGCCAGTTCGCCCAGCGTCAGCGCGGCGCCGCCATAGTCGGCCAGCGTGGCCAGCACCCGGCCGCGCGCCTCGGTCATCCGGTCGGGTATGCCCGCGCCGCGGCGATAGATCCGGCGCAGGGCGGGCGGCGCGCCGATCCCCGGCGCGCGCAGCGCCAGCCGCACCATCGATGGCAGCGGCGTCAGCGTGTAGGCCGCGGCCCGGTCGAGGAACTGGCGCAACTCCTCGCGCAGCGGCGGCGCCTCCAGCACCCGGCCGATCGGCCTGATCTTCGCGGCATCGAACCCGCCCGCCCCGGGCCCCCAGACCACGCCGGTCACCCGGCGCGGGCCCAGCGGCACCTCGACCACCGCACCGGTGGCGACGCCGCCCTCGGGCACGCGATAGTCCAGCAGCCGGTCGAGCGGGCCGGGCACCGCGACGGCCACCAGCGCACCCTCCGCATGATCCGCCGGGCCGGTCACGCCGCGCCCCGAAGGGGTTCCGGCGCGCGCGCGCTTGCGCTAGAAAGCCGCCGAACGCCGCCAGCCGGCCAGCACGGGACACGCGCCATGAAATTCTTCGTCGACACCGCCGATACCGCCGCCATCCGCGAGCTTGCCGATCTGGGCATGGTCGACGGGGTGACCACCAACCCCTCGCTGATCCTGAAATCGGGCCGCGACATCGTCGAGGTGACCAAGGAGATCTGCGACATGGTCTCTGGCCCCGTTTCCGCCGAAGTCGTCGCCACCGAGGCGAAGCAGATGATCGCCGAGGGCCTGAAGCTCGCGACGATCGCGCCGAACATCGCGATCAAGGTGCCGCTTACGTGGGACGGCCTGACCGCCTGCAAGGCTTTGACATCCGAAGGCCACATGGTCAACGTCACGCTGTGCTTCTCGGCGGCGCAGGCGATCCTGGCCGCGAAGGCCGGCGCGAGCTTCATCTCGCCCTTCATCGGGCGGCTCGACGACATCCATATCGACGGGATGGAACTGATCGACGACATCCGCACCATCTACGACAATTACGACTACGAAACCGAGATCCTCGCGGCCTCGATCCGCTCGGTCAACCACGTGGTCGAGGCCGGCCGGATCGGCGCCGACATCGTGACCGCGCCGCCCGCGGTGATCAAGGCGATGGCCGGCCACCCGCTGACCGACAAGGGGCTTGACCAGTTCCTCAAGGACTGGGCGAAGACCGGCCAGAGCATCGGCTGAGGCGAAACACCCTCGCGAAACCCGGGCGGGCATGGCATGATCGGCGAAAAATGACGCAAGGGGCAGGCATGGCGGAACCGGCACTCGTGGCGGCGCTGCGCGAGACGATCATCGCGCAGCCCGAGATGATCCTCGAAGATCGCGACCTGATGCGCGCGCTGATCGCCGCGAACGAACGCCGGATGGGCGACAATGTCGTCGATCTGCGCGGCATCGCGATGGAACGGCTGGAGGCGCGGCTCGACCAGCTGGAGGATACCCACCGCTCGGTCATCGCGGCGGCCTTTGACAACCTCGCGGGGATGAACCAGATCCACCGCGCGATCCTGCGGCTGCTGGAGGCGGCGGAGTTCGAGGACTTCCTGCACGACCTCGGCGGCGCGGTGGCCGATATCCTGCGGCTCGACGCGCTCAAGCTGGTGCTGGAAACCCACGAGACGGCCGAAGACCCGGCGCTGCGGCGGCTGGGGCAGGTGCTGTGCGTTGCCGAACCCGGTTTCGTCGATGCCTACATGCTGGGCGGTCGCACCGGGGCCCGCCCGGTGGTGCTGCGCCCCTGCCCGCCCGAGGCCGAACCGCTGTTCGGCGCCGAGGCCGATATCCGCTCGGAGGCGCTGATGCGGCTCGACTTCGGGCCGGGGCGACTGCCGGGCATGCTGGCGATGGGCGCGACGGAGGCCGGCCAGTTCCAGCCCGGGCAGGGCACTGACCTGCTGGCCTTCTTCGCCGGTGTCTTCGAACGCGCGATGCGGCGCTGGCTGGCGTGAGCGTCGGGCTGTCCCCCGCCCTGCGCGACGCGCTGGAACGCTGGGGCGACCATCTGCGCGCGATCGAGGGCCGGGCACCCGCGACGCTTCGGGCCTACATCGCCGACGTGACCGGCTTTCTGGCATTTCTCGCCGAACATCGCGGCGGCGTCGCCACCCCGGCGGCGCTGGCCGATCTCGGCGCTTCCGACCTGCGCGCCTGGGCGGCGGCGGAGCGCGCCGGCGGGCTGTCGGCCCGGTCGCTGGCGCGACGGCTGTCGGCGGTGAAATCCTTTCTGCGCTGGGTCGCCGACCGGCAGGGCTTCGACGCGACGGCGGCGCTGTCGGCGCGCGGGCCGAAATACCGCCGCAGGCTGCCCCGGCCGCTGCCGAAGGAGGCCGCGCGCGCGATGATCGGCGCGGTGGCCGAACAGGCGCGGCAGGACTGGATCGCGGCGCGCGACGCCGCCGTGGTGACGCTGCTTTACGGATCGGGCCTTCGGATCTCCGAGGCGCTGGGCCTGACCGGCCGGCAGGCTGACCTGCCCGAGGTTCTGGTGATCCGCGGCAAGGGCGGCAAGGAGCGCATCGTGCCGGTGCTGCCGGCGGCGCGCCGCGCGGTGGCCGACTATGTCGCGCTGTGCCCCTGGCCGGTGGCGGCGGAACCGGCCGGGCCGCTGTTTCGCGGCGCGCGCGGCGGCGCGCTCAATCCCCGGCAGGTCGCGCTGGCGATGGAAAAGGCGCGCGCCGGCCTCGGCCTGCCGGCATCGGCCACGCCGCATGCGATGCGCCATTCCTTCGCCACCCACCTGCTGGAGGCCGGCGGCGACCTGCGCGCGATCCAGGAACTGCTGGGCCATGCCTCGCTGTCGACCACGCAGGCCTACACGGCGGTGGACGGCGCGCGGCTGATGGAGGTCTACGCGGCCGCGCATCCCCGCGCCTGACCGGCTTTGCCGTTGCGCGGCGGCACGGCTTGCGGCAAGAGGGGGCAATGTCTGTGCGCTACAAGGCTCTCGGCGTCCACCTGCTGACCGCGACCGGCGCGGTCCTGTCGATGCTGGCGATGCTGGCCGCTGTCGAGGAACAGTGGAGCCTGATGTTCCTGTGGCTGGTGGTGGCGCTGGTGGTCGACGGGGTCGACGGGCCGCTGGCGCGGCGCTACGCCGTCAAGGTCAACTGGCCCGCCTATGACGGCGTGCTGATGGACCTGATCATCGACTATCTCACCTATGTCTTCATCCCGGCCTTCGCGCTGTTCAAGTCCGATCTGCTGACCGGCTGGACCGGCTGGATCGCGATCATCGTGATCGTCTACGGCAGCGTGATCTATTTCGCCGACACCCGAATGAAGACCGAGGACAATTCCTTCGCGGGCTTCCCCGGCTGCTGGAACATGGTGGTGCTGGTGCTGTTCGCGCTGAAGCCCTCGGAATGGGTGACGCTGGCGATCGTGGTGGCGCTGACGGCGGCGATGTTTTCCAACATCAAGTTCATCCACCCGGTCAGGACGGACCGCTGGCGGGCGCTGTCCCTGCCGATGGCGCTGGCCTGGACCTGGTTCGCCGGCTGGGCGGCCTGGGTCGATTTCGATCCGCAAAGCTGGGCGCACTGGGGGCTTGTCGTGACCTCGGTCTACCTGCTCTTCGCCGGCGCGGTGCAGCAGGTCATCCCCGCCCGCGCAGCCTGAGCCGGATCGGCCCGCGTGCGGCCACCGGATCGACGGGCCGGCCGCGCTGCACCGCCTCGATTTCGGCCATCGTGGCCGCGACCCGGCGGACATCGGGCATCAGCGCGCGCCAGCCGGGGCCGAAGCGGCGCGCGACCTCGGAGGGGCACAGGCTGGCCCCAGCCCCGCGCCGGAGCGCGAGGTCGAGGATCGCGGCGCGGAGCGCGGCCTCAGAGCGCCGCGTCACAGCGCTTGCAGGTCGCCGGATGCGCGTGGCTGCCGACATCGGGCAGGATCTTCCAGCAGCGTTCGCATTTCGCGCCTTCCGCCTTCTCGAAGACGACGCCGACGCCCGGAACCTCCGGCAGGCGATAGGCCTCGTTCGGCGAGGGGTCGGCGGTGACGACCACGGCCGAGGTGATGCAGACATCCTCGAACGGCACGCTTTTCAGCGCCGCCAGAACCTCGGCATCCTCGACATGGACGACCGGCGCGGCCTCGAGGCTGGCGCCGATGACCTTGGCGCTGCGCTGCACCTCCAGCGCGGCGGTGACGACCCGGCGCACCCGGCGCACCGCCTCCCACTTCGCCGCCAGCGGCTCGTCCAGCCAGTCGGCCGGGGTTTCGGGCATGTCGTGCAGGTGCACGCTGTCCTCCGCGCCGGGGAAGCGCGACAGCCACACATCCTCCATCGTGAAGACGAGGATCGGGGCCAGCCATGTCGTCAGCCGGTGGAACAACAGATCCAGCACCGTGCGCGCGGCGCGACGGCGCAGGCTGTCCTTCGGGTCGCAATAGAGCGCATCCTTGCGGATGTCGAAGTAGAAGGCCGACAGGTCGGTGGTGGCGAAGGCGAAGACCGCCTGCCAGACATCCTGGAAATCGTAGGCCGCGTAGCCCT
>CAYUXM010000222.1:0-4782 GCA_964448765.1 uncultured Rhodobacterales bacterium
GCCTCGGCCAGGTCTTCCAGCCGCGCCAGCATGCCCTTGCCGACCTGGTAGGCGGTCTGCAGGTTCTCCACGACCGTGGCGGCATCGGTGTAATCGCCGCCGTAGTCGACCAGCCCGTCGAGATTGGCCAGCACCGGGTTGAGCCGCCACAACCGCCGCAGGGCCCGCGCCTTGAGCCGCTGCGGCAGGGCCGAGCGCAGGAACTCCTGGACCTGGTCGGCGCTGTCCAGCGTCTCCGGCTCGGGCAGTCCGGCCTCGGCCAGCAACGCCTCGTCGCTGCGGTCGGCGAGCCGCGCCTCTTCGGCCGCCTGCTGCCGGGCCGCCTCGGCCGCCCGTTCGGCGCGGTCCTCGGCCTCGACGGCCGCCTTGCGGCGGCTCCAGAAATCCGGCGCGGTCATGACAGCCGCCTCCGCCTCAGCGCCGGCGAGGCGTAGATGTCGGCGGCCTTGCCGATCCGCGGATCGCCGATCCCGTCCTGCACGAGGTCGATGCGCTGGCGGTCGCGCTTGCGCTTCACGAAGACCTCCTCCTCGTGGAACGTCTCCACGAAATCCCGCACCCAGGCGACCAGGCCGTGCGGCATCGGCACCTTCTCGACGATCTCCTCGCCGCTGTCGCAATAGTCCTGCGCCTCGTAGGGCGAGGCGGTGACCAGCAGCGCGTCGAGCGGGGCCTCGCCCTCGCCGGGGCGCATCACCACGTAGAGGCTGGGCACCTCGGCCGACAGGCCGTGCAGGTAGGCCTCGGTCTCGGCCCCGTGCAGTTCCAGCATCAGGGTCGCGGCATGGTATTCCACCGCCTCGCCCTCGCGCCGCAACTCGCGCCAGTCGGCGGGGCCGGCGCCGGGCAGAACGGCCGCCGCCGTCCAGTGCCACTTCGCCCAGCGCGTGACACCCGGTGTCCTGCGCAGGACGATGCCCACCGGCATCGTGCGATACATGCCCGGATTGTGGATCAATCCCGCAACTCCTCCCGGCCACAAGCTTGGGTCATAAGGGGCCGGCGAGGAAAGCCCTTTTCGTGTGCCATGGTATTCCGGGGCCGCCCGGCGGACAATTTGGGGTGCTCGTCTTGCGGCAAAATGACGGGTGGGACGATTTGTCCAGCCTGAGTGTTTTTGTCTGGTTCCACGCGGCGGCCGCCGGGGCGAATCAGCCGCCCCGTCCGGCGCCCGGACGCGCGCCGGCGGACGCCGCCGCCGCGGTCGGAAACCGGTTGTGAGGCGTTCCGAATCATGTCTAGCATCCGGCTGCGCCCGGCCTTTCGCGGCCTGCCGAGGGGCCGCGCAGCACCGGAGGAGACATGGCCAAGTCATTGATAACATGCAGCTGCCTGGGCAGCCAGGCGATCGATGCCGAGGGTCTCGCGCGGGCCACCGGCCTTGAGGTCGCGGCCCCCTGTTCCGAACTGTGCCAGGGCCAGATCGACCTCGCGGCCCGCGCCCTGCAGGGCGGCGATGCGATTATCTGCTGCACCCAGGAGGGGCGCAGCTTCGAGGCGTTGGCCGAGGAACTGGGCCTGCCCGCGCCGCCGCTGCTGGACCTGCGCGACCGTGCCGGCTGGACCGACGATACCGGCCCGACACTGCCCAAAATGTCCGCGCTGGTGGCCGAGGCGCTGTTGCCCGCCGCGCCGGAAAAGACGGTCGACGTGGTCTCGGAAGGGATCTGCCTGATCCTCGGGGCACCCGAAACGGCGCTCCCGGCGGCCGAGGCGCTGAAGGATCACCTCGGCGTCACCGTCCTTCTGGAAACGGCCGCCGATCTGCCCGACACGCGGGCCTACGATGTCGTCACCGGCCGGCTTCGGCAGGCAAGCGGCGCGCTGGGAGGGTTCGAGGTGGCGATCGACGGGCTGCGCCAGGTCGTGCCCGGCGGGCGCGGCGGTTTCGGCCTTGGCGAGCCACGCGACGGCGCGGTGTCGCAGTGCGACGTGATCCTCGACCTGCGCGGCGCGGCGCCGCTGTTCTCGGCGCATGACAAGCGCGAGGGCTACCTGCGCGCCGATCCCGGCCGCCCGGCCGCGGTGTCGGCCGCCGTGCTCGCGGCCTCGCACCTGGTCGGCACCTTCGAGAAACCGCTTTACGTGCGCACCGAGGCGCTGCTGTGCGCCCATTCCCGCGCCGAGCAGACCGGCTGCACCCGTTGCCTCGATCTCTGCCCGACCGGGGCGATCACGCCGGCGGGCGATCATGTCGCCGTCGATCCGATGATCTGCGCGGGCTGCGGCGCCTGTTCGGCCGTCTGCCCCTCGGGCGCGATCAGCTACGACGCGCCGCCGGTGGACCTGACGATGCGGCGGGTGCAGGTGCTGGCCCGCGCCTATCTGGAGGCCGGCGGCGGCGCGCCGCGCCTTCTGGTGCACGACGGCCACGGTGCCGAGATGATCCGGCTGGCCGCGCGTCACGGCCGCGGCCTGCCGGCCGACGTGATCCCGCTGGACATGGCCGCGATCGGGGCCTTCGGCCATGCCGAGATCGTTGCGGCGCTGGCGGCCGGCTTCGCCGCGGTCCACCTGCTGCCGGGGCCGGGGGCGGACCGCGACGCGCTGGCCGCGCAGATGGCGCTGGCCCGCGCGATCGGCGACGCGGCGGCGGTGCATCTGCTGGACACGACCGATCCCGACGCGATGTCCGCGGCGCTCTACGCCGAGACGCCGCCGGCGGCGGTGGCCAGCCCGGTGCGCCCGATGGGCACCCGGCGGCAGATCGCCCGGCAGGCGGCGCGGGCCCTGAACCCCGGCGCCGAACGGATCGACCTGCCCGAGGGCGCGCCCTACGGCGCGGTGCTGGTGGATACCGAGGCCTGCACGCTGTGCCTGTCCTGCGTGTCGCTGTGCCCCTCCGGCGCGCTGGGCGACAACCCCGACCTGCCGCAACTGCGCTTTCAGGAGGATGCCTGCCTGCAATGCGGCCTTTGCGCGACGATCTGCCCGGAAGACGCGATCACGCTGAAGCCGCAACTCGACCTGACCGAGGCGGCGCTGCGCCAGGAGGTGCTGAACGAAGAGGAACCCTTCGCCTGCATCGAATGCGGCGCGCTGTTCGGGTCGAAATCCACCATCGAGCGGATCACCGAGAAACTGCGCGGCCATTCGATGTTCGCCGACGAGGCGAAGCTGAAGATGATCCGGATGTGCGACAATTGCCGGGTGAACGCGCAGTATCATTCGGAAAACAACCCGTTCGCCGGCGGCGAACGGCCCCGTCCGCGCACCACCGAGGACTATTTCAGCAAGCGGCGCGATCACTGATGGACGAGCGGCGCCCCCAGATCGGCCGCCGGCAGCGCGGCGACATAGGCGATCAGCGCCTCGACCTCGTCGAGCGTGACCTCGACCGGCGCGATCGGCGGCGGCCGGTCCGCGGGGAACAGCGGATCGAGCCCCTCGACGATCATGAAGGCGCCATGCGGCTTGAGCGCGTAGAAGGCCGCGAACCGCGCCTGCCAGTCCGCAAGGCTGCGCAGCACCGCGAAACTGGGGGTGGAGCCGATGCCGGACATCCGGCTCTCGTCATCGACCGCGTGGCAGCGGGTGCATTTCTGCCGCGCCACGTCGTGGCCCAGCACCGCGTCGCCGGTCATCTCGACCGCGACAACCGCGACCGCGCGTTCCGGCGGCGGCGCGAAAAGCGCGGTGCCCTCGGGCGCGTAGCCCAGCACGGTGCGCCGGCCCACGTCGGATCTCAGCCAGTCGGCCAGCCGTTCGGCATCGGCGTCGCCGGGCGTGACGACATCCATGTGCCAGACCCGGCCCGCGCCCTCGAACAGCGCCCGGCCCTCGGTGCCCAGCACGATGTCGGCGCCGGCGGGATCGGCGACCTGCTCGACCCGCACCTGGGTCTTGAGCGAGAAGCGCGGAAGGATGTAGGACAAAAGCCCGGTCTCGGCCAGCGCCGGCGCGGCGTGGAGCCGCACGATCCGGTCCTCCGCCCCGGCCTCGATGGGCAGGAGACCCAGGCAGAACCCGAGGATCAGCATGCGCGCCGCCATGCGGCCAGCCTAGGCCCCGGCCGGCGCGCCCGTCAATCGCAAGCAGGGAGAACGGGATGAGCGACGAATCAAACATGTCGATGCGGAAATTCCTCAAGCAGGTCGGCGTGACCTCGCAGCAGGCGATCGAGGAGGCGCTGCGCGCCGCCGGCCCGGCTCCCGGCAAGAGCTACGCGATCAAGGCCGTCGTCACCATCGAGGAACTGGGCATGACCCACGAGGTGACCGGCGAGATCCGGGGGCAGGAGTAGCGCCGTGGCGGCAGGCAGGGAGACGGTGCTGGAGGCGCTCAAGGCGATCGCCGATCCCTCCGGCGCGGGCGATATCGTGGCCAGCGGCGTGGTGCGCGCGCTCAATGTCGATGACGCGGGCATGGTGCGGTTCGTCATGGAAATCCCGCCCCGGCAGGCACAGGCCTACGAGCAGGTGAAGGCCCGCGCCGAGGCCGCGCTGGCGGCGCTGGACGGCGTGGCGGGCGTGTCGATCGTGATGACCGGCCACAGCGAGAAGGCCCCGCCCGACCTGCGCCCCTCGCGCCCGGCCGAACCGAAGGGCCCCGAGAAGATCCCCGGTGTCGAACACATCATCGCCATCGCCTCGGGCAAGGGCGGGGTCGGCAAGTCGACGGTGTCGGCCAACCTCGCCTGCGCGCTGGCGCAGCAGGGCCGCCGCGTCGGGCTTCTGGATGCCGATGTCTACGGGCCCTCGCAACCCCGCATGCTGGGCGTTTCCGGCCGCCCGGCCTCGCCCGACGGCAAGACGATCCTGCCGATGCGCAACCACGGCGTCA
>CAYUXM010000223.1:0-4778 GCA_964448765.1 uncultured Rhodobacterales bacterium
CGATCGCCATCTGCAGCCGCTCGGTCTCCAGCGCCGGATCGGCGGCCGGGTTGCGCTTGATCAGCGAGTCGATGGCCGCGGCCGGGTCGCCGATCGCGTCCTTCCAGCCCATCGCGACGGCGGTGAGGAAGCCGGTCACCGCCGCGGGGTTCTCGGCGGCGAAATCGGTGTTGACGATGATCGCGTTGCCGTAAAGCGCAACGCCGTGATCGGCCATCAGGATCACCGAGATGTCGTCTTCCGGCACGCCGAGGCGCTTGAGGTTCAGCGTCGAGGAGAACGAGAACCCGGTGACCGAGGCGACCTTGCCTTCGGCGAGCATCGGTTCACGCGTCGGGAAACCGACCGGTTCGACCGTGATCGCGGCCATGTCCAGCCCGTTCTCGGCGGCGAAGATCGGAAACTGCGCCCAGGCGCCGTCGGGCGGCGGCGCGCCCAGCACCGTGCCGGGCAGGTCGGCGGGGCCCGACACGCCCAGCGACTTGCGGCCCACCACCGCGAAGGGCGGCTTGTCGTAGATCATCATCACCGCCGTCACCGGCGCGCCGGGGTTCTGGTCGAGGAACCGCATCAGGCTGTTGATGTCGGCAAAGCCGATCGGGAAGGCGCCGGTGGCGACTTTCGGAATCGCGTCGAGCGAGCCCGCGCCCTCGGAGATTTCGACGGCAAGCCCCTGCGCGGCGAAATGGCCGTTGTCGATCGCGGCGAAATACGGGGCCGAGGGGCCCTCGAACTTCCAGTCGAGTGCGAAGGGCATGCTGGTTTCTGCCGCGGCGGGCAGCGCGAAGGCCACGGCTGCGGCGACGGCGGCGATGGTACGATGGAACACGTGTCAGTCTCCCTGTCTGGTGAGTCGCGTCTACCGGCATGCGATCACGGGGGGCGGCCCGGTGCGATCCACCGCACCGGCAGCCCGCCCGCACCGGCGGCACTCTGCCCAAATCGTAAGCGGCATTGACCCTGCCGCACAAGTGTTGTGCAGCGACCGGCGGGCACCTGTCACAAATTGATGCGAAAGCGCAGGAACCCTTCGAGCGTCTCGCCCAGCGGTTCGATGGCGAGCCCGCCAAGCCGGCCGGCATGGCCGGCGCCGCGCGGCCCGGTCTCGAACAGGACCGAAGTGCCGGGCAGCGGCCGGAACCGCCAGGCCGGCGGGCCCGGCGCATCGACCTCGTCGCGCTCCGACACGTAGCGCAACAGCACGTCGCGGTTGGTGTCGGGGCCTTCGAGGATCACCGCCTCGGTGCCGGTGCCGGGAAAGTTGCCGCCGCCGCCCGCGCGGTAGCTGTTGGTGGCGACCGCGAAGACGTCGTCATCGGCGACCGGGCGGCCGGCATGGGTCAGCGCGGTGATCCGGTGCGCCGCCGGATCGGCCAGCTCGCCGGCCGGGCCAAACTTCGCCGGTTGCGACAGGTCGATCTCGTAGCTGACGCCGGCGATCACGTCGAAATTGTAGCTGGCGAACTCGGGGGCGATCAGCGGCTGGTCGGCGCGGCCCGGTTCGACGCGCCGGAACACGCCGGCCGCGCGTTCGAGCCAGTCGCGCAGTTCCGCCCCGGTCACGCGCACCGCGCGGATCTTGTTGGGATAGATGTAGAGATCGGCGACATTGCGGATCGCCAGCGGCCCGGCGGCGACGTCGGTGTAGTTCTCGGGCCCGCCACGGCCGCCGGTCTTGAACGGCGCGGCGGAGGACAGCACGGGCAGGCCGGCATGTTCGGTTCCCGCCAGCATCCGCGCGACGTAGTCGCGCTGCGCCTCGGCCACGATGCGGACCGAGGGATCGTCGCCCACCAGCGCGAAATAGGAATGCAGCGGCACCCGTGTGCGGCCCACCGCGCGGCGGACATAGGCCAGCGCGGCCTCGTGATCGTCGCGCGCGGCGTCCAGCACCTCGGCCACCGTGTCGGCCGGCGGCCCGGCATGGCTGCCCGGCGGCCCGCTGGCGATCGGCCGCGCCGCGGCGCCCTGCGCGATCACCCGCCAGCCGCCGGCCCCGCGTTCCAGCATCAGGTCGATCACGCCCAGGTGCGAGCCCCAGAAGCCCGGCATCACGGCGGGCTTGCCGCAGATCGTGCCGGCCACCGGATCGACCGCCCCGGTCGCGTCGAAGCCGGGGCCGGGAAAGACGAGATGACTGTGGCCCAGCACGATGGCGTCGATCCCCGGCAGCCGCGCCAGCGGGATCGCGGCATGTTCCATCCCCTCGCGATGCTCGGCTTCGCCGATCCCGCAATGCGCCAGCGCGACGACGATCTCGGCGCCCGCCTCGCGCATCTGCGGCACCCAGGCGGCGGCCGCCTCGACCATGTCGCGGGCGGTCAGCCTGCCGTCGAGGTGGTGCCGGTCCCAGACCGTGACCTGCGGCGGGGCAAGGCCGATCACCCCGATCTTCAGCGCATGGTGCCGGCCCGCCCCGTCAGTGATCTGCCGGTCGAGGATCGCGTAGGGCGGCACCAGCAGCCGGTCGGCCCGGGGATCGGCCCCGCGCCGGGTGACAAGGTTGGCCGACACGACCGGGAACGCCGCGCCCGCCAGCGCCCCGGTCAGGAAATCCAGCCCGTAGTTGAACTCGTGGTTGCCGATCGTCGCGGCCTCGATGCCGGCCGCGTTCATCGCCGCGATCACCGGATGCGGCGCGCCGTCCTCCAGCCCGCGCTCGTAGGCGATGAAATCGCCCAACGGGTTGCCTTGCAGGAAATCGCCGTTGTCGACGAAGACCGCGTTCGCGGCCTCGGCCCGCGCCGCCCGCGCCAGCGCCGCGGTGCGCGCCAGCCCGACCGTCTCGCAGGGCCGGTCGGCATAGTAATCCCAGGAATAGACGTGAACGTGCAGGTCGGTCGTGGCCATGATCCGCAAATGCGCCTGGCCCGGCGCCGCCCGGGTCGTGAAGGGATGCAAACCGGCCACCCTTGTCCTGCCTCAATCTCCACCCTTGCGGTGGCATTCTCTATCCTGCCCGGACGCGCGGGCAAAGCCCGCGGCGCGGCCGAAGGCCGCCCGTCGCGCCGAGTTATCCACATCGCCGCGGCGGGGCCAAGCGGCCCGGCCCGAAGTTTCGCGACACGGCCGCCGGGGGTTGCCCATCCGCCACGGCCGGCCCTTTGCAAGGCCGCGCCGGCGTGGCACAGGGGGCGGCGTGGCGCGGCGGGAGGCGAGGATGCGGGACGGCGAACGGGTGACCTTCGGGGGGTCGGGGCTTGACCGCGCGGCCGAGTTGCGCGGCGATCCGGCGCGGCTGGCCGCGCTGCTGGCCGACGATCGGGCGCGGGTGCTGCCGCTGTGGCGCGGCAAGCCGCTGCTTGGCCCCGGCGCGGCGCCGGGCTGGCTTGCGCCCGGCCATGCGGTTCTGGCCGAGGCGGCGGAGGCGCCGATCCTTCTGGGCCGCGACGCCGAGGGGCCGCGGTTTTGCGCCGATGTCTCCGCCTTCGAGCCGCCGGCGGCGGACCTGCCGCCGCCCGGCGTGTTCTTCGACCCGTCCGAACAGCGGCACCCGGCACTGGCCGAGGGCTGGCGATTTGCCGAGTTGCGCGGGGTGATGGCCGAGCTTTCGCCGCGCGACGCGGAATTCGCGGCGACCGCCCGCGCGCTGCTGTCGTGGCATCGCAGCCACCGGTTCTGCGCGGCCTGCGGCGCGCCGTCGGACCCGGTCGGGGGCGGCTGGCAGCGCCATTGCGCGGCCTGCGGCACCAGCCATTTCCCGCGCACCGATCCGGTGGTGATCATGCTGGTGGTGCGCGGCAACCGGCTGCTTCTGGGCCGCTCGCCGGGCTGGCCGGAGGGCATGTTCTCGGCGCTTGCGGGCTTCGTGGAACCGGGCGAGACGGTCGAGGCGGCGGTGCGCCGCGAGGTCGCGGAAGAGGCCGGCATCGTCGTCGGCCGGGTGCGCTACCTCGCCAGCCAGCCATGGCCGTTTCCGGCCTCGCTGATGCTGGGCTGTCTGGGCGAGGCGGAAACCGACGAGATCATCCTCGACCCCGCGGAACTTGACGATGCGCGCTGGTTCACCCGCGAGGAGGTGGCCGAGATCGTGGCCGGCGCCCATCCCGAGGTGCGCCCGCCGCGCCGCGGCGCGATCGCGGCCTTCCTGGTCGATGCGTGGCTGGCCGACCGGCTGGACTGACCGGGGCGGGGCCGCTACCGGCGCTGCGGATCGGCGGGATAGACCCCCAGAAGCGACATCTGCGAGGTGAAATAGGCCAGCTCCTCGAGCGCGAGCTGGACGTTGCGGTCGTCCGGGTGGCCCTCGATATCGGCGTAGAACTGGGTGGCCGAGAACGAGCCGTCGACCATGTAGCTTTCCAGCTTGGTCATGTTCACGCCGTTCGTGGCGAAGCCGCCCATCGCCTTGTAGAGCGCGGCGGGGATGTTGCGCACCCGGAACACGAAGGTCGTCATCATCGGGCCGGGGCCGCGGCGTGTCAGGTCCGCCTCGCGCGACATGATCAGGAACCGGGTGGTGTTGTTCGACTTGTCCTCGATATGCCGGGCCAGCACGTCGAGCCCGTAGATCTCCCCCGCGAGTTCCGAGGCCAGCGCCGCCAGCGCCGGCTCGCCGTGCTCGGCCACGTGCCGGGCCGAGCCGGCGGTGTCGGCCCCGGTGACCGGCTGGATCGCGTGTTCGCGCAGGAATCCGCGGCACTGGCCCAGCAGCACGGTATGGCTCATCGCGCGTTCGACGCTCTTGAGCGGGGTTCCCGGCACCGCGAGCAGGTTGATATGGACCCGGACGAAGGCCTCGTCGACGATGTGCAGCCCGCTTTCGGGCAGCAGGTGGT
>CAYUXM010000224.1:0-4753 GCA_964448765.1 uncultured Rhodobacterales bacterium
GCAAACGTCAGACCGTAGCTTCCGTCACTGTCCGATTTTCGGGGAGGTGCTCACCTTACCTTCGACCCGCCGATGGTGATGTTCGCGGCCAACCAGTATGCCGACGGCCGGCGCAAGCACACGGTGCTGAACGCCGAGGCGACGGGCTGGTTCGTGTGGAACATGGCGACCTATGCGCTGCGCGAGGCGGTCAACATCTCGGCCGTGGAATGGCCCGACGGGGTGGACGAATTCGACAAGGCCGGCGTGACAAGGGCCGCCTGCATCGACGCGCCGGGGCCGCGGGTGGCCGAAAGCCCGGCGCAGTTCGAATGCCGCTACCTGTCCACCCACCGGCTGCGCGGATCGTCGAACCATGGCTGGGTCGACGTGGTCTATGGCGAGGTGGCGCGCATCCACGTCGCCGACGAGGTGCTGACTGCGGACGGCAAGCTGGATATCGCGCGGATCCGGCCGCTGGCCCGGCTGGGATATTACGACTACACCTCGGTGACCGAGGTGTTCGAGATGCGCATTCCCGGCGCCTCGCAGGCGGCCGCGGCGGGGCTGGAGGGCAAGGGCGGCTAGGCCACGCGGCCCCCCTGCACCCAGGACCCGCGCACCACCGCCGTGCCGCCGGCGCGCGCCACGCGGATCACATCGGCCCGCGCGCCGGGTTCGATCCGGCCGCGATCGGCCAGCCCGGCGGCGGCGGCCGGCGCGGCGGTCACGGTGGCGATGCCGCGCGCCAGATCGCCCCAGAGATCGGCCAGCATCAGCGCCCCGTTCAGAAGCGCCGCGGGCACGTAATCGGATGACAGGATATCCAAAAGCCCGGCCTCGGCCAGATCGCGCGCCGCGACATTGCCCGAATGCGACCCGCCGCGGATCAGGTTCGGCGCGCCCATCATCACCGCGATGCCGTGGTCGCGGCAGGCCTGCGCGGCCTCGACCGTCGTGGGAAACTCCGCCAGCCTGATGCCGTAGCCCGCCGAAGTGGCGACCTGCCCGGCGGTGGTGTCGTCATGGCTGGCCAGAACCGCGCCGAAGCGGCGCGCCTCGGCCACCGCGGCCGCCTCGTGATCGTCGCCATAGATGTCGCGCAGGCGCTGGAGATTGGCGACATGCTGGGCGAAATCCTCCTCGGTCAGGTTGTGCTTGCCCATCACGTATTGCGCCAGTTTCGACACGTCGCGGAACTGCCGCTGGCCCGGCGTGTGATCCATCAGGCTGACGATGCCGACCCGGTCCTCGGGGCCGAATTCCTCCAGCTCCGCCACCAGCGTCTCGGAACAGACCTCGGCCCTGAGATGCAGGAAATGGCTGATCCGAAGCGCGCCCGAGGCCCGCATCGCCAGCAACTCGCTGGCCAGCCCGCGGGCATATTTGTCGTAGCGCGACTTGGTGTTCGTCACCACCGAGCCGACCCGCATCGCGTCGAAGACCGTGGTGATGCCGACCCCGGCAAGCTCGGCGTCATGCGCGACGATCGCCGCGGCATGCGGCCAGTCGACCCTGGGCCGCGGCTGGATGTGCCGTTCGAGGTTGTCGGTATGCAGTTCGATCAGGCCGGGGGCGAGGATGTCGCCCGCGCAATCGATGGCGCCGGCGGGAACCGCCGCGCCCGGATCGATCGCCGCGATCCGGCCCCCGGCAAGCTTCAGGCTGCCGCGCAGCACCTCGCCGGGCAGGACGAGCGTGGCATTGGCGAGTATCGTTTCGGTCATCTCTGGTCCCTGCTTCGGCCACCGTCTACCACGGCCGGGGCGTCATCATCCTGTGACGCGACCGGCATAAGGGCGAGGGCATGGAGGATTACAAGCGTTACGCGATCTACTGGGCGCCGGAGGCCGGGCCGCTGGCGCGCTTCGCCGCGTCCTGGCTGGGCTGGGATCCGGAGGCGGGCACCGAGGTTCCGCATCCCGAGGTTCCCGGCTTGCCCGCCCCGGTCGACGCACTGACCGCGACGCCGCGCAAATACGGCTTTCACGGCACGCTCAAGGCGCCGTTCCGGCTGGTCGAGGGGGCAACGGGCGCCGGGCTGCACGCCGCCCTTGCCGCATTCGCCGCCCGCACCGCGCCGGTCTCGCTTGCCGGGTTGCACCTGGCCCGGCTGGGCCGGTTTCTCGCGCTGGTGCCCGAAGGCGCGGCCGCGCCGCTTGCCCGGCTGGCCGCCGCGATCGTCGAGGAATTCGAGCCGTTCCGCGCCCCGCTGTCGCCCGAGGACATGCTGCGCCGCCACGCCGATGCGCTGCCGCCGCGCCAGCGCGACCTGCTGGGCCGCTACGGCTATCCCTACGTGATGGAGGAATTCCGTTTTCACCTCACCCTCACCGGCCCGCTGGAGCCACAGGAGGCCGAGGCCGCCCGCGCGGCGCTGGAACCGGTGATCGCGCCGCTGCTGCCCCGGCCCTTCCCGGTTCGGTCGATCTGCCTTTTCGGCGAGGCGGGCGACGGGCGGTTCCATGCCTTGCATCGCTACGCCCTGACCGGCTGAAGCGCGTCGAGAAACGCCGCCACGGCGGTGTCCAGCGCGCCGTCGTTGCGGATCTCGAGAACCGGCAGGCCGGCCGGGAACGGATCAGTGCCACGCGCCAGCCGCCCTGCGATCTCCGCCGCCGACTCGCGCCCGCGCGCCGCGAGCCGTTCGGCCAGAACCTCGGGCGCGGCCGTGACATGCAGGACGGTGAGACCGGGAAAGACCGCCACCGCGTCACCCAGCATCCGGCGCGAGCCGTTGAACAGAACGGTGCGCCCTGCCGCCAGATCGCCGCGCACCGAGGCCGGGATGCCGTAGCTCAGCCCGTGCGCCTGCCAGTCCAGCGCGAAACCGCCGGCGGCCTTGCGGCGCGCGAATTCCGCCGCGCTCACCCCCTCGAAGGGTTCACCGCCCGCGGCCTCGGGCCGGGTGATGACCCGGCGCACAAGACACAGGTCGGGCCGCGCGGCACGGGCCGCCGCCATCAGCGTGTCCTTGCCCGCGCCCGAGGGGCCGACGACGGCGAAGATCCGGCCCACCTCCCGCCCGGCCATCTCAGGCCGCCCGCGGCGTGAAGGCGGTCACGTCGATCTCGCGGTCGCAGACCGCGGCACGCGCGCCGGCGTCGTGGAAGATGCCCAGGATCGCCGCGCCGCGGGCCTTGGCCTCGTCGATCAGGTCCAGCACCACCGCGCGGTTGATGGCGTCGAGGCTCGCGGTCGGTTCGTCGAGCAACAGCGCCGGACAGGTATGGGCGAAACCGCGGGCGATGTTGACGCGCTGCTGTTCGCCGCCCGAGAAGGTCGTGGGCGACAGCGACCACAGCCGTTCGGGCAGGTTCAGCCGCGCCAGAAGCCCGGCCGCCCGGGCCCGTGCGGCCGCTTCCTCCACCCCCAGCGCCAGCAGGGGTTCGGCGACGACGTCGAGCGTGGGCACCCGCGGCACGACACGCAGGAACTGGCTGACATAGCCCAGCGTCTCGCGCCGAAGCGCGAGAATCTCGCGCGGGGCGGCGCGGGCCACGTCGGTGCCGCCGACCCGGATTTCCCCCGCCGCGGCCAGGTAGTTGCCCCAGATCATCCGCATCAGCGTCGATTTGCCCGCGCCCGAGGCGCCGACCAGCGCCACGCATTCGCCGGGCCGCACCGCAAGCTCGGCGCCGCGCATCACCTCGATCACCGCGCCGCCCTGGTTGTGCAGGGTGAAGGACTTGGCCAGCCCCCGAACCTCGATCATCGGCTCCATGCCCGTCCCCTCACAGCCAGCGTTTCCACTTGAACACCGCCCAGGTGATCGCCGCCGAGGCGATCATCAGCCCGATCGCGGCGGGATAGCCCCAGGGCGCGTCGAGTTCCGGCATGGCGGCGAAATTCATCCCGTAGACCGAGGCGACCAGCGTCGGCGGCAGGAACAGCACCGCCACGGTCGAGACGATCCGCACCGTCGCGTTCTGCTCGAGATTGATCAGCCCCAGCGTGGCATCGACGGCAAGGCTGACGCGGTTCGACAGGAAATCGGCATGCACGCCGAGCGCCTGGATGTCGCGCATCTGCGCCTTGAGCGCGGCGCGCAACTCCTCGCCCTCCATCCTCAGGCCGAGCGTCTGGCCGAAATAGGACAGCGCGCGTTCGACGGTCAGCAGCGCCAGCCGCACCCGGTTCATCAGTTCGCCCTGCCGGCCGACGCGCTCCAGCGTCTGGCGCAGCATCTCGGGCCGGCCGTCCGCGCCGCCGCCGAAGACGCCGCGCGCGGCCGCGTCCAGTTCGGCCCCGGCACCTTCCAGAAGGTCGGCGAGGCGCGCGACGATCTCGTCGGTCAGGCCCAGGAATATCCGCTCCGCCGAGGTCGCGCCCAATGCCGACCGGTCGGCGCGGTCGGGAAAGGTTTCGAACGGCCGCGGCGCGTGGTGGCGCACCGTCACCAGCCGGGTTTCCGACAGGATGAAGGTCACCGGCCCGGCCATCGGCGCATGGCCCGTCGACATGCCGGGCAGCACCACCGTCATGTAATCGACCCCGCCCTGCCGGTAGAGCCGGCTGGAGATCTCGATCTCTTCCATGTCCGGCAAGGTCGGCACCTCGAGGCCGAGTGCCGCGACCGCCGCCACCTGCGCCTCCTGCGGGGCGTAAAGGTCGATCCAGAGCGCCCCGGCGATCTCTGCGCCGGCCTCCATCCGCTGCAGCCGTCCGTCGTGGTCGCGATAGGCGTAGAGCATCCGTCAGACCTGCAGGACGGAGGACACGAGAAGCTGGGTATAGCCGTGCTGCGGATCGTCCAGCACCTGGTCGGTCAGCC
>CAYUXM010000225.1:0-4736 GCA_964448765.1 uncultured Rhodobacterales bacterium
AGCGCGGATCGGGGCCGGACGTGGTGCTGATCCACGGCGCCTCGGGCAATACCCGCGATTTCACCTTCGCGCTGGCCGACCGTCTGGCGCGCGAGTTCCGGGTCACCGCCTTCGACCGGCCCGGCCTGGGCTGGTCCGACGCGGCCGGGCCCGATGGCGTCAGCCCGCTGGTGCAGGCCAAGATCCTGCGCGGCGCGGCGCGGGAACTGGGCATCCGCCGGCCGGTGGTGGTGGGCCACAGCTACGGCGGCGCGGTGGCGATGGCCTGGGCGCTGGGCGATCCGGCGGGCACCGGCGCGGTGGTCACCCTGGCCGGGGCGACGATGCCCTGGCCCGGTGGGCTGGGGCCGTGGTACACCCTGGCCTCCTCGGATTTCGGCGGCGCGACCGTGATCCCGCTGATCTCCGCCTTCGTGCCGGAACGCCGCGCCGGATCGGCGATCGCGACGATCTTCGCCCCCGACCCGGTGCCCGAAGGTTATGCCGACTATGTCGGCGCGGGCCTGACGCTGCGGCGCGAGACGCTGCGCACCAACGCGCGGCAGGTCAACGGGCTGAAACCCTATCTGCAAGAGATGTCGGCGGCCTATCCCGATCTCGCCCTGCCGGTCGAGATCGTGCATGGCACCGCCGACGAGATCGTGCCGCACGAGGTCCATGCCGAACCGATGGCCGCGCTCCTGCCCGCGGCGCGGCTGACGCTGATCGAGGATGCCGGCCACATGATCCACCATTCCCGCGCCGACGAGGTGATCGCCGCGATCCGCAGCGCCGCGACCCGCGCCGCGCGCTGAGCCCCGGTTGCCACCGGGGCCGCTTCGGGGATAGTGACAGGGTCAGGAGGCCCCGAAATGACCCTGCCCTTCGACGGCGCGATCAGCGCCTTTGCCGACACCGGCGCGCCCGCCGAGATCCGCCGCCAGCTTGACGGCGCCGATGACAAGGACGTCGTGACGCCCGGCTATCCCTACGACAAGGTGATGAAGAAGGGCGACTACGGCGACCGGATGGACCGGCTGCAGATCGAGCTGGTGAAGATGCAGTCCGACCTGAAGGCCAGTGGCAAGCGGCTTGCCGTGGTCTTCGAGGGCCGCGACACCGCCGGCAAGGGCGGCACCATCGGCCGGATGCGCAAGAACCTCAACCCGCGGGTCTGCACCGTCGTGGCGCTGCCGAAACCGACCGAGCGCGAGGCCGGGCAATGGTATTTCCAGCGCTATGTCGACTGGTTGCCCTCGGCCGGCGAGATCGCGCTGTTCGACCGGTCGTGGTACAATCGCGGCATCGTCGAACATGTCTTCGGCTTCTGCACCCCCGAGGAGCGCACACATTTCTTCCGGCAACTGCCGGATTTCGAGCGGATGCTTGTCGACGAGGGGATCGTGCTGGTGAAGATCTGGCTGGCCGTCGGCCGGGCCGAGCAGTTGCGCCGGATGATCGCCCGCGAACGCGACCCGCTGAAACAGTGGAAACTGTCGCGGATCGATGTCGACGGGCTGGCGCGCTGGGATGCCTATACCGAGGCGATCGGCGAAACCCTGATGCTCAGCCACACCGCCCATGCGCCATGGACCGTGATCCGGTCGGATGACAAGCGCCGGGCGCGGCTGGCGGCGATCAGTGCCGTGCTGGGCCGGATCGACTATGCCGGGCGCGACGACGACGTGGTCGGCACGCCCGATCCGGCGATCTGCGGCGATCCGCTGTTGCTCGATGGCTAAGCAGGGCTACCACCACGGCAACCTGCGACAGGCGCTCGTCGATGCCGCGCTCGACCTGATCGAGAGCCGGGGGCCGCAGGCCTTCACGCTGAGCGAGGCGGCGAAGGCCGCCGGGGTGACACCCGCGGCGGTCTACCGCCATTTCGCCGGCAAGGACGAGTTGATGGCCGAATGCGCCCGGCAGGGCTACGAGATCTTCGCCGACGTGATGGAGCACGCCTTCGACGAGGGCCGGCCCTCCACCCTCGCCGCCTTCGAGGCGACCGGCCGGGCCTACCTTGCCTTCGCGCGGAAATTTCCCGGCCATTACATCGCGATGTTCGAATCCGGCGTGTCGACCAACGCCTCCCCCGGCCTCGCCCGCGCCGCCGACCGGGCGCGCGCGGTCTTCGCCAAGTCGGCCGAGGCGCTGTGCCAGCACATCCCCGCGGGCCGGCGCCCGCCACCGGCGATGTTTTCCGCCCATGTCTGGGCGATGAGCCACGGCATCGTGGAGCTTTACGCCCGCGGCGCGCCCGGTGCGCGCTCGCCCTACGCGCCCGAGGATCTGCTGGAAAGCGGCATCCTGATCTATCTGCGCGGGCTGGGCCTGATCCCGCCCGACGCCTGACCGGCCTGCCAGACCCGGCCGATCCCCGGATGCGCGGCCAGCGCGCGGGCGGTGGCCGCATCGCCGTGGATCAGGTTCACGCTGCCCGGCGGCAGGCCCGCGCCATGCAGCGCCAGCGCCAGCCGCAGCGCCGGCAGCGGCGCGGTCACGCAGGGGTTCAGGACCAGCGGGCAACCGGCCATCAGCAGCTGAAACAGCACGCTCGCCATCCGCGCCGGCGACAGCGCCGGGCCGCCGATCATCGCCGTGGGCACCGGGCCGCCGGCGCTCTCGGGGGCGCGGGCCAGAACGCCGTCGAGACCGGGCAATTCGACCGCGAGCGGCGCAGCCGCCGCGGCCAGACGCGCCCGCCGGTCCGGGACGGCCGCAAGGGCGGCCACCGCGCCCTGCGCCGCGGCCACCGCCCGATCGATATCGGCGCGCCCGGCCGCCACCAGCGTCCCGGCCAGCCCCGCGGATGCATCGCCGAACCGCAGGTTGCGGCTGCCCAGAGGCGCGACCCAGGCGCCGCCGACGTAATGGGTGATCAGGAGTTCTGCCAGGTCGTCGCGCATCGGCCCAGACTAGCACCGCGCGGCGCGGCGCGGAACGTCGCTCTCACACCGGCAGGTCGACCGGCGGGCGGCCGAGAAGCCGCGCCAGCGTCGCCAGCGCCTGGCCGAACCGATCCTCCGTTTCGGCCCCCGACAGGGCGATCCGCACCGCGTTCGGGGCCTGCCCGTGCCCCAGCGCGTATTCGTCGGCCGAGCGCACCAGCACCCCCGCCGCCTCCGCCTCGCGCGCGAAGGTCGAAGCGCGCCAGCCCCGCGGCAGTCTCAGCCAAAGAAACGACAGCCCCGGCTGCCAGGACAGGTCGTAGCCGTCCAGCGCCGCCACCGCCATGTCCAGCCGCGCCGCGAAAACCTGCTGCACCGCGGCCCGGATCCGCTGCACCGCGCCGGACTCGATCAGATCGGTCGCGATCGCGGTGACCGGGCGCGACAGGCCGAAATAGGCGTGCTGCGCGGTCAGCCGCCCGGTCTCGCCCATGCCGGCGGGGCAGACGATCCAGCCAAGCCGCAACCCGGCGGAAACGGTCTTGGACAGGCTTGCGACATGCCACACCCGTTCCGGCGCCAGCGCGCGCAGCGCCGGCAGGCTGGGCCGGGCCACCGAATAGCAATCGTCGTCGATGATCTGCAGGTCATGCGCCCGCGCGACCGCCACGATCTCGTCGCGGCGGCGGGCCGACATCCGCGCGGTGGTGGGGTTCTGCGCCTCCGGCGTCAGGCAGACGATCCGGCCGCCCCAGCGCCGGCAGGCGGCCTCGAGCGCATCGGCGCGCATCCCCTCGCCATCCAGCGCGATCGGCACCACCTCGGCCCGGACGAGGCGCGCGGCATGGCGGATGCCGGGATAGGCCAGTTCCTCGGCAAAGATCACCGGGCGTTCGCCGGTCAGGCAGCACTGGAACACGATGTTGAGCGCGTTCTGCCCGCCATGCGTCAGCACCAGGTCATCGGCGCCGGCCGGCCCGAGGTCGCGCTCGGCGATCAGCCCGGCCACGGCGGCGCGCGCCGGCCGGTCGCGGCGCAGGCTGGGATAATCCAGCCAGTCCGGCGCGATCCGGTCGGCCGACCGCCGCATCGCCTGCGCGATCGCCTCGGCCTGTCCGACATCGGGCAGTTCGGGCGATCGCAACTCCACCGCGCCGCCCTGCCCGGTGTCGGGCACCAGCGACTGGTCCGGCCCGATCCGCGCATGCCGGGCGGAAACGAAGGTGCCGCGCCCCACGGCGGCCTGCAACAGCCCCTCGCCGGTGACGATCTGGTAGGCCCGCGCCACGGTGCCGGGCGTCAGCCCCAGCCGCCAGGCCATGTCGCGCACCGGCGGCAGGCGGGTGCCTTCGGCCAGCACGCCCGCGCGGATCGCCTCGCGCAGCGCATGGGCGAGCGCGAGGTATTTCGGCCCGTCGAACCGCGCGAGATCGGGCTGCCAGCTTGTATCCATCACAATGTTTCTCTGGACCGCTTTGTTCCGCTATTGTATCTATACTTCTAACGGAACACTCACATTGTATCAATACAGAAAGGTGCAGCCATGCGTGCGATGACCCTGACGCTCCCGTTCTTCGGAACCGCCGGCCTGTCCCCGGTCGCATTGCTTCTGGCCTGGCAGGCGCGGGCGGCCAGCCGCGCGGCGCTGTCCCGGCTCGATGCCCGGCTTCTCGACGACGCCGGGATCAGCCCCGAGGCGGCGGTGCGGGAAGCCGGCAAACCCGTCTGGACGGCATGATGGCAACCCCGCCCGGGTCGGGGCGGAGGTGTCGGGGGCCGGGCAGCTGCCCGGCCCTTTCACGTTTCGCGGCGGGTCAGCCCGCGACCGCCTCGATCGCGATCGCGCGCTTCTTCAACTCGCTGTAGAGC
>CAYUXM010000226.1:0-4718 GCA_964448765.1 uncultured Rhodobacterales bacterium
GGAACGGGCGGCTGAACCGGGGCAGGCCGGCCCGCATCATCCCGTCGGCCCGCGTCACGGCGGAGGCATGCACGCGGATCAGCACCTCGGTCGGGCCGGGCACGGGCATCGGGCGCTCCACGGGCACCAGTTGTTCGGGGCCGCCGTAGCGGCGGATGCTCCAGGCGGATAGGGTGGCTTGCATGGCGTGATCCTTTCTCTGTCGGCTGACGCCGAGATAGCGGATCGAAATTTGTCCGATAATAGCCTATAACGGTCCATACCGGTTCAAAAACGGACCACCCGGATGATCGACTGGAAATCCCTTCCCGCCTTCCTCGCCGTCGCGCGGGCCGGGTCGCTGCGCGGCGCGGCCGAACAGATCGGCGGCACGCATGCCACCGTGCGCCGCCAGGTCGAGGCGCTGGAGGCGCGGCTCGGCGCGCAGCTGTTCCGCCGCGGCGCCGACGGGCTGGCGCTGACGGCGGCGGGGCGGATGCTGCTGCCGCAGGCCTTCGAGGCCGAGGCGGCGCTGCTCAAGGGGGTCAACGCGGTGCAGGGGCTGGACCGCGAGGCGGCGGGGCGGATCCGGCTGTCGGCCGATCCGATGACCGCGCATTACCTGCTGGCCCCGGTGCTCGCCGCGTTCTCGGAGCTCTACCCCGAGATCGAGATCGAGTTGAACCTGTCCTACGGCATCGATTCCATCGCGCGGCTGGAAACCGACGTGTCCGTGCGCCACGTGTCCGCGGTCGAGGACGACGTGGTGGGGCGCAAGCTGTTCCCGCTGGCGCTGGGCGTCTACGCGGCCCGCGGCTATATCGACCGGGCGCTGCCCAAGGCCGGGACGCGCGGCGCGGGGCTGTGCTGGATCGGCTACGGGCCGGTCGCCGAGGTGCAGGAGTTCATCCGCAACTCGCCGTTTCCCGAGGCGCGGATCCGGCACAGCGTGCCGGACCCGGAGATGCATCTGCACCTGGCTCGCGCCGGCGCGGGCATGACCTTTCTCGCCTCCTGGGTCCAGGCGCGGTTTCCGGAGTTGCAGCGGGTGCCCGGCACCGCGCTCGACCAGCGCCGATCGACCTGGGTGCTGCTGCACGGCGACCTGCGCCGCGTCCGCCGGGTGCGGCTGTTCGTGGACTACCTGTGCGACGCGCTGCTGGAGCGGCGGGCGGATTTCCTCGGCGGCTAGCGCGGCCGGCCCCGCGTGATCTGCGCTTGACGGCGGCGTCGCGAAAACCTAACGAGACATCGGCCTTAGGGGTATAGCTCAGTTGGTAGAGCATCGGTCTCCAAAACCGAGGGTCGGGGGTTCGAGTCCCTCTGCCCCTGCCAGGCCCGGATAAACACGCAGACTTCCCAAAAGTACAGGTTCGTGCATAACCTCTCCTTGATGAGGTTGAGTACGAGTGAGTTGCGGTCGCGTGCCGCCGTGTTTGCAAGGAACCATCGCGCCTTCCGTGATGAACGGCGCGACTCGCAGACCTTCTGGAACAACTTCTTCCAGGATGTCTTCGGCGTCCCGCGGACGCGGATCGCGGTCTACGAGCAATCGGTGGAGAAGCTGTCGGGCACGACGGGTTCGATCGACCTGTTCATCCCCGGAAAGCTAGTCATCGAGCAGAAGTCGCTTGGCAGGAACCTGTCCGAGGCGCGCCTTCAGGCACTCGACTACACGCAATGCCTGGCCGACGCGGAAATGCCAAGGCGGGTGCTGGCCTGCGACTTTCGAAGCTGGGATCTCACCGATCTTGAAAGCGGCCAAAGGATCACGTTCGACCTTGATGAGCTGCCCCGGTATATCGACAGGTTTGCCTTCGTCCTTGGCCGCGAAGTCGTTCCGTTCCGCGATCAGAACCCGGTCAACATCAAGGCCGCGGAACTCGTCGGGCTCCTGCACGACCGGATCGAGGCATCGGGTTATCACGGTCACAAACTCGAAGTGTTTCTCACCAGGATCGTCTTCTGCCTGTTCGCAGACGATACCGGCATCTTCGAACCCAAGGATATCCTCCTGGACCTTCTCGAAGAACGGACCCGTCCGGACGGGACGGACACGGGCGATGTTCTCAACAAGCTATTCGCTGTTCTGAACACCCCCGAGGCGGGCAGATCGCAAACCCTCGATCCCGCATTTGCCCGGTTTCCCTACGTGAACGGCCGCCTCTTCGGCGAGTATTTCCCGGCCCCCGATTTCGACGCCGACATGCGTGCGGCCCTGATCAACGCCTGCCGGTTCGACTGGACGCCGATCTCGCCGGCGATCTTCGGATCGCTGTTCCAATCAGTGATGGAACCGCGCGAGCGGCGGGCCAAGGGCGCGCATTACACGACGGAAAAGAACATCCTGAAACTGATCGGCCCCTTGTTCATGGATGATCTAAGGGCGGAGTTCGAGCGGATCAAGGCCCGCAAGACGGGGCGGGAAAGGGCGCTGGAGGCGTTTCACGACAAGCTCGCCGGGCTGACCTTCTTCGACCCGGCCTGCGGCTGCGGCAACTTTCTGGTGATCACTTATCGCGAGTTGCGCACCTTGGAAAACGAGGTCATCGCGGAGCGCTTCGGCCATCGGTTCCGTCGGGCAGGGATGTCGCAAGCCGACTACAGTTTCAACGTCGCATCGCTCTCGCGCGTCGACGTGAACCAGTTCCACGGGATCGAGATCGGCGAATTCCCGGCGCGGATCGCCGAGACGGCGCTGTGGATGATGGACCACCTGATGAACCTGCGGCTGTCGGAACTGGTCGGCGATCTTGTCGCCCGCATTCCGCTGCGGGCTGCGCCGCATATCGTCCATGCCGACGCGCTGGAGATCGACTGGGCCGATGTCCTGCCGCCCGAACGATGCAGCTACGTGCTGGGCAACCCGCCGTTCGTTGGCGCGAAATACCAGACGCCCGAGCAGCGCGCGCAGGTGCGGCGGATCGCGGGGCTGGGGAAATCCGGCGGCACGCTGGATTATGTCGCGGCGTGGCTCATCAAGGCGGGCCACTATGTCCGGGGGCGGGCGCGGATCGGCTTCGTCGCCACCAATTCGATCACCCAGGGCGAACAGGTCGCGCAGCTTTGGCCGGTCCTGTTCGACCGCTGCGGGCTGGAGATCGGGTTCGCCCATCGCACCTTCGAATGGGGATCGGAGGCGCGCGGCAAGGCGCATGTGCATGTCGTGATCCTTGGCCTCGACCGGCGCGCGACGGCGCCGCGCCGCCGCCGGCTGTTCAGCTATCCCGACATCAGGGGCGACCCGGTGGAGACCGTGCATGCCGCGATTTCGCCCTACCTGATCGACGCCGCGCGGCTGGCCGACCCTCATCTGGTCGTGAAGGAGGCGGCGCGGCCGATCAACGGGATGCCGCGCATCGTGATCGGATCGAAGCCCATCGACGGCGGCCACTACATCTTCACCCGCGACGAAATGCGGGCCTTTCTTGCGACGGAGCCGGAGGCGGAACGGTTTTTCCGGCCTTTCGTGGGCAGCCGCGAGTTCCTGAACGGCGGCGAGCGATTCATCCTCTATCTGGGCGACGCGACGCCACGGGACTTGCACGGGCTGCGGCGGGTGCGCGAGGTGATCGGCCGTGTGCGGGCCTATCGGCTTGGCGAGGTTCCGGCGAAGGGGAAGGCGGAAGGTTCGGGCGAACGCGGGCTGTCTTCGTTGCAACTTGCCACGACGCCGACGCGGTTTCACGTGACGGTCGTGCCCGACCGGCCGTTCTTATTGTTCCCGCGCGTCAGCAGCGAAAAGCGACAATATGCACCAATCGCTTGGGTGCAGCCCCCAACAATCCCGAGTGACTCTTCGCTGATTGCGCTGGATGCCCGTTTGGATCATTTCGGCTTGGTCACATCATCAATGCACGTGGCGTGGTTCCAGTCCATCGGAGGGCGGCTCGAAAGTCGGTATCGCTATTCTGCGGGCTTGGTCTACAACACCTTCCCCCTGCCGCCCGGCGCCGACCTGTCGCGGCTGGCGCCGCTGGCCCATGCCGTGCTCAATGCCCGCGCCGTGCATCCGGGCACGACGCTGGCGCAGCTTTACGATCCCGATCTGATGCCGCCCGACCTGCGCCGTGCGCATGCCGCGCTGGACCGGGCGGTGGACCGGCTATACCGGCCGTCCGGCTTCGCGTCCGACCGGGACCGGGTGGAACATCTGCTGGGCCTTTACGAGAAGATGGCGAACCCGCTTCTTGCGCCGCCGGGCCGCCGCCGCCGCCGGGCTTGATTTCCGGCATCCGGCCACGTATCTGCACCGGGCAGCGAGAGACGAGGACGCGTCATGGCCCGAACCAATCCCGTGCAATTCATCGCGCAGGTGCGATCCGAGGTCGCCAAGGTCGTCTGGCCGACGCGGCGCGAGGTGGCGATGACCTCGCTGATGGTGGTGATCATGACGGCGCTCACCGCGGTGTTCTTCTTCCTCGTCGATCTGGTGATCCGGCAGGGGCTGTCCGCGATTCTGGGGTTTTTCGGCTGAGCCCGGCCGCCGTCGGCCGGGGCGCGCCACCCGCCGCGCCGCCTCTTGAAATCGGGGGGCGGGGCCTGTAAGGCGAGCGGACTTCCGGCAAACCGGCGTGCAGCGATTCGGTCTGCGCGCTGTTTTTTGTTCGGGGTGGGGGCCGGCGGCGGCGCCCGAAGACGGGGAATGACCGGCGCGCGGCCGGTGTGAGCGAGGTCAGGGGCACACATGGCGAAGCGTTGGTATTCGGTCAGCGTTCTCTCGAACTTCGAGAAGAAGG